>NZ_JAAPBF010000059.1 GCF_022695985.1 Streptomyces sp. NP-1717 | reverse complement strand
GCGGCTGGGCGCCGGACAGCACGCAGAGCCGCGTCTGCCGGGAGACGTACGGCGACCACCCCGCCCCGTGAACACCGGCCCGCACCCTCGGCCCTGCCTAGTCGTCCAGCAGTTCCTGTTCCAGCCGCCCGATCGCGGTTCGTACGCCGTCGTTCCCGTGCCCGTCGTCCCCGAGCGCGTTCACGGCCGCGCGGGCCCGGGAGAGGTGGAGGCGCGCCGCGTCCGGGCGCTGGAGTTTCATGTAGTCGGCGGCCAGGTTGAGATGGAGCGAGGGATAGAACGCCCGCACCGCCGGCGAGGCGGGCACCGTGGCCGGTCCCTCCGCGGCGGTCAGCGCGCGCAGGTCCCAGGCCAGTTCGTCGCCGGGGTCGTCCTGCGTGTCCGCCATGTAGTGCGCGAGCGTGCAGCGGTGGAGCGCGTCGCCGGACTCGCCGATCTCGGTCCACAGCTCGCCGAACCGATTGCGCGCCTCTTCGCGGTCACCGCCGTGCAGCAGCATGACCGCCTGCCCGATCCTGGTCAGGACGCCGTCCTCCGACACCTCGCGCTGCCCCATCGCCGCCGCCTCCCGCGCCCGTCCGGTCGATCCCGTCCGCCCGACGCTAACCGCAGGGAACGGCAATCCCGCACAGGCTCACCCGCCCGGCGCGGGCCACCGGGCAGGTGCCCGCGCGGGCCGCGCCGCGCGCGGCGGAGGCGGCGGGGGCCGGGTCAGCCCAGGTCGGGGATGCGCCAGTCGATCGCCTTGTGTCCCTGCGCCGCGATCGCCTCGTCGATCTGCGTGAACGGACGCGAGCCGAAGAACTTCTTCGCCGACAGCGGCGAGGGATGCGCGCCCTTCACCACCACGTGCCGGCTCTCGTCGATCAGCGGCAGCTTCTTCTGCGCGTAGGCACCCCAGAGGACGAAGACCGCCGGGTCCGGGCGGGCGTCCACGGCGCGGATCACCGCGTCCGTCACCTGCTCCCAGCCCTTGCCCTTGTGCGAGTTGGCCTCGCCGGCCCGGACCGTCAGAACGGCGTTGAGCAGCAGCACACCCTGCTGGGCCCACGGCATCAGATATCCGTTGTCCGGCACCGGGTGGCCCAGCTCCTCCTTCATCTCCTTGTAGATGTTCCGCAGGGAGGGAGGCGTGCGCACACCGGGCCGCACCGAGAAGCAGAGACCGTGTCCCTGCCCCTCGCCGTGGTACGGGTCCTGGCCGAGGACCAGGACCTTCACCTCGTCGTACGGCGTGGCGTCCAGCGCTGCGAACACCTCGTCGCGCGGGGGGTAGACCGGCCCCTTCGACCGCTCTTCCTCGACGAACTCGGTGAGCTCCTTGAAGTAGGGCTTCTGCAGTTCCCCGCCGAGGACGCCGCGCCAGGATTCGGGCAGCATGTCGGTGTCGGTCACGTCAACAACCTCCGGTAAGCGATCAGTTGGTCCACCGCTGAACCTACCGGTGACCACTGACAATCGCGGCCGCCGCGACTACCAGCTGGCCTTGCGCCCGAACTCCCACAGCTGCATGACCGTCTGCGGGTCGAGCGCCCGCTCGCCGCCGCTGATCTCCTCCGACGCCGCGACGTAGAGCTTGCCCTGCCACAGCGGCAGCAGCCGGACGTCGTCGACGAAGATCTCCTGGGCGCGCTCGAACTGCTGGATGACCGCCCCGCGGTCGCTCTCGCGCCGCGACTGCGGCAGCAGCTCCGTGGTGATCTCGGGGCTCTCGTAAGGAGTGCTGAGCGCGTTGTTCTTGCCGACGAAGGGGGCCACGAAGTTGTCGGGGTCCGGGAAGTCGGGGAACCAGCCACGGCCGAAGACCGGGTACTCGCCCTTCTGGAAGCCCGCCTGGAAGTCTTTCCACGGCTTGCTCTTCAGCGTGATCTTGAAGAGGCCGGACGCTTCGAGCTGGCGCTTGAGCTCCGCGAACTCGGCCACCGTGCCGGAGCCGTACCGGTCGGTCGTGAACCAGAGCGTCAGCGGCACGGGGGTGTCGATGCCGGCGTCCTGAAGGATCGTCCGCGCCTTGTCGACGTCCGGGTCGCCGTACTCGTCGAAGAAGCTCGTGGCGTGCCCCGAGATGCCCTTGGGGACCATGGAGTACAGCGGCTCGGCCGTGCCCTGGTAGACCTTGGCCACCAGCGCGTCACGGTCGACCACCTGGGCCACCGCCTGCCGTACGGGCAGCTTCGCCGCCGACTCGTCCTTGGGGTTGAACACCAGGTAACGGATGTCGGCGCCGACCGTCTCGATCAGCTGGAGGTGGTCGTTCTCTTCCTTCTTCTGTTCGAGTTCGACGACTTCCTCCGAGGTCAGACCTCGGTAGATGACGTCGATCTCCTTCTTCTTGAGGGCTCCGAACATCTTGTCGGAGTCCTGGAAGTACTGGATCTTGACGGCCTTGTTCTTACGGTCGGCGAAGCCCTTGTAGCTGGCGTTCTCGGCCAGTTCGGCGTTGCTGCCGGGCGTGTACGACTCAAGGGTGTAGGGCCCGGAACCGGTCAGCTTGCCGTCCTCGCGGAGCTTGTCGGCCGGGTACTCCTCGGGGTCCACGATGGACATCGCGGGGGCGGCGAGCACGAACGGGAACGTGGCGTCCGGCTTGTTCAGGTTGAACGTGACGGTCAGCTCGCCGTCGGAGGTGACATCGTCGAGCGAGGCGAGGAGTCCGTTGGGACCACCGTTCACGTCGATCTTCACGATGCGGTCGAAGGAGTGCTTGACGGCGTCGGCGTCGAGCTCGTGGCCGTTCGAGAACGTCAGCCCCTCGCGGAGCGTGCAGCGGTAGACCTTGTTGGTCGAGTCCGTGAATTTGCAGTTGTCGGCGGCGTCGGGCTGTGGAGTCGTGCTGCCGGTGGGGAACGCGACCAGGGTCTGGAAGACGTTCCTGTACAGCTCCCACGAGTTGTCCCACGCGGCGGCCGGGTCGAGCGTGCTCGGCTCACTGGTGGTACCGACCGTGATCTTCTGATCCCCTCCGGCACTGTCCGACGAGAACAGGCCACACCCGGCCAGCAGGGATATGGACGCGAGGGCTGCAGCGGCCTGCAGACTGGTCCGGTTGAACACGTGCACGCTCCTTGTTCAGCCACGAGTCGGCCGACCATACCGCAGCGCCCCATCGGTTCAATATGCAGGTCCGATGGGGCACTTGAAGCATTTACCGACAAAACGTGTCAGTGCACACCAGCATTGAGGAAAATTCCGCCGTCGACGGCCAGCGTCTGGCCGGTGATCCAGTCCGACTGGTCCGAGGTGAGGAAGGCCGCGGCGCCGCCGACGTCCTCCGGAACGCCCAGTCGCCCCAGCGGATAGGAGGCCGCAGCCTCCGCCTCCCGGCCCTCGTAGATCGCCTGCGCGAACCTGGTCTTGATCACGGCGGGCGCGATGGCGTTGACCCGCACGCCCGGCGCGAACTCGTGGGCGAGCTGGAGGGTCAGATTGACCATCGCCGCCTTGCTCATCCCGTACGCCCCGATGAACGGCGAGGCCGACACCCCGGCGATCGACGCGATGTTCACGATCGCACCGCCGTGATCCTTCTGCCAGACGCGCCAGGTGTGCTGGGCGAAGCCGAGGGCCGAGATGACGTTGGTCTCGTAGACCTTGCGCGCCACGCCCAGATCCAGCTCGGCCATGGGGCCGAACACGGGATTCGTTCCCGCGTTGTTCACCAGGTAGTCGACGCGGCCGAACTCCTCCATGGTGCGCTCGACCGCGGCGGCCTGGTGCGCCTCGTCGTGGGCCTTGCCGGGAAAGCCGATCACCCGGTCCGCGCCCAGCCGTTCCACGGCCTCCTTGAGGGCGTCCTCGCCCCGCCCGGTGATGCACACCCGGTCGCCGCGGGCGACGAGCGCCTCGGCGATGCCGTATCCGATACCGCGGCTGGCGCCCGTGATCAGTGCGACCTTGCCGCTGTCGGGCCGGCCGGTGTCCTTCGGCTGCTGCGTCATGTCCGTCACTCTCCGGTTCAGTTGAGGGGTCCGCCGGCGACGTACAGCACCTGGCCGGAGACGAATCCGGCGTTCTCGCCCGTGAAGAAGGCGATCGCGTTCGCGATGTCGTCGGGGACGCCGACCCGCTGGACCGGGATCTGGGTGGCCGCCGCCGCCTGGAACTCCTCGAAGCCCATGCCGACACGGGCGGCGGTCTGGGCGGTCATGTCGGTGACGACGAAGCCGGGGGCCACGGCGTTGGCGGTGACGCCGAACTTGCCGAGCTCCTTGGCCAGGGTCTTGGTGAAGCCCTGGAGTCCGGCCTTGACCGCGGCGTAGTTGGCCTGGCCGCGGTTTCCGAGCGCCGAGCTGGACGACAGGTTGACGATCCGGCCGAACGAGGCGTCCACCATGTGCCGCTGGCAGGCGCGTGACATCAGGAACGCGCCCTTGAGGTGCACGTTCATGACCGTGTCCCAGTCGGACTCGCTCATCTTGAAGAGGAGGTTGTCGCGGAGCACGCCCGCGTTGTTGACGAGGACGGTGGGGGCGCCGAGTTCGGCGGCGACGCGCTCGACGGCGGACTCCACCTGGGCGGCGTCGGAGACATCGCAGCCGACGGCCAGGGCCTTGCCGCCGGCCGCCGTGATCGCGCCGACGGTCTCCGCGCAGGCCGCCTCGTCCAGGTCGAGTACGGCGACCGCCCGGCCCTCGGCCGCCAGACGTACCGCGCTCGCGGCGCCAATGCCCCGCGCCGCCCCGGTCACGACGGCGACACGCTGCTCGGTGGTGGACATGCTGCTTCTCCTCGCCCTTGGATCGCGGCGCCGGCACGACTGCTGAGCGACCGCTTAGTATTCAGCTGCCGTGACGCTAGAAGCCCTGACACCCGGTGTCAACGGCCCACGGGGCGGCCGAACGTATGTCACATCGCGGTGGCCGGCCCGCGAACCTCCGCCCGCCCCCGTCACCTACCGCACCAGCAGATCGAGCAGCCGCTCGACCTCGGCCGCCGGGTCGAGCGTCAGCCCCGTGTGGACGGGACCGGGCTGGACGACCGTCGAGCGTGGCGCGATCAACCAGCGGAACCGCCGGCCGGCGTCGTCGCGCGCGGCCTGTCCGGCGGGGTCGCCGCCCGCGCAGACGCCTTCGACCGCGCGCAGCGCGGCCCGTACCCCCGCCAGGTCGGCGTCCGGCGCCAGCGCGCTGAGCCGGGACTCGTCCAGGTGCGTACGCGCGGCCACGAACGACCTGGCGCGGCAGTAGACCAGCACCCCGGCGTTGATGAACTCACCGCGCTCGACCCTCGGCACCACCCGCAGCGGCGCGTACTCGAACACATCGCGTCCGTTCATCGGCCCTCGCCCCCGTCGTTCTTCGTGGGGTCCGGCGAGGCGGACGGACGCCCGGTCAGCCAGCCGGGTGCCTGCGAGGGGCGCTCCTTGACGGGCGTGTCGAACGTGAGGCGTTCGTGGATGGTCGCCGCGCGGGGCAGCAGGGCCGCCACGTAGGCGCGGCGCAGGGCGTCGGTGGAGTCGAACCCGGGCTCGTCCACGAGCCATTCGTCCGGGACGTCGGCGGCGACCTCGGTCAGCAGTTCCTCGGTGACCAGCGGCGCGAGCGCCTCGGCGGCGGAGGCGATGTCGGGGCGGAACGGTGCGAGGACGTGGTCGGAGGCGTCGTACGGCTTGGCCGCCGACGCCGCGGCGCCGGGCCAGTTGTGCTGCCAGATCATGGTGGCGCCGTGGTCGATGAGCCACAGATCCCCGTGCCAGACAAGCGTGTTGGGGTTGCGCCAGGACCGGTCGACGTTGTTGATCAGCGCGTCGAACCACACGATCCGGCCGGCCTCGGCCGGAGCCACCTCGTAGGCGAGCGGATCGAAGCCCAGCGATCCGGGCAGGAAGTCCATCCCGAGGTTCAGCCCGCCGCTCGCCTTGAGCAGTTCCTGCACCTCCTGGTCGGGCTCCCCCAGACCGATGACGGGGTCGAGCTGCATGGTGACCAGCTCCGGCACCCGCAGGCCGAGCCGCCGCCCCAACTCCCCGCAGATGACCTCCGCGACGAGCGTCTTGCGGCCCTGCCCCGCGCCGGTGAACTTCATGACGTACGTCCCGAGATCGTCGGCCTCGACGATGCCGGGGAGCGAGCCGCCCTCACGCAAGGGCGTGACATAGCGGGTCGCAGTGACCTCTTTCAGCATTCTCCCAGGCCACCCATCTCTTCAACCTTGCAATCCACGGCCACCCATGGAGGGGCGTAGCAGCGGGAATCACCCGTCAACGGGCCTGGGGAGAATCCGGGGAGTTTCGGCTGGCCTGCCGATCTCCCCGCTCCCCAAGCAGTCCGTCGATGGCGGTGCGCCCCTTGCTTCCAGCCTCCGGCATGAAGTGAGCATAGTAACCGAGGGTGATCGCGGGCGAGGAGTGCCCGAGCCACCGCGCCAAGGTCACGACAGACTCTCCGGCTTCCAGCATGATCGAGGCACAGGTGTGCCGCAGCACGTGAAAGCCGTCCTTCGGGGCCGCCGCCCATTGCCAGGGCTTCGCTCCCTCAGCGCGCAGCGGGATGATGCCGGCCTCGGCCACGCGGGCTTCCAGGCGTAGGTGTTCCACGTGTTCACCGCGACGGCGTTGCCGAATCGCGTGGTGAGCAGCAGAGAGAATTTTCTCCCCTGCCCCCCGGCCTTTCTCCCACGGAAGCTCCACCTGCACCGATGGGAACGCTTCGACGTGGCGCTTCAGCTCCTCGGCCACCGAGGAGGGCATGTCGACGGTACGGGTCTTCCTCCCCTTCGGCAGGGCGAAGTACAACCTGCCACGGATCGCCTGTACTTGGCGGCGGACGTGAAGGACGCCTCGCGCGTAGTCGATGTCCTCCGGGCTCAGCCCAAACACCTCGCCCTGACGGAGCCCGCATCCCAGGCCGACGACGACGGCTATCCGGTTTCGTGGGCTGATGACGTCGCGGACTCGCAGCGCCGTCTCCAACCGCCACGCGTCGCGTCGCTCTTGCGGTGCCTTTGGCCACCGCACGGACTTCGCATGCATGGGGTTCCTGGCGAGCCGCTTGTCGTCGACAGCCGCTTCCAGAATGGAGGAGAGCTCGGACAGAATGCCGCGCTGGTAGTCGACCGAGGAGACGGTTGACTCCAACTCGGCTATGTACGCGCGCAGATCCGCCGCCGTGATGTTCCTGAGGGGGATTTGACCCAGGTGCGGAATGATGTGAAGGCGCGCTCTCCGCTCCTGGTTGTCCCGGGTCTTCGGAACTCCGCCTCTTCCTGTTCACGGATCCAGGCGTCAAGGGCTTCTCGGCGGTACATGACACGACCGCGAGGATCCATACGGAAGCTCGGAGGCCCCTGCCGCCGGTGCCGCCAGACGTAGAGCGTGTGCGGTGAGAGGCCGAGATACTCGGCGGCGCCCTTGACGTTGAGGAATGCGGCGCGTACGGCGCCCATAGGAGCGGGTGTGACGGATGGGCCAGTTGGCGATCGTGCAGGCATGGAAGTAATGGTCACCACGATCACCGGTTTGGCTAACCGGCGATCGCGGTCTATGTTCTGCTCGCGCTCCGCTAGAAGCTTGTGCCCGCGCTGCCAGTCATGCCTCAATGCGTCACGACACGCTCAGGGATTCCATTGACATAAACCAGGTGGCAAGTTGAGCCTCCGGGGTGCGCCGCTCGGAGGATTAAGGATGGCGCCCTCGGGATAGCAGACAGGTTGCAGCAGGTTCTCGCCGAACAGGTTGGCTGCGGACGCCCAGCACCTCGGACACGGCGCCGTAATTCCTGTCGCTTGACCGAACCAGGTGTTCCGCGCGCCGAGCCCCCAAGAGAACAAGGGAAGTTAAGCGGGCGGATCGAATAGTAGAATGCGATAGAGCAGCCTACTATGTAGGACCATGCCAGCGAGGCGGTCCAGTGGCCAGGGTTCCGAATCAATCGCAACCCTGGCCACGCTGGAGCAACACATCAGTCTGACCTGGTGTTTCCCGGGACGTTGTACGTTGACATGCTCCCGGCGGCGGGTTCCAGTCCTTTGGAGTTATTTTTTGTCTGCCGTGGGCGAATGTCCACCGATACCAAAGGAAGCCCTCTGTGACCTCTGGGGGCTTCATTCGCTCCACCGAATGAAATCGGGCGGGGTGACGGGTGTCGCGGCCTGCGATGGATCGGCCTTCCCAAGCTGTTAAGGAGCTTCGTCAGGTGCCGGGCTCTCACACGCGTCCGCCTAAGCGTTGTCCCGTAAATGATCTCTGAGCGGCCTCGGGCATGGTGGACTGCTGCGCGGCGGGTGGTCTATCCGGCGAGGGCGAGGTTGTGCATCCGTGCGATGCCGAGCATGGCGTCGTGGACGCCGTCGCCTTTGAGACGGCAATCGCGGAGAATCTTCCAAGTCTTCATGCGAGCGAAAGCGTGCTCGACCCGGGCGCGGACCTGCTTGTGGGACTTGTTGTGGGCCTGCTTCCAGCCGGGCAGCTCCTCGCCTTTTCGGCGCCGGTGGGGCATCACGAGCCCGGTGCCCGGATAGCCGCCGTCGGCGATGGTCGTCGTCGTGCCGACGGCGGCCTTCGCCCCGGACTCCTCCCACGCCTTGCAGTCGTTGCGGTTGCCGGGCAAGGGCCGGCCGACCACCACGACGAGGCGGGTGTCGGCGTCGATGACCACCTGGTGGTTGGTGGAGTATCGGTAATTCTTCGACTGCTCAGCGACGGTGTGGTCACGGGTGGGCACCAGGGTGCCGTCCACGATGAGCACAGTGTCCTTCGCGAACCGCTTGCGGGGCTGGAGGGCGAGCATCGGCCCGAGGTGATCGATAATCCGGTCCGCCGCCGCCTTGGAAAACCCGAACAGCGGAGCAAGCTGCCGCATGGTCAGATTCGTGCGCCAGTACGCCGCGACCAGCAGTGTCCGATCCTCCAATGACAGGCTCCACGGCCGGCCCCTGCGGACCGCATTCGCGCCCTGACGCCGCAAAACCGTCACGAGCTTCCCGAACTGCCGCGGACTCAACCCGGTGAATGGGGCTATCCAAGAGGGCTCCGACGCCGTGATCACACCAGCCACAACAAGATCATCTCACCCGTGACCAGAGAGACAGCTCAGGTGCGAAGGCTCAACCGCAGTCTGAGCAGGTGGCGTAGACGGGCAGAGGCGCCACGGAGGTTGCCGAGCTTCCTCACCTCGTCCGCTTCAAGTTCCAGCCGGTCTGCGAGAGCAAGTATGGCGGCGTAGGGCCGTTCGCCCTCTTCGAGCTTCGCGGCAACGGCACCGAGGACAGCTCGAAGAACGACGGGGTTCGCGCCGGGATGTTTCGCCAGCAGACAAAGGAGCCTGTTGTCGTTCCAGACGCTGTCTCGGGCCGTGCTCAGCTCCTGCAGGGCGACGGGCGGTGTGTGGGGATTGGCAGCCAGAGCCTGCCAGACGAAGGGGTACGGACATTGCGCGAGACGCTGCAGCACGACGCTGTCCTTCTCGGCATGCGTCAGTGCGAGGTAGTCGGCGGGCGTGGGCACGAAGATGACCTCTCAGGAGCGTCGAAGCCGTCATCTTGCCACTGCACCTTGTCCCGCCTGCCTCCACCATCATTTACGGGAGGTGTCTAAGGAGAGCGGATGTTCGGACGCAAGCGCCGTCGGCGACGTGAGATCGCCGAGATACGGCGGCAGCACGCCGAGATAATCAACAAATGGGAATGGGAGGAACAGGCACCCGTCCCCCAGCCCCCGACCGTCGAGGCACAGCCACCGGTGGTGGACGATTTCCTGCCGGCGGATCTGCGGGTCCCCACGCGTGACGAGGTCGAGGGGATGATGACGCGCCGACAGATGCCGCTCGTCCTCGACGGCGAGGTTCACGCCTGCCCCCAGTGCGCTCCTACCGCGACTGGACCGCACCCGACGGCTATCTCTACGCCTGAGTGAACGCCAACAGCGGCGGCGACTGGTGCCGCTGGTACGACAACGACGCCAACTGGAACACCTGCTCCGGCTCCAAGCCCAACCTCGACATGCTCGATAAGGCCCGCTCCCTTGAGAACCGCGGGTACGCCGGGGCCTACGAGGACGCCGGCCTCTCCACCTCACCCAACTGGGAGGGAGCACGCTACTGCCTCCCGGACGGCCACTACCTCGGCAACCTGACCGGCATCCACCTCCCGTGGGACGGCCGGCCGGGCCAGGGCCAGTCGGTGAACGACAACATCGCCAGCCACAAGTGGTCCAACAATTGCTGAATCTGCACCAGCGGTCGGCACGGCGCGGTCGAGCTGGTCGTTCTCGGCCGGGATGAGGAAGCTCTGAGTGGGCGGTTAGTGAGGTGATGTCCGTTTCTGGCTGGGGCGGGGGCGCTCGCCTACAACCGCCTCCAGGCCGTCGATGCAGGTAGGGACAGGGCTGGCTCTGGTCACCTGTGTGTGGTCCAGGCCAGGCCCCCGGGGCCGTTGTGCCGGACTATGTCAGGACGAAAGGCACGGTGATGGTGAGGTGTTCGTCGGTGGTCGGCAGGGCGGGGGCAAGAGCGTTCATACGAGCTGCGAGGTGGCCGATCACCCGACTGGTCAGTTCCTCGTCCCACTCTGCTGTGCCTTCCGGTAGCAGGCGCATCTCCTCCCTGGCCGGCGGGTTGTCACCGAGATAGCGCGCGGTGTCCATGTTGACGACCCAACAGGCCAGCGCGATCTTCACCTGCCCGGGCGCCGCCCACTGCGCCCGTATGTGGGCGCACATGCTGAAGTCGTCCCCGCCGAATGTGACCGTAGTGGAGAACGACCTGCCCCGGGGGTACTGGCGAATCAGCTTGAGTACCGCTGGTTCCACAACGGCTCGCGCCATAGGTTCCGTATACACCGTCCACCCCCTTCGAGCCTGGCCCTCAGCATCCCAGACGGGGTCTGCGGCGAACAGATCGGCTGCCGTCCCGACCGTTTCCCCTCCAGGAGAACGCTGTGCACCTCGTGGGCATGCGAACGGCGCCGCGCCCTGGGGGATCCTGTTGGCCAATTCGGGACATGGCGTGACGTCACAATCGCGGGGGCAGCCCGTAAGTGGGCGGTTCGTAAGGCGATGTCCGTTCCCATCTGAGGTGGGAGCAAGGCCGCTGGTGGAGGTTGTGTCGGCTATTGCTTCCTGGCGAAGTTGCCGGTGTCGGCTTCGGTGAGGATGCCGAGTTCGACCAGGCGTTTCAGCTTGGCGCGGGTGCCTTCGATGTTCTTCGGCAGCAGTTCGTGGCCGAGGGCTTCGCAGACGTCCTTGGCCCGGAGCGGTCCGGTCGTGTGGTTGAAGACGGCGAGGATGCGGGGGTAGTCCGGGTGCTCGGGCAGCTCCGGTGTGTGGGCTGGGAGCCGGTCGGCGAGGCCGGTGACGGTCTTGCGGGTGATCGCGAGGTGCTCCAGGTGCATCTCGGCCTCCCGAAGCCGGGTCTGCAGGCCGTCGATCTGTGCGCGGAGGTCGTCGGCCAGGGCCCGGGCGGCGTCTTCCTGGAGGTCCAGGGCGTCGAGCAGGGGCTGGATGTTCACACTGTCGCCGACCGTTCTTCGCGCCAGGTGGGGGCGTTCGCGCCGGTGAGGCGTCGGGTCATGACGTGGGTCATCACCCAGTAGACGCGGGAGGCGGAGGAGGAGGGGCGGTGCTCGTAGTTGCGGACCAGGCGCCGGTGCAATATCAGGATCCCGTAAGTCTGCTCGACCCTCCGCCGCTTCGGCTGCGGCACGAACCCCTTGACCTGCGGGCTGCGTTCAACGATCTCGACATCGGTGCCCAGGCCGGCGCCGTGCAGGACGACCTGGTTCTTGAAGCCCTGGTCGGCCAGGGCTTTGCGGACGGTGCCGCCGGCGTGCTCGGCGACCTGGTCCAGCAGGACGATGCCCGCGGCGTTGTCGTGGGTGTTCTCGGCGAGGACGACGACTGCGATGACCAGGCCGAGGACGTCCACGGCAAGGCCCCGCTTGCGGCCGGGCACCCGCTTGGCCGGATCGTGGCCACTCGTGGAGGCGGGGACCCCGGCGGCCACATGGACACTCTGGGTGTCCAGCACCACCAGGGCCGGGTCCTCTAATCGCCGGGCGCGTTCCCGGACCTGGCAGCGTAGAAGCTCATGGATGACCTGGTCGGTCCCGTCAACCCGCCACGCGGCGAAGTAGTAGTACGTCGCACTCTTCTGCGGCAGGTCGTGCGGGAGATAAGCCCACTGACAGCCTGTCCGACCTGGTAGAGGATCGCGTTCACGATCTCCCGCATGTCGTAGGCGCCCCGATGGCCGCTGACAGAGCGGTGCCGGTCCTTCCACGCGGTGATCACCGGCTCGATCAACGACCACTGCTCGTCCGACAAGTCACTCGGATACGGCTTGCGTTCACTCACCCGGACACATCACCAGATCAACAACCGCGGACCGGCAGATTCCGCCCCGCCGCCACACCATCAGGCGACACCAGACCAACTCAAAGACTCACGAACCGCCCACTGAGAGGTCGTAACACGATCATGATCGGTGCTTCGGCCAGCACGCCGACGGAGGACCGGGCTCAGTGGCACGGGTCGCTGCCCGTACCTCTGACCCTCGCGTGCGACCGCCTCCGCCGGACGCTCAGCATCAGCAGTTCGGCGCCGATCACAGTCAGGGCCGTCTCCCGACCACCAGTTCATGAAACAATCCCACACCGTCATGCGACGGCTGATGAGTGTCTGATACGAGCGTGGCCCGCTTGGTAATTCGCTCAAATTCCCCGAAGCTACCATCAGGCGTCAATGCTATGTTGAATCACCCTCTGGGAATTTTCCTCTCGTCAACCACCGTCGAGTTCCACTCACTCCACATGAATCGCCCGTACGCCTTCGCCATCTCAGAGGGCAATTCACAAGAACCGCGCGGAAGTTTGCGGAAGAATTTACGCATACGACGTGCGAGGTCTTGGTTCTGCACTGCTCGGCTACGACGAAGCATGGAAGAACCATAAAGGCACGGCCTACCAGAGGTCGAGCCGGAGGGAGGGGTCACCGCTTGAGAGGGCGGGGGCTTCGATCGGCCATTTCGCCGCACTCTACGCACTTGATTCACTTCATGCTCTTTGCCATGCGGCGGGCCATGAGCGCGATCACCGGGAGGTAGATCCTGACGCTGGAGCGGTCGGGGAGGGCCCCGTGGTCGCGGGCGAGGCGGCGGGGCATAAACCAGCCCATCGTGCGTTCGACCACACGCCTGGAGGGAAAGGACGGTGAAGCCTTCGGTGCGTGGGGGTGCGGCGGACGGCCCGGGCCTGAGGTCAACTCCATCCCACTCCCCGTCTTTCTGCGTGATCTCGCGAGACCAGAAAACCCCCTGATGGAAAACCTTCGGAATACCGCAGGCTTCGAGTTTTTCAGATCATTGACAAGTCGCGTCGATCTCCCGTGAGACTCGCCGGTTTTGGGTGAGGACCCGAGAGTGGGGCCGCGCAGGTGTCCTGTCCGCACACAAGGGCGCCGGCATCCGCCGCTGGACGAAGAGGCGCTTTGCCTCCCATGGTCACGTCAACGACCCGGAACGATGCAGTCACATGATCTGCGGGGAAGTTTTCAATCGGCTGGGCGTGCGGCGCTTGTCGGCGGGTGTGATGCCGCCCGGGGCGCCGCGCCTGAGGCACTTGTCGTGTCGCAATCGTCCAGGACCAGTTCCAGCCTGTCCTCCCCTGCCGACCGGTAGGCCATGCGGTGGCGGGTCGCCTGCCAGGTGGCGTGGTTCACGGTGATCGTTCCGGGCCGGGCGGCCACGAATATCTCCAGCCCGTCGACGAGCATCCGTCCCCACAGCACCGGGCCGGTCGCGCCTGCGGTCGCGGCGTTGTCGGGACGGAACCCGTCGACGGGACCCGACGTGACGGTGATCCGGGTCTCGGGCAGGCCGGCGGCCAAGCGGTCGTGCATGATCCGCCTCGCGGCGTCGACGGCGCGATCCTGCCGTTGTGCCCCGGTGAACACCGCCATCAGCACGCGTGCGATGCGCCAGACCACGACACCGCCCTGGTCGGTCACGCGGCGGCACAGCCGGGCGGCCGCTGCCCCGTCGTCGTCGATCGGCCGGAAGACGCTCAGCAGCGCGACATCCACGGGATGCAGTGTTTCCCCCGCGCGGAACGCCCTCAGCCCTTCCAGCCGGGCCTGGAGCTCCGGGGCCGGATCCAGCCCCCACCGCTCGGCGAGCGTCGCCGCTGTCGTGCGGTAGACGCACTCGGCCTCCGCGTACCGGCCCTGCCGGGCCAGCGTGTCGATGAGAAGACCCACCAAGGTCTCCCGACCGGGCTCCCGCGCCGTCATCGCTCGCAACTCGTCCACGACGCTCTCGGGCACCGCTGCGCCGGCCGCGAGCCGGCAGCCGAGTTGGTCCTCCTTCAGCAGCAGGTGCTCCTCGTGAAGGGCAGCGGTCTCCGGCCACCCGTCGGTCCGTATGCCCTCCAGGAGCGGGCCTCGCCATAGGCCCAAGGCTGCGTCGAGTTCTTTCCCGGACGGGTGGATTTAGGGGTGGGCCGGGCCCCCGGTGGCTCGAAGGAAGCCGTGCGTGCCCTCCGAGGGTACGGAGAGCGTGCGGGCGCCACCCTGGACGACTATCCCGCACACCTGTCGTCACTCCTTGAACATCTGTCGACAAGCTTCGACGACCCCGTCCAGGGCGGGACACCCGTGGCCATGCCCGACGGCGTCTGCTCGCCGCCGTTGTGGCTGCTCGGGTCCAGCCTCCATACCGCCGAGATCGCCGGGCGGCTCGGCGCGAACTTCGCTTTCGCCGGTCATTTCAAGAGTGTTGATCAGAAGATGGCCGAGGCGGCTTTCGAGCACTACCGCTCCGTCGCGGAGTCCGCGGGGCAGGTGCCTCGCGGCTCACTGCTGACGGTCGCGGCGGTGTGCGCTCGGACCCCTGCTGAGGCGGAGCACCTGAAAGCCGCCGCCGTCCTGGCGAACGTACGCAAGCAAATGCGGATCCCCGGGCTGCTGTTGAACTCCGCGGAGGTCGCTCGGCACACATGGTCGCCGGAAGAGATCGCGGTGGCGGACGCGCTGGCCCCCGACACCGTGGTGTCCGGCACTCCCGGTCAGGTACGGGACGCGCTGATCGAGGTCGCCCGCGCGACGGGCGTGGAGGAAATCATGATCAATAACGTGATCGCGGACAAGGATGAACGCCACCGGTCGTACGAACTGATCGCGGAGAGTCTGCGGTCATGACTGGGCCGGCTCCGCGTCGTGCCACTGGACGCCGTCGCGTGAGAAGTCGCTTCCGGTGCCGAACGAGGCGGCGGCGACGGCTGGTTCGAGGCGTCCGGTGAAACGGCGGGCCCCGTTGCGCACCGGGGAAGCCTTGGGAGAAATGCGCATTCTCGTATTGGGCGGCACTTCATTCGTCGGGCGCGCGATCGTCGAGCGTGCTCTCGTCGGCGGTGCCGACGTGACCCTGTTCCCCCGCGGGCAGACCAATCCCGAACTCTTTCCGGGGGCGGCGCGACGAGTGGGCGATCGCGCCTCCGGGAACTACTCTTCGCTGAGATCTGGTGGCGAATGGGACGCGGTGGTCGATGTCAGCGGTTACGTGCCCCGTCACGTCCAGCAGTCGGCCGACTCGCTCCGCGACGGCGTCGGCCGGTACCTGTTCATTTCGACGATCATGGTCCACGACGTCGCTGGCGACCACGAGGGCCGACTGGTCTGGAACGAGGACGCGCCCCGCTTACCCCCTCTGCGGGACACCGAACGCCTCACAAGGGAAACATACGGGCCACTCAAAGTGGCTTGTGAGGACGAGGTGTTCGCCCGGTTCGGCGCACGGGCCACCGTGGTGCGGCCGGGCATCGTGGCCGGGCCGCACGACCCGTCCGACCGTTTCACCTGGTGGGTGCGCCGTGCCGCGCGCGGTGGTCGCGTCGTGTTGCCGGGGCGCCCCGTCCAACCCGTGCAGGTTGTCGACGTGCAGGACCTCGCCGCCCTGGTGTGGCAACTGCTGGTGGACGACCGGCCGGGTGCGTTCAACGCGGTCGGGCCGGCCGAGCCGACGACCCTCGCCGGGCTGATCGAAGCCTGCGCCCTGGCGGCGGACGCTGATGTCGACATCGTCCCGGTGAGCGCGAGGGCCGATACACCACAACTCCCGCTCGTCGAAGCTTCGGTGGCGGGGCAGCGGCTGTTCCGGTTGAGCGCCACGCGAGCCAGGGAGTGCGGGCTCCCCGCCACACCGCTGGTGACGACGGCCGCCAAAGTCCTGGCATGGGACCGCCGGCGGGGTGAAACGCCACTGACGCAGGGACTGACTCCTGAGCAGGAGGCGGAACTCCTGAGCCGGTGAACGAGGCGGACTCCGATCGCTTGCCTCGCCCTTCACCCGCTCGGTCCGAAGGGAGCCCGTCGCATGTTCCCGGCGCAGATCCGGACACTGGGACGCGGGTAGCTGTGGCGGCCATGAGCTGCGTCGTCGTAGGGCGACCGGCCTGGGGCTGCCCTCCGCATTCCTCAGGCGGCCTCTGTGGCCGGGATGAGGTTCCTGGCGATGGCCAGGAACACGTAGAGGTTCGGGATGCCGCTGACCGTGGCGGTGGACCAGGGGCCGGACATGTCGAACTTCATGACGTGGACGCTGCCGCCCTTGACCGATATCTCCTTGACGGCGGACCAGGGGAGACGACCGTTTCGGGTGGAGGAGATGCCCGTGCGGGAGAGCGAGAGCGAACCGAGGTCGATCGTCCCGCCCTCCAGGATCGCTTCCATGACCGCCGGCCCCTGGGCGCGGAGTACGGCCTCCTGCAGCAAGGGGCCCCAGGTCTCGGGATTCTCGTAGAACTCCGTGATCTCCGCACCGCCGTAGCCCGGGGCGGCCACGGAGTAGACGTACTTGGTGGGGGTGGGGAGACCGTTGACGAACAACTGGGTGATGTCCTGGTAGAGCTTCACGGACTCCCAGCGGAAGGCGGTCATGCCGCTCCCGAACTGCGGCTGCACGATGAGTCCGTGCTCGAACAGATAGAGGCGTTTGGCTGCCTGCTTCCTGCTGAAGTTCGGGTATCGGCGCAGCCACCTGAAGAACAGCAGACCGGGAACCAGGAAGAACACCGAGAGATGGAGGAGCGTGTTGATGTGGAGGGCGAAGAGCATTTTGCCGAGACGCTTGGGGGCGAACGCCTGCTCAAGTCTGCCGAGTTGGTGACGGGCGGCGAGGGCGGCAACCTCGGACGGCTGGAGGGGTGGTGTGGTCATTGGCCTCTGCTTCACGTGGGAGTGACGGATGGAAGGGCCTGCCGGGAGGGACGGGGTCGGGCCGCTTTTCTCTGCGTTCCGGAGAGGGATCGCTCGTGCACGGCTCACCCGTCGGGCCATCGCCGTGTCCGGGTGATGAGTTGGGCCAGCAGGCGGGTGCGGGGGACCATCCGGGCGACCTCCACGTGCTCGGTGTCCGCGTGGGCACCGCTGCCGACGGCGCCCAGGCCGTCCAGCGTCGGGCAGCCCGCGGCCGCAGTGAAGTTGCCGTCCGAGGCGCCGCCGACGGCGACTCCGCTCAGCGGCTCCTGACCCAGATCCGACGCGATCCGGGAGGCGAGGGCGAACAGTTCGGTGGAGGACTCCGGTTCCATGGGTGGCCGTTTCCTGCCGCCCAGCACCGTCAGCCGGGCGCCGGGGGTCCGGGGGGTGAGCCCCCGCATGAGATCGTCCACCCGGTTCTGGGCGGCCAGGGTCGGCACACGCACGTCCACCGACACTCTCGCCACGGCGGGCACGGTGTTGAGCGTGCTGCCGGCGGACAGGAGGGTGGGTGTGACGGTCGTCGCGCCCAGAACCGGGCAGGCGGTACCGGCGGTACCCAGCGCGGCACCGAGGTCGGCTACGGCCAGGACCTGGCAGGCCGCCTCGACCGAGGCGTTGATCCCTTTATCCGGCTCCAGGCCCGCGTGCGCGGCCCTGCCGTGCACCACGACCTCGTACCGTGAGGTGCCCTTGCGGGCGGTCTTGAGTGCGCCCGCCTCGTTGGCGGATGCCTCCAGTACGAAGGCGGCCACGCAACCGCGCGCCGACTCCTCGATCAGTTCCCGGGAGGTCGCGGAGCCGACTTCCTCGTCCCCGTTGACCAGGACGCACACACCGAACATCTGCACCAGCCCGGCCTTCATGTCCAGGACTCCGGGGCCCCGCGCGATCCCGTCAACCACTGACCAGGGGTGGGTCTTGAGCGAGCCCGCGGGCCAGACCGTGTCGTGGTGTCCCACCAGCAGCACGCGCGGTGTGCCGAAGGTCCACCGCAGGTGGGTCACACCGTCGACCACGATCGTCTCCGGTGCGGTGCCCAGCAGTCTCGCTCCCAAGGCGCCGACCACCCCGGCACTGCGGGCCACCGCCGCGTGGTCGGCCGAGAAGGACTCGCAGAGCACGAGCTCCTCCAGGTCGGCCAGCATCACGGGCAGAGCAATCATGTTTCCCCCTCGGACCGGCGATGTCGTGAGACGTTACGAGGGCGCAAGGCATTCCACCAGCGACTGGATTTCATGGAACCCATGCACTGATGGAATGTGTCGGTGTAATACACGCAGGGGGGAACATGTTCGAGATCGACGCGCTGCGTCTGCTCATGACGGTGGCCGAGACCGGGTCGTTCACCGCGGCCGCGGTCCGGCTCAACTACACGCAGTCCGCAGTGTCCCGGCGCATCGCCTCACTGGAGCAGCAGGCAGGCGGACCACTGTTCGAACGGCTCCCCCGGGGCGTACGTCTGAATCCCGCCGGCCGGGCGCTGCACCATCACGCCGCAGACGTGCTGGAACGTCTGTCGCGAGCGGAGCAGGAGTTGGCCGTGATCCACGCGGGCCACGGCGGAATGCTGCGCGTGGGAGCTTTCGCGACCGCGAACATCTCCTTGGTGCCCGCTGCTCTGCGGGATTTCAGGCGGACCAGTCCGGATGTCGAAGTGGTCGCGGTCGAGGGTCGGAGCAACTCGCTGATGCAGCGTCTTGCGGACGGGGCGCTCGACCTCGCCGTGGTCAGCGACTACCCCTCCGGTCTGCCGTCGGCCGACGGCATCATGACGGCATCATTGCTGGAGGACGAGTTGCTCGTCGCCCTTCATCGCGAGCATCCCCTGGCGGGAGCCGGGACGATCGGCCTGCGTGACCTGCGCGAAGAAGCCTGGCTCCAGGACGCGTACGGCGACCGGCCGACGATGCTCGCCGACGCCTGCGCCCGCGCGGGCTTCATCCCCAGGAAGATCATCCGAATCGCGGAGTGGACCGGCAAGTTCGGATATGTCGCCGCAGGGCTGGGCGTGGCACTCGTCCCCTCCCTGGCTTCCTGGGCCGTCCCGGCCGAACTCGCGTTGTGCCGGCTCGACGATCCCGCTCTGCGACGGACGGTCCATCTGGCGCTGCCTGCCGCCCCACTGCCGACGGCATTGAAACTGCGGGATCTGCTGCACGGCACCGTTGACCGAACTGTTCTTCGTAGCAAACATTCAGGAGGGATGGAGTGATGGATGCGGTGCTCATTCGCTCGTCCCACAGTGGTAGTTGACGTGGCAGGAGGAGGTCTGCGGCTTCGCACGCGCGAGCCCCCGGCCATTCGCGCGCCCAGAGCTCCGCGCGGAGAGTGTCGACGACGCTGTTCCGCAGGCGGGTCGCCCCGTCGAGGCCGACGCTCGTGCGGGTCATGAAGAGAAGTTCCTTCGCTCGTATGTACGTTGGGTGCCCGGAATTCGGGTTCAACAACACCTCCAAGACATCGGGCGGCCCCTACTGCCCATCGGCACGGCGCGCGGTGCGGCGAGCGCGTCGCGGCGGTGCCTGGACGGGGCCCTGCCGGGTGAGGGCAACGGCGACCTCGGGCGGCACAGGCCCGAGCTGGCTGTCCGGGTCCTGGCCCTCGGCCAGATAGACGATGGGCTGCCGCTTCTCCTCGGCCTGGACGACCTGGGTGAGCCGGTGCGCCATCGGGAAGAACGGGTTCATCGCCAGGCGCACCGGAACACTCCGGTCGCAGGCAGACAGCAGATCGATGAGATCGCCGACGGTCATCTCCGTGTGCTCCACGGAAGCCTCCTCGCACGGGAAACAGGTAAGAGTCTCCGGGGCACCTCGCTCCCCATCTGATCGGGAAGGTCGTCCGCAGCGCGTGGGTTCGCACACCACTGGGCTGCTCCTCAGGCAGCCGCACGGATGGTCAGAGGTGGTGAAGCCGGGCTCACTGGAGCCACGGTCACGGACATATACCTCTCTGACCTGCGGTTTCCGGGGAAGGTCGTCCACCTTGACATCCCTTCGGCACCGCTGGCCAGTCTTTCCGGGATCTTTCCAGTCTGCCCCCGGCGAACTTGTCCCTTGTCATCAAATCAAGGCGTTTGACAGCGAACTCAGTCGTTTCAGCTTTTCTGACAGTGAATCTAGTCGGAGGGTCGATCACACTGGGGGTGTCGAATGTCGGTATCGACAGGGGTGGAGAGCACTGCCCCGTACGTCGATGTGTCGTGTCGTGTGGATGACACGGCCCTGGGAGCCCGTACGCCCGAGACAGGTTCAACTTCAACAGCACAGCGGGCGCCCGTGGCGAAGGGCATGGCCCGATGACCTCCTGGCGGCCGGGAGGCTGAAACCGGTTCGGGATCGGCGGGTCAGGTCGTACGGGGTGAGGGCCGGCCTAGTGACGCCGGGGGCGTCGTGCCCCACGGGCGAAGGGCGGGTTACTGGGCGGTGTAGCCGCCGTCCACGGGGAGGGCGATTCCGGTGACGTAGCTGGAGCCGTCGCTGCACAGCCACAGGACGGCCTGGGCGATCTCGTCGGCGGTGCCGAGCCGGTCGATGGCCTGGCCCGCTTCGGCCTGGGAGCGGTCGAGTTCTCCGCCTTCGACCATGGCGTCGACCATCGGGGTGCTGATCGTGCCGGGGCAGACGGCGTTGATACGCACACCGCGGGAGCCGTATTCGAGGGCGGCGCTCTTGGTCAGGCCGATCACGCCGTGCTTGGTGGCGTGGTAGGCGGCGCGGCCGGGGTTGCCGACGAGACCGCCGAGGGAGGAGCAGTTGACGA
Organism: Streptomyces sp. NP-1717; assembly: GCF_022695985.1. GTDB lineage: Bacteria > Actinomycetota > Actinomycetes > Streptomycetales > Streptomycetaceae > Streptomyces. Next base: position 14,134 of record NZ_JAAPBF010000059.1, on the reverse strand, counting down.
TCGCGCCGGTGCCCTGGTCGCGCATGTGGCGCAGTTCGTGCTTCATGGACGCCCAGATGCCGCGCAGGTTGATGCCCTGGACGCGGTCGAACTGTTCGGCGCTCTCGTCGGCGGCATCCGTGGGCGGGGGCATGATTCCGGCGTTGTTGTAGGCCATGTCGAGCCGTCCGAAGGCTTCGACGGTGCGGTCGACGGCGGTGGCGACCTGGTCCTCGTCGGTGACGTCGCAGACCAGGGCGAGGACCTGGCGGCCCTCGTCGGCGAGCTGCTTGGCGGCCGTGTTCACGGCCTCTTCGTTGATGTCGGCGAGGCCGACGGCGGCCCCCGAGGCGGCGAAGGCACGGGCGGTGGCCAGACCCATGCCGGAGGAAGCGCCGGTGATGAAGGCGACCTGGCCGGTGAAGTCGTAGGTGGGGTTCATGGTGATGGCTCCCAACGAGGTTGTTCGGGCGTGGAGTTCAGCGTGAGTTTGTGGTGGCGGTGTCGACTGTCCGCGGTTGTTCGGCCTCGATGGTGATCCGGTCGGCCCCGGAGAGCAGGTCGGCGTCGGCGTCGATGTGGCCGAGGACCAGCAGATCCTGTGAGGCGGAAGGGCCGTCCTTGTAGAAGATGGCGAGGTTGCCCCACGGGGAGTAGTACGTGAGGTCCCCGGTCTTCGGCGCCTGCGGTTCTGGCGCGTCGTCGGTGGTCAGCTTCCTCGGCGGGTCAGCGATCCGCTCGGTCCCGTGGAAGTCCTCCAGGTCCAGGGTGAGCGGGAGCAGGGAGGCCAGGTCGCGGGCGGCGGGGCTGTCGTTCAATGTCGCGTCGACGCTCTGGCCGTCGATGGTGACGCGAATGTCCACAGGAGTGCTCCTGTCTGCTCCGGACGGGCTCGCCGACGCCGAAGTCTCCGGCTGCCCGGACGCCGAGGCGGATGACGATGCGGAGGCCGTGGCGGGGGCCTGCCCGGTTGGTGAGTCCTGCGAGCAGGCGGTCGCGGCCAACAGCAGTACGCCGGTCGTGGCGGTGACGGCCAGGGCCCGGCGAAGGGTGACGGTCATGGGGCGCCGTCCTGCGGGTCGGGCATAGGCTCGGCGTAGTGTCTAAAGCCCTTGCGGTCGGTGTGCAGGCCGTACAGCAGGTCGGCGAGCGCCTCGGGGCTGGAGTGCTCGGAGTCGGGGCTGATCGCTCCGGGCACGATGAGCTGCGCGACGTGGATGTTCTCCGGCACGAGGGCGGTGTGGAGCATCTGCGCGTACGCGCTCTCGCCTGCGAACGCGATGGACGTGCCGGCCACGCTGCCCTTCGGGCGCACCGCGCTGCCGCCGTTGACGAACAGCAAGGTGCCTTGGCCCAGCGTGCGCATGCCGGGCAGGACCGCGTTCACGCAGGTGACCGGTGCTTTCACGGAGAAAGCCAGCGGGGCGTCCAGGTCGGCGGCGGTGGTCTGAAGGACCGGCTTCATGAAGTCGGCCCGCGGTACGGGGCTGTACTGCACGATCTCGATGGGCCCCAGGTTCTCGGCCGCCGTGTGCAGGGCGCCGGTCAGCGCGTCGGGGTCGAGGACGTCGGCACTGTAGCCGCGGGCCTGGATTCCGTCGGTGTCGAGCGTGGCCACCAAATCATCGAGATGCCCCTGGTCGCGGGACAGGAGTGCGACGGTGTGGCCTGCCTTGCCGAAGCGGCGGGCGATGGCCAGGCCCAGACCGGGGCCTGCGCGGACCAGTGCGTACGTGGTCATGGTGAGTCCTTGGGCGAAGAGCGGTACAGGGCGGGCCGAAGCGTGCCCTGCCCCGTGCGGGCGTGCCGGGCGGGGTGGTGGGTCAGGGGGTGAGGAGGGTTTTTATGGCGCGGCGTTCGTCCATGGCCTTGTAGCCTTCGGCGACCTGGTCGAGGGGGAGGGTGAGGTCGAAGACCTTGCCGGGGTCGATCGAGCCGGCGAGGACGCGGTCGATGAGGTCGGGGAGGTAGCGGCGTACGGGGGCGGGGCCGCCGCGCAGGCCGACGTGCGAGAAGAACAGTTCCTGCCCGTCGATGGCGACGTCGTGGGGAACGCCGACGAAGCCGACGTTGCCGCCGGGGCGTGTGGAGTGCATGGCCTGTTGCATGGCCTGCGCGGTGCCCACGCACTCCAGCACGGAGTCCGCGCCGATCCCGCCGGTCATCTCCTTGATCCGGGCGATGCCCTCCTCACCGCGCTCGGTGACGATGTCGGTCGCGCCGAACTCGCGGGCCAGCTTCTGGCGCGGCTCGTGCCGCGACATGATGATGATCCGCTCCGCGCCGAACTCCTTGGCCGCGATCACGCCGCACAAACCCACCGCGCCGTCGCCGACGACGACGGCTATGGAGCCGGGCTTGACCTCGGCGGCGTCCGCCGCCCACCAGCCGGTGCCCATGACGTCCGAGACGGCCAGCAGGCCCGGCCAGAACTTCTCGTCCGGTACGTCGTCGGTGGCGACGAGGGTGCCCTGGGCGTTGGGGATGCGGACGTATTCGGCCTGGCAGGTGGACATGAACTCGCGGTTCAGGCAGCTCGACTGGAACCCGTTGCGGCAGTTCGCGCAGGTGTTGTCCGAGGTGGCGAACGAGCCGACGACGAACTGGCCGGGCTTGACCGAGGTGACCTCGGAGCCGACCTCCTCGACAAAGCCGACGTACTCGTGGCCCATCGGGTGCGCGTGGTCGGTGGGCTCTGCGCCGCGGTAGGGCCACAGGTCGGAGCCGCACACACAGGTCGCGGCGGTGCGGATGACCGCGTCGGTGGGCTTGAGGATGTTCGCGTCATCCACCGTCTCGAAGCGGATGTCGCCGGGGGCGTGGATCACTGCGCCGCGCATGAGAGAGGTTCCTTCGCGTTACCGGGTACAGAGGGCGAACCCCGGAACACGGGCGGTATACCGCCCGGCCGGGGTGCGGAGCCCCCGGTTCCCGCCTGGCGGGCGGGAGGGGAAGCACCACGTTGTTCAGGTAACGCCTCTTCCACGCGCGGAGCGAGCTACTGACAAAGGGTGTATTGGCAGTGCATCCCTTCGGCCCTGTGCGCGACGTACCGTCGAAGGCATGGACAACCGTGAGGAGGTCCGCGAGTTCCTCATCTCGCGGCGCGCGAAGATCACCCCCGACCAGGCCGGGCTGCCCGCGGGCACCCGGCGCCGGGTGCCGGGCCTGCGGCGCAGCGAGGTAGCGGCCCTGGCCGACATGAGCGTGGAGTACTACTCGAAACTGGAGCGCGGCAACATCGCCGGCGTCTCCCCTTCCGTCCTCGAAGCCCTCGCCCGCGCCCTGCGGCTCGACGACGCCGAGCGCGCTCACCTGGTGAACCTGGCCCAGGCCGCCGATGGCTCCGACGCCCTCACCCGCCCCCGCCGCCGGCGCACGAAGGACAAGTGGACTCCCCACCGCAGCTTGCAGTGGACCCTGGATGCGATCACCGCCGGTCCCGCGTTCGTCCGCAACGGCCGCATGGACATCCTCGCCGCCAACCCGCTCTTCCGCGCCTTCTACACCGACCTCTACGCCACCCCGGGCAACCAGGAGAACCTGGCTCGCTTCACCTTCCTCGACCCCGCCGCCCGCCGCTTCTACCCCGACTGGGACTCCTTCGCAGACATCACCGTCGCCATCGTGCGGACGGAAGCCGGCCGCAACCCGCACGACAAGGACCTCCACGACCTCGTCGGGGAGCTGTCCACCCGCAACGACGCCTTCCGTACCCGGTGGGGCGCGCACAACGTCCGCCACCACAGCACCGGCACCAAGCACTTCCACCACACGGCCGTCGGCGACCTCTCCCTGGCCTTCGAGGGCCTGGACATGGCCGCCGCCCCGGGCCTCACCCTCACCATCTACACCGCCGAACCCGGCTCCCCCTCCGAAGAAGGACTGCGCCTCCTCGCCACCTGGGCCGCCACCCAGGAAGCCAACCCGGAGACCGAAGACTCGTCCACCAGTTGACCGTCGACCCGGACGGCGGGGCCGAACCACGCTCGGTCCGGCACCCCCGCCGTACAGGGCCTTCCCGCTCGTCGCCGGACCCGTCGGCTGTTTCCACTGGGGCGCGGGTCGCCGGGCCTATCGCAGGGTGACTCCGGTGCGCCGGGCGTAGGCGTCGAGCAGGGCGTCCTGCGCGCGGTTGTCGCCCACCGAGGCGTGGACATCGTTCTCCGGTTCGCGGTGGAAGAAGAACCCGCCGGTTCCTCGGCTCGCCCGCTCGGTGCCCTCGGCCAGCCAGAGCTGGGTCCGGTAGCCCGCGCGCAGGTCATCGGGGGCGTACGGGCCGTTGGCGAAGCCCATCATGGTCGGCACCCAGCCCGGGGCCACCGCGTTGACGCGGAGACCGGGCCGCTGCCGGGCAACGGCCATAGCGAGGGTGAGGATTTGGAGCTTGCTGTCGTCGTAGGTGACGTCCGAGCCGCCCCCACGCAGCTCGCCGAGCTTGAGGTCGCCGCCCAGGTGCAGGTCGGAGGTGAGGTAGAGCGACTGCCGGGGAGGATCGACCAGGCTCATCAACAGGTACGGGGAGAGCGAGTTGACGTTCAGGATCTCCTCGTCCGCCACGCCGTACTCCCCGGCATTGTGGACGATGACGTCGAACGCCCCCAGCTCGTTGATCCGGGCGGCGAGCCGCCGCGTCTCCTCCAGGTTCTTCAAATCCCCGGTGACGACGGTCTCCAGGCCGGGAAGGTCACGCCGTACGTCCGCCGCAGGCCGGTCGTTCCGCGCGTGGGCGACGACCCGGTGGCCGCGCGCTAGGAGATGTGCTGCGGTCAGCTGGCCCAGGCCGCCGGTCGAGCCGGTGACCAGGATTCGCTTGGCGTCCTTCTCGGGAGCGGGCGGACGTTCTTCTGGATGTAGCGCAGCTCGGCGGCGACTTCCTGGGTGTTGTAGTCCCCGACGTCGAACCTGCCACCGCTACCCGCTGCCCGGCTGGTTCCGGCCGGCGTGCGGTTGGGTTTCGGCGCGCTGGAACAGGCGGCCAGTGCCCCCGCGCCCAGGACGGCAGCGGAGAAGAGGAGGGTACGCCGGGTCATGTCGGTCACGACGGACTGTCGCTTTCTCTTCCGGGGCCGCACACACGCCGGGGGCGGTACGAAAACCGGCACACGACGGCCCGTTCTCCGTGGCTGTCGAACGCACCGGCTGGCATCACCGGCCCGCGTGCGAGGGCAGCCCAACTGGACGATCTCACGAGACTGCGAAGGCGGCGGCCTGCAGCGCGGTGCGCCGTTGCCGCCGCCTTCGAGTCACCTTCCCGCCGGTCGTGCCGGACGGCCCGGACGGTGGGGTCAGAGGTGCTGGTCGAAGAAGCCGGTGACCTTCTCCCACGGGATCAGGTCGACCTTGTCGTAGAGGTCGACATGCCCGGCGCCGGGAACGATATGAAGCTCCCTTGGCTCCGGGGCCTGGGCGTAGGCGTCCTCGCTGTAATAGCGGGAGTGCGCGTTCTCGCCCGCGATGAACAGCAGCGGGCGCGGGGCGGTCAGCTCGATCTGTGCGAGCGGCATGAAGTTCGCGATCGCGCCGAGGCTGGTCAGGCTCAGCGGATGCGAGCGCGGGTGCTGGCCGCGCGGCGTCGCGTAGTACTCCGCGAACTCGTCCGCCGCGGCCTGCTGCGACGGCTTCAACGGCACCGCGCTCCCGCCGCCGTAGCGCACCTTCCCGCCCTCGAACTCCACCCAGCGTTGCTCGGCCGCCTCGGCCAAGGCGCGCTTGCGCTCCGCGACGGAGTTCCTCTCGGCCGGGACCGGGGCGTAGCCCTGGCCGTCGCGGTAGGCGCGGCCCATGTCGTACATGCTCACCGTCGCAACCGCCTTCAGACGCGGATCGATCTGCGCGGCGCTGAGGGAGAACCCGCCGCTGGCGCAGACCCCGATCACACCGATCCGGTCCCGGGCCACGAACCGGCGGGTGCCGAGGTAGTCCACGGCCGCGCTGAAGTCCTCGACGAACGTCTCCAGGGAAGCAATGTTCTGCGGCTGGCCGCCGCTCTCACCGTTGTAAGAGGCGTCGAACGCCAGCGTCACGAAGCCGCGCTCGGCCATGGTCTGCGCGTACAGGCCCGAAGTCTGCTCCTTCACCCCACCGAACGGGTGCCCGACGATCAGCGCCCGTGCACGGCCGCGCAGCCGCTTGGGGCTGTACAGGTCGGCCACCAGCTCGATACCGAGCCGGTTACGGAACGACACCTTCTTGTGGTCGACCATGCGGCTGCGGGGAAAGGTCTTGTCCCACGTCGACCCGCGCCGAGCCGTCTGCGCGAAGGCAGTGGTACTGCCGGCGGCGGCGAGCGATCCGGCCGCGACAGCGGCGCCGCCCATCATCAGGATCTGACGCCGCTGCGGACCACGCCCGCTCCCGTGCGCGGTCATCGATTCACGTGACTCGTCAGAAGTCATTCTGTTGACCTTTCCGGATTTCGTGCAGGTGGACGGAGTGACTGCCACTGATGCGCCCTGCCCCCGGCCGGGGAAGTCCGATACGGCAGAGGGGAGTTGGCCACGGGATCAGGCGGTAGCGGCGGGATGGCTCATCACCGGACAGCCAATCGCGATCCCCAGACGGGAGGGAGTTCCTTGTGAAGGGTGTACTGCCAGGGCACCCCTCGGCAGGGACTCCTTCCCGCCCGCGAGAGGCGGTTCGCTGGATGCCGAACACCCCCGGCAGCCCGGAAGGACCGACTCAGCATGCGCTTGACCACGACCTCGACACCCCCGGCCCGCACCCGCGTCCGCCGCGCAGGGCTGGCGACAGCCTCCCTGCTCTCGGCGACGGTGCTCCTCGCCTACTCGGCGGGCACCGCCCAGGCGCACCACGGGTTCGACGACTTCGACACCGACCGCCTCTACTACATCGCCGGCACCGTCTCGCAGGTCCGCTTCGGCGAGCCGCACTCCTACTTCACCGTCACCGTCGAAGACGGCCTCCCCGCCGAAACACCCGAGCACGAACTGCCGGAAGGGCTGCGGGACGCCGCCGACAGCGACCCGATCAACGCCGCACCCTCCTATACCGGTTCGCACGACGACCTGGCCGTCACCATCGCCCCGCCGAGCTTCACCTCGATGTGGGGCCTGGACCGCGAGCTCGACGATGGCGAGCGCATCGAAGCCGTCGGATACATCGGCAAGAGCCACACCGATGAGTTCCGCCCCGTGGTGTTCTGGGTCGACGACGGGCAGCCCGTCAACCAGGTCCTCAACGAAGAACTCCCCGCCACCCCGCTCCCGGTCCCCTACCCGCAGGGCGACGGGCCGTCCGCCGACGCCGGCCAGGACTCGCCGTCGGCCGCAGCGGACTCCGAGAACTCCTCACCGACGGCGGTGTGGGCAGGGGTCGGCGCCCTCACGGTCGCCGTCATCGCCGGTGGGGCTCTCTACCTGCGCGCACGCTCGCGCCGAATGTGACGGTGCCGGCGATGAACAACGTCTTCTCCTGGCTGGAGGACACCTGGCTCGCCGAGACCGTCCGCAGTACGGCCTACCTGTATCCGGTCCTCGAAAGCATCCACATCGTCGGCATCGCCCTCCTCATCGGCCCGGCCGCCGCCTTCGACCTCCGATTGCTCGGCGTCGGCCAGCAGATGTTACGGGTGACGACGGCAGCCAACTACCTGCTGCGCCTGTCCCACGTCGGCTTCGTGATCGCGGCCGTCACCGGGGTGGCCATGTTTCTGCCCGGCGCGAACCTCATCGCCGACCGAGGCAGCGCCCCCTGGAAACTCGGCCTCCTCCTCATCGCCGGAATCAACATCCTGATCTTCCACCGACGGACCTACCGCAACGTGGCCGACTGGGACACCAACCAGCCAACTCCCATCGCCGCCCGCTGCGCCGCTGTCGTCTCCCTCACCTCGTGGACCGGAGTCACGATCGCCGGGAGGCTCCTGGCCTACACGTGACCGCCCAGGTTGCGTCCCGCATAGCCGGGAACCATGAGAGGAATCATTGACACCCTACTTAGTCGTCGCACGTCAGCGTCCTCCGCCCGACTATCTTCGCTGTCAAAGGACAGAACTGGAGAGAGGCGAACCGGCCGCTCCCGTCCGGCGGCCCGCCGACGTTGTGGTGGCGTAGCCGATTACGTTGCCGGTTCCTCAGGGGATGCGTCCCGGTCTTCATTGGCCGGCCGCTCACTAGTGTTGTACCGCGTAGGTTCGCCGAGTTGGTGGTCGTGACGGTTGGATGTGCGGTGACGTCCATTCGACCGCTGGAGGCGCGGTGGCTGACCCTGTCCGTGTACGCAGATTGACCGACAAGGAGGGGCAGAAGCTGAAGCAGATCGTGCGCCGGGGCAGCACGAGTTCGGCGCGTTACCGGCGGGCGATGATACTGCTCGCTTCGGCGGGCGAAAACCGGGCGCCGGTGATCGCCCAGCTGGTCCGGGCCGATGAGGACACCGTGCGCGACGTGATCCACCGCTTCAACGAGATCGGCCTGGCCTGCCTGGACCCTCAGTGGGCGGGAGGCCGTCCCCGCCTGCTCACCCCGGACGACGAGGACTTCGTCATCCGGACGGCCACCGCCCGCCCCACCAGGCTCGGCCAGCCCTTCACCCGTTGGTCGATCCGCAAACTCGCCGCCTACCTGCGGGACGTGCACGGACGTGTCATCCGCATCGGCCGTGAAGCCTTACGGTGCCTGCTCCGGCGCCGCGGCATCACCTTCCAGCGCACCAAGACATGGAAGGAATCACCCGACCCTCATCGCGACGCCAAGCTCGACCGGATCGAGCAGGTTCTGGACCGCTTCCCGGACCGGGTCTTCGCCTTCGACGAGTTCGGGCCGTTGGGGATCCGGCCCATCGCGGGCTCCTGCTGGGCGAGGCAGGGCAAGCCCAACCGGCTGCCGGCGACCTACCGCCGCACCCACGGCGTCACCTACTTCCACGGCTGCTACTCCGTGGGCGACGACCGCCCGTGGGGCGTCAACCGCCGCCGCAAGGGAACCGCCAACACCCTGGCCGCGCTGAAGTCGATCTGCGCCGCCCGACCCGACGGCGCCCCGATCTACATCATCCTGGACAACCTCTCCGCCCACACCGGCGCCGACATCCCCCGCTGGGCGAAGAAGAACAAGGTCGAGCTGTGCTTCACCCCGACCTACGCATCCTGGGCCAACCCGATCGAGGCCCACTTCGGCCCGCTGCGGCAGTTCCCCCTGACCAACTCCCACCACCGCAGCCACCCCACGCAAACCCAGGCACTGCACCGCTACCTGCGCTGGCGCAACGCCAACGCCAACGCCCGCCACCCCGACGTACTTGCCGCCCAGCGCAAGGAACGCGCCCGCATCCGCAGCGAGAAGGGCATCCGCTGGGGCGGACGCTCCCTCAACGCCGCAGCCTGACCGACCGCGAACCGCAGCCCCGGAGTTCAGGAGAAGGACAGCGACAGAAGGATGACTCAGGAGGCGGACGGCTCGATCTCCCCCGCAAAGACGATGACTTGGTCGATGAGGCTCCTCCGCAGATGGACGACGTCCGTTCCCGCCAGGCGGGGGCCTCTGTCCGGCGTGGTGAAGACCCACTGGTACCGGGCCCACTCGTCAGGCATGTCCACCGCTGAGCAGCGCACCATCGTGCCGGTCCCCGCCGGGTGGCGCCGGATGTCCAGCACGAACCGCTCAACCGCCGCGATTCCTTCGCTGCGGCCCAACGGCCCCCAGAAGACCACGTCTGAGGTCAGGGACTGGGAGAGCAGAGTAGTCACATAGCTGTCGTCCGAGGCGTTGAACGCGGAGATGAACGTGTCGATCGCGGAGCGTGCCGTCTCTTCCTGCATGCCCCAGTAATACCAGCCGTTGCGCGTGCGCTCGTCCCGCGAGCCGCCTTCCGGTCACGGTGGACCATCCCGGTCACAGCACTAGTGAAACGGCCCACGCAGCAAACTATTCGAACAAGTGATCTAATGAAGGGATGAACGGTGTTGGCTTTCCCGATGATCTAGTGGCCTCGCAACGTGCCTGGGACCGCGCCTACCGGGCGCTCGCGGAGCCGGCTCGCCGCAGCGGCACGACGGTGCTGCGGCGGCGGCTGATCAGGCTGTCCGCGCAGATCTGGTGGCATCCGTACTGGTCGACGCCGGCATCCGGTCCTGCCGATCGAATGGCCCTGCGCGGCCGGGCGCGGGAGCTGGAGTCCGGAGAGCCGTAGGTGAGCGGCGGGGGTGCGGATCGTCCGGCCGATTCCCTGCCAGCACGCCCGCCACCATGCATCAGGCCCTGCACCGCGGTCAGCTCACACTCGAGGAGCTCGTCGATCGTCACACCATCCGCAACCGGAGCGTCCGCCGGCTCCTGCTCGACTACTTCCACCGCCGCAGGTCCGACACCGACTACGCCTCCCTGGTCCACCTCGTCCGCCACGTCGCCCACCACTTCTGGGCCCGCATCGAGGAGATCAACCCCGAGCAAGCCGACCTCAACATTCCTGCCGACCTCTACAGCACGTGGCGCCGACAGATCGGCGTACGTCACGACGGCAAACCCCGCATCGGTGTCGACACCATCGTCATCGCCGTCCGCAGCTTCTACTACGACCTGCACACCTGGGCCGCCGACGAACCTGAACAATGGGGCCCTTGGGTCGCCTCATGCCCCGTCCCGCCCAGCGAACTACGCGGACTAGCCAAGCGCCGCCGCCGGATCAACGAGCGGTCCGCCGACCGAACCCGCCAGCGCCAACCCCTCCTGCCCCTGCTCGTCCGGCACGTCGAAGAACGCTACGACCGCACCCGCACTCTCCTGGAACAGGCATCAGCAGCCGCCGCCAACACGTCATTCACTCACGATGGCCGCACCTATCGCCGTGTCCAGACGCAGGAGGACCTCACCCGCATCCGCAGCGGCCACCGAACGCCCGTCCGCGTCCGCGATGACATCGGGCAGTTGATCCAGATCGAAGCCGAGGAAGAGACCGCGTTCTGGGACTGGGCCTCAGTCGAAACCCTCCGCCACTCAGGCGTCCGGATCGAGGAGTTGTGCGAGGTCAGCCACCTCAGCATCCGCCATTACCAGCGCTGCAACGGCGAGATGGTCGCCCTCTTGGTCATCAGCCCGTCCAAAACCGACCGCGAGCGCGTCATCCCGATGTCCGCCGAGCTGTTCCACGTAATCGCAACCATCATTCGTCGGCACACCCGCGACGGCAGGCCGGTCCCGGTTCTGCGACGCTTCGACCCGCACGACAAGGTCTGGAGCCCGCCCATGCCTTTCCTGTTCCAGCGCAAGATCGGCTCCACACGCAGCGTGATCAGCCCTTTCACCGTCTTGCACATGCTCGCACGGTGCTGCGAGGACCTCGCTGAACGCCATCCCGCTTTCCACTTGGTCAAGTTCACTCCGCACGACTTCCGCAGCATCTTCACCACCGAGCTCGTAAACAGCGGACTGCCCATTCATATTGGCGCCACGCTGCTCGGCCACCTCAACATCCAGACCACCTGCGGCTACGTCGCCGTGTTCGACGAAGACGTCATCCGTCACTACCTCGCTCACCTCAACGAACGCCGTCGGCTCCGCCCTGACCACGAGTACCGCAACGTCACCACCGACGAGTGGAACGCATTCGAAGAGCACTTCGACAAGCGCAAGGTCGAACTCGGTGCCTGCGGGCGCCCCTATGGCACCCCCTGCCAGCACGAACACGCCTGCATTCGATGTCCGATGCTCCAAGTCAGCTCGAAGATGATCAGCCGCCTCGACGACCTCGAAGCCGACCTCATCGCCCGCAGGGCCCGCGCCCAGGCCGAAGGCTGGGGCGGAGAGATCGAAGGGCTTGACCTCACCCTCCAGCTCCTCCGCGCCAAGCGCGAAGACACCCAGCGAAAAGCGCACCGCCCACCTATCGAGCTAGGCATCCCCGAGCCTCGCAGGCGAGAAGAGGTGCAGTGAGCCTCCGCCAACTTGAATTCGCACGTCAAAGGGCTGATGTGACGGTCTTCCGGGGTGCTCACGCTGGTCGTGGGCGGCAGCCTGAGGAGAAGATCGTCTGGCGACGCGGTCGGTTCGCCGGTTTCCAGCGCGGGCGCAACCACGTTGCCCCCGACGGCCGTTCAGCAAGAACCGGTGATGGCAAGCCACGTCGTTGGAGGGTAGTAGCCCGGTGACGGTCAGTGGCGGGTGGTGGCGACGGCGAGCCCGAGGCCGATCAGTGCGATACCGCCCGCACCGCCAATCATCGACAGGCGGCGGTCGGAGCCGGCGAGCCAGGTCCGGGCGGTCGACGCGCTCAGACCCCAGACGGTGTCGCAGAGGCCGATGCCGGCCGGGATCAGGCCGAGGACCATCATCTGCAGCGGGATACGCCCGGCGTCGTGGTTGACGAACTGCGGGAGGACCGCAGCGAAGAAGACCAGGCCCTTGGGGTTGATGGCGCCGACGAGGAGGCCGTCCAGGACGGTCCGCAGATCGCTGCGCCGCTCACCTTCCTCGGCTGTCAGGTCGGTTCGCAGGCGGTCACGGTGGCGGACGCCTGAACGCCGAGGTAGACGAGGTAGGCGGCACCGGCCAGTTTCACCGCCGTGAACACGGTGGCTGAACTCTGGACCAGGGCGCCCAGACCGAGGGCGACAGCGAGGACGAGGGCATAGCAGCCGAGGAGGTTGCCCAGGACCGTGGCGAGCGCGGTGCGACGGCCGTGGGCGAGGGCGCGGCCGACGACGAACAGGACGCTCGGGCCGGGGATCGCGATCACGACGAGGGACATCGCGGCGAACGCGAGAAGGCTTTCGGTGGTCACCATGGACCGGTACTCCTTGATTTTCTGCTGTGCCGCCACTGAGGGTGCGTGGCGCGTGCTTGCTGTACGTGGGCGGGCGGGCCCGGCGTGAACCGGGATCGGCCGGGGCGGCTACCGGGACACGGGTGCCACCTGGGCGCGCGGGAGGCGGGCCAGGACTGCGGAGTCGATCTGGAGGGTGCGGTCGGCTGATCCGGCGCCGCAGTAGACGGGCCGGGCCGGTTCGGCGACCGCGGTGTCGATCAGGCACGACACTCCGGGCCGGTGGCTGACCGGCGGGACGCCACCGGGAACCAGGCCCTCCGCAGCGAGCCGGGCGGCATCCGCCGTGCGCAACCGGGAGCGGCTGGTGCCGGTGGCGGCCGTGAGGTTCGCGAAGTCCACCCGGTCCTCCGCCCGCAGCGCCACGAGCAAGAGCGGGACGTTCGGGGTGGTGAAGGCGAGTGTCTTGACGGCCTGCGTCCAGGGGAAGGGCAGTGCCTGGCGCTCGGCGACGCTGTGCGCGGCGGCATGCTCGTGGACGGTGTACGCGCAGCCGTCCGCGTCCAGCACAGCTCGCCAGGATGTCTCGGACGTACCCATGGGCGACCTGCGGCTTTCGGTCAGAGGAAGGGAGACGACCTGCGGCAATACGGTCGTGGTCTCAAGCCTGGACAATGCGGCGAGATCTAATCAACTGATTGTGGAATCCTGCAATCGTGATCACCATGCGTTTCACCGAGACGGCCGAGGAGGACATCGCCTTCTCCGTCTCACCGCTGCTCGAAGCCGTCCATTCCTGGCACGCGCTGACCGACCCCGGCCACCACGCCCTGCACGTTCCATGGGTACGGCGGTGCCGCCGGCTGCCCGCCGTCCTGCGCCGGCGGATCCGCGAGCACGGCCTCGCGGTGGCCGACTACATCCCGGCCTTCTTCGAAAGCCGGGCAGGTGATCACGATGCCGACTTCGAAGACCAGCTCGTGGCCGTACGGGCGCTGCCGCCCGCCCTGCTGGCCGCCGAACTCGCCCAGACCCTCGTCGACACCACCCGCTACACCGGACACAACCTCGTCGAAGACCCCACCGCCCGCGACACAGCCCTCGCCGAACTCCAGCAGACCGAGGCCGACCGGGCGGCTCGGCTGAACAGCATCCTCACCGACCCTCTCCCCGTCCTCGAAGACGCACTCACCGTCCTGGAGGACTACTGGAGTGCCGCCTTCGCCGACGAGTGGGAGCGCGTCGAGCCCTCCCTGTACGACTCGATCGCACGGGCGGGATCCCGGATCGCCCACCAGGGCCTGTTCCCGATGCTCCGCACCCTGGTCCCCCAGATCCGCATCGACCCCACCCAGCGGACACTCCGGCTCGACCGCCCGCACCACCACGACATCGCCGTCACCCGCGACCGCCCCGTGACGTTCACCGCCAGCCA
>NZ_JAAPBF010000058.1 GCF_022695985.1 Streptomyces sp. NP-1717 | reverse complement strand
CTCGGTCTGCTGTCTCGCCGGAGCGCGCCGTCGCACCGGAGATCAACATGTCCTGTACATCTCAGTGACCGTAACCCTGTTCGTCCGGGACGGAAAGCCCTTGCGCAGCGGTGAAGTTCAACTTTTTCCTGCCTGAGGACAAAGAAGGTTCCGGGCATGCCTGACGGCCCGGCGGTGAACTTTCCACCGCCGGGCTCGTGTGGGGCTACGACTTGCGGATCGTAGGCTACTCGCCGCCGCCGAAGGCCGCGTCGAAGGACGCGGTGGGCGGGTCGAAGTCGAACCGCTTCAGATCGGCGAGCGCCTCGGGGGCGCCGGAGAGCCGGTCCATACCGGCGTCCTCCCACTCGACCGAGATCGGGCCCTCGTAGTTGATCGACCGCAGCATGCGGAAGACGTCCTCCCACGGCACGTCGCCGTGCCCGGCCGAGACGAAGTCCCAGCCGCGCCTCGGGTCGCCCCAGGGCAGATGCGAACCGAGCCTGCCGTTACGGCCGTCGAGACGCTTGCGCGCCTCCTTGCAGTCGACGTGGTAGATCCGGTCCCGGAAGTCGTAGAGGAATCCGGTCGGGTCGAGGTCCTGCCAGACGAAATGGCTCGGGTCGAAGTTCAGCCCGAACGCGGGCCGGTGGTCGACCGCTTCGAGCGCCTGCTTCGTCGTCCAGTAGTCGTACGCGATCTCGCCCGGGTGCACCTCGTGGGCGAAGCGCACCCCCTCGGTGTCGAAGACGTCGAGGATCGGGTTCCACCGCTCGGCGAAGTCCTCGTAGCCGCGCTCGATCATGCCGGGCGGCACCGGCGGGAACATCGCCAGCAGATGCCAGATCGACGAACCGGTGAAGCCGATGACCGTGTTGACCCCGAACGCGGCGGCGGCCCTGGCGGTGTCCTTGATCTCCGCGGCGGCCCGCTGCCGTACGCCCTCGGCCTCCCCGTCGCCCCAGATACGGGCCGGCAGGATGCCCTGGTGGCGCTCGTCGATGATGCTGTCGCAGACCGCCTGGCCGACCAGGTGGTTGGAGATCGCCCAGCACTTGAGGCCGTACTTGTCGAGCAGCTGGTGACGGCTCTCCAGATAGCCCGGATCGGCGAGTGCCTTGTCGACCTCGAAGTGGTCGCCCCAGCAGGCCAGTTCCAGACCGTCGTAACCGAAGTCACGGGCGAGCCGGCAGACCTCTTCCAGTGGCAGATCGGCCCACTGACCGGTGAACAGCGTGAACGGGCGTGGCATACGGACCTTCCTCAGGATTCGATGGCGGACGGGGCCGGGACGGGTGTGTAGATGGCGTTCTTCTCCGCGCTCTCCTCGACGGCGGCGAGGACCCGCTGCACCTGGAGACCGTCGGCGAAGGAGGGCGCGGGATCGGTTCCGGTGGCGATCGCCTCGACCAGATCCTTGGCCTGGTGCACGAAGGTGTGCTCGTAGCCCAGCCCGTGGCCCGGCGGCCACCAGGCGTCCAGGTACGGGTGGTCGGACTCGGTGACCAGGATCCGCCGGAAGCCGGCGGTGACCGCGGGCTCCGACTGGTCGTGGAACGACAGCTCGTTGAGCCGCTCCAGATCGAAGGCGAGCGACCCCTTCTCGCCGTTGATCTCCAGCCGCAGCGCGTTCTTGCGGCCAGCGGCCATCCGGGTCGCCTCGAACGAAGCCAGCGCCCCCGAGGCGAGCCGCCCCGTGAACAGGGCGGCGTCGTCCACCGTGACCGGGCCCGTCTCCGCGCCTGCGGTCGCCGAGAGGCCGGCCGACGCCCCGGAGAGCAGCGGCCTCTCCCGTACGAACGTCTCGGTCATCGCCGAGACCCCGACCAGCGGCTCCCCCGCCAGGAACTGCGCGAGGTCCACGATGTGCGCGCCCAGGTCGCCGAGCGCTCCCGATCCCGCGTGCTCACGCTTGAGCCGCCAGGTGAGGGGGAACTCGGCGTCGACCAGCCAGTCCTGGAGATAGGTGACCCGTACGTGCCGCAGCGCGCCGAGCCGTCCCTCCTCGATCAGCCTGCGGGCGTAGCTGATGGCGGGCACCCGCCGGTAGTTGAAGCCCACCATGGCCAACTGGCCCCGGGACCGGGCCGCTTCGGCGGCCCGGACCATGGCCTCGGCCTCGGCGACCGAGTTGGCCAGCGGCTTCTCGCACAGGACGTGCTTGCCCGCCTCCAGCGCGGCGATGGCGATCTCCGCGTGGCTGTCCCCAGGTGTGCAGATGTCGACCAGCTGCACGTCGTCACGCGCGATGAGCTCCCGCCAGTCGGTCTCCGCGGCGGCCCAGCCGAGTTTGTCGGCCGCCGTGCGGACGGCGGTCTCGTCCCGCCCGCAGATGGCGGCGAGGTGCGGCCGCATCGGCAGATCGAAGACATGTCCCGCCGTGCGCCAGCCCTGGGAGTGGGCGGCACCCATGAACGAGTATCCGATCATGCCGATACCGAGTGGCGGCGGTGCGCCGGCTTCCTTCTCCGACGCTTCCCTGCTGGTCATAAGGGATTACTCCTCGTCTCTCGCGCGTGTGGGGGCTGGGGCCTGTCGTATGGATCGGGCCGGATCGGGGACCGAGCCCGGCAGGATCCATACGACAGGCCCTGACTGGCGGAGCCGGTCAGCTGAATCCCTGGGGCAGGTACTCGTCGACGTTCTCCTTGTCGACGACCGCCGAGAACAGCGTGACCTGGGCCGGGATCTCCAGTCCGGCCATGCCGCTGACACCCTTGCCCTGGCCGAGCGCACGGGCGAGGTCGATCGCCGTCGAGGCCATGATCGGCGGGTAGAGCACGGTCGCCTTCAGGACACTGTTGTCGGCCTTGATGGCGTCCATCGCCGACTTGGCGCCGGCGCCGCCGACCATCAGGAACCCGTCACGGCCGGCCTGGTCGATGGCGCGCAGCGCGCCGACACCCTGGTCGTCGTCGTGGTTCCACAGGGCGTCGAACTTGGACTGCGCCTGGAGCAGCTGGGCCATCTTGGCCTGGCCGGACTCGACGGTGAAGTCGGCCGCCTGGCGGGCGACCTTCTTGATGTTGGGGTAGTTCTTGAGCGCGTCGTCGAAGCCCTGGGTGCGCTGCTTGGTCAGCTCCAGGCTGTCGGGGCCCGACAGTTCGATGACGGTGGCGTTGGGCTTGTCCTTCAGCTTCTCGCCGATGTACTTGCCCGCGTTGACGCCCATGCCGTAGTTGTCGCCGCCGACGTAGCAGCGGAACGCCTGCGGGTCGGCGAAGATCCGGTCCAGGTTGATGACGGGGATGCCCGCGCGCATCGCCTTGAGACCGGCCTGGGTGAGGGCCTTGCCGTCGGCCGGCAGGATCACCAGGACGTCGACCTTCTTGTTGATCAGCGAGTCGATCTGGCCGATCTGGGCGGCGGTGTCGTTCGAGCCCTCGGTGATGTCGAGCGTGACGTCCGAGTACTTCTTGGCCTGCGCCCTGGCGTTGGCGTTGATCGCGGCCAGCCAGCCGTGGTCGGCCTGGGGGCCGGCGAAGCCGATGGTGACGGCCTTGCCGGGCTTGTCGTCGACCGGCTGCTCGTTGGCGGCGGGCTCGTCCTTCTTCTCGTTGCTGGTGCAGGCGGTGAGCAGGGCACCCGCCGAGATGGCGGCGGTGCCGAACAGAAGACCTCTGCGGCTCGTTTCTGGCATGACGGTTCGTCCCCTTCGGAAGAGCGGATGGTGCGGTGCGTCGGAAGCGGTGCTTCGAGGAGCGGTACGAGATCGGGCCTCGGGGATACGAGGTCAGCCCTCACCGTTGCGCGCCGTGCGGCGCTGGACCAGTACGGCGGCGACGATGATCGCGCCCTTGGCGATCTGCTGGACGTCGCTCTGCAGGTTGTTGAGAGCGAAGATGTTGGTGATGGTGGTGAAGATCAGGACACCGAGCACGGAGCCGACGATCGTGCCGCGACCACCGCTGAGCAGCGTGCCGCCGATGATCGCCGCCGCGATGGCGTCGAGTTCGTAGAGGTTTCCGTTCGTGTTCTGACCCGAGCCGGACAGCACGATCAGCATGAAGGCCGCGATACCGCAGCACAGTCCGGAGAGCAGGTAGAGGTAGAGCCGCTGCCTGCGTACGTCGATGCCGGCGAGGCGGGTCGCTTCCGCGTTGCCGCCGACCGCGACGGTGCGCCGGCCGAAGGTGGTGCGGTTGAGCAGCAGCCAGCCGATGACCGTCACCGCGGCGAAGATGATGACGAGCGGCGGGACGCCCAGGATGTAGGAGTCGCGCGAGCCGAGGTCGAGGACCGACTTCAACGTGACGACCTGGGTGTTGCCGTCGGTGATCTGGAGGGCCAGACCACGGGCGGACGCCATGATCGCGAGGGTCGCGATGAACGGCGCCATGCCGCCGTACGCGATCAGTACGCCGTTGACCAGACCGCAGGCCAGACCCACGATGATCGCGGTGAACAGGATGCCGGCGAAGCCGTACTCCTGGGTGGCCAGGGTGGTCGCCCACACCGAGGCCAGGGCCACGATCGCGCCGACCGACAGGTCGATGCCGCCGCTGGTGATGACGAACGTCATGCCGACGGTGACGACACCGATGATCGACGCCTGGGTGAGCACCAGCTGGAGATTGCTGGTGTCCAGGAACTGATCGGGCTTGGTGATGCCGCCGACGACTATCAGTGCGGCGAGCACGCCGAGCAGCGAGAGCGTACGGAAATCGAGACGCAGTCCGAGCGGCGGCCGGCCCCCGGAACCTCCCGGGGTCTTTCCGGCGGGCTTGGTCAGCGGTACGGCGTCGGCGGGTACGGCGGCGGGTGCGGCGTCGGGCCCGCCCTGCTGCGCCTCAGAGGCAGGCTGTTTCATGGCGTCGGGCTCCCTTCCATCACAAGGTCGAGTACACGGTGCTCGTCCAGCTCCTGGGCCGGTGACGTGTGGACGACACGGCCCTCCCGGAGCACCAGCACCCGGTCGGCGAGGCCAAGGACCTCGGGGACCTCGCTGGAGACGAGAAGTACGGCGAGGCCGTCGTCGGCCAGCCGGCGGATCACGGAGTAGAGCTCGGCGCGGGCGCCGACGTCCACACCGCGGGTGGGTTCGTCGAGAAGCAGTACCCGGCAGCCGCGCAGCAGCCAGCGGGCCAGGACGACCTTCTGCTGGTTGCCGCCCGACAGGGTGCGGATGACCGCGTCGGGGTTGTCGGGGCGCAGGGAGAGTTCCTGGGTCGCGGCCCGGGCCGCCTTGCGCTCGGCGGCGCTGTCGAGCCAGCCGCCGCGCGAGAAGCGGGACATGGAGGACACCGACACGTTGCGGGTGACCGATTCGATGAGCAGCAGGGCCTGGGCCTTGCGCTCCTCGGGGGCGAGGCCGAGTCCGGCGCGTACGGCGGCGCGGACGCTGCCGGGCTTCAGCTCCTTGCCGTCGACCAGGACGCGGCCGCCGGTGGGCTTGCGGGCGCCGAAGATGGTCTCCAGGATCTCGGAGCGTCCGGAGCCGACGAGACCCGCGAGGCCGACGATCTCGCCGGGCCGCAGTTCGAGGTCGACCGGTTCGAACTCGCCTTCCCTGGTGAGTCCTTCGGTCCGCAGCACGGGCTCGCCGCGCGGGGCGTCGGCGACCGCGGGACGGTCGGGGAAGACGTACGCGACCTCCCGGCCGGTCATCAGCGAGACGACCTCGCTGGTGGGGGTCTCCTTCGCGGGCAGCCCCACGGCGACGGTACGGCCGTCCTTGATGACGGTCACGCGGTCGCCGATGCGGCGGATCTCCTCCAGGCGGTGGGAGATGTAGATGACCGCGACCCCGTCGGCGGTGAGGGTGTCGACGATGCGGAAGAGGTTGTCGACCTCGTCCGGGTCGAGCGCCGCCGACGGCTCGTCCATCACGATGAGGCGTACGTCGTGGGAGAGCGCGCGGGCCATGGAGACGATCTGCTGGTGCGCGGCGGAGAGTTCACCGACGGGGCGGCCCGCCGGGATCTCGGGGTGACCGAGACGCCCGAGCAGCGCGGTGGCCGCCGCCCTGGCCTCGCTGCCCTTGACGATGAACCCCGCGGTGGTCGGTTCGTGGCCGAGGAAGATGTTCTCGGCGACCGACAGGCCCTCGACCAGGTCGAGTTCCTGGTAGATGGTCGCGATACCGAGCTTCATCGCCGCGATGGGTGACTTGAGCTGGACCTCTTCGCCGCGCCAGGTGATGACACCGTCGTCGGGCTGGTGCGCGCCGGCGAGCACCTTGATGAGTGTGGATTTGCCGGCCCCGTTCTGGCCGAGCAGACAGTGGACTTCGCCTGCCTGGACCTCCAGGTCCACGCCGTCCAGGGCGCGGACGCCCGGGAACAGCTTGGTGATGCCGGACATGGTGAGCAGGCTGCCTTCGGGTGGTGCTGGTGCCATGGCGTATCCCCTCGGCGGATGCGGCCGGTGAGCGGGCGTGCGGGCGTGCGGAACAGGGCGGTGCGATGCGGGTGGTGCGGTGAACGGTGGTGCTTTGCTGGTTCTTTTGTTGCTTTTTTTGCTGTTATTTCGGTTGTGCCGGGTGAAGCGTGTGCCGTACGGCCCGACGGCGCAATGCCGGTGTCAGGCCGGGGAGAAGAGGTGGTCGCTGATGAGGCGGGCCGCGCCGGTTACTCCGGCGGTCGGCCCCAACTCCCCGAGAACGATGGGGAGATTGCCGGTGGCCAGCGGAAGTGACTGGCGGTAGACCTGGGTACGGACGCTGGCCAGCAGGGTGTGGCCGAGTCCGGTCACCCCGCCGCCGATCACGACGAGGCCCGGGTTGAAGAAGCTGACGAGTCCGGCGATGACCTGGCCGACCCGGTTGCCGCCTTCGCGGATGAGGTAGAGGGCGGTGGGGTCGCCGGCCGCGGCGGCCACGGCGACGTCGGCGGCGGTGAGCCGGCCGGCGGCCTCCAGGCGTGAGGCGAGTTCGGCGGAACGGCCCGTACGGGCGGCGTCCTCGGCGTCCCTGGCCAGCGCGGCGCCGCTGAAGTGGGCTTCCAGGCAGCCCCTGTTGCCGCAGACGCAGGCGCGTCCGTCCGGCTCGACCCGGATGTGGCCGATGTCGCCCGCGCTGCCGGTCGTACCGCGGTAGACCTCGCCGCCGACGACGATGCCGCAGCCGATACCGGTACCGATCTTGACGCAGAGGAAGTCGCCCACGGAGCGTGCGACGCCCGCGTGCTGCTCGCCCATCGCCATCAGGTTCACGTCGTTGTCGACCATGACGGGGCAGCCGAGGTCCTGGCTGAGGGCCTCGCGTACGGGGAAGCCGTCCCAGCCGGGCATGATCGGCGGCGCGACCGGCACGCCTTCGGGGAAACGGACCGGTCCCGGAACGCCGATGCCGGCGCCGTCGTAACCGTCGGCGAGTCCGGAGGCCTTGAGCTTTGCGGCCATCGCGAGCACCTGCTCGAAGACGGCGACCGGGCCCTCGCGGACGTCCATCGGGTGGTTGACGTGGCCGAGGACTTCGAGTTCGGCGTTGGTGACCGCGACATCGATGGACGTGGCGCCGATGTCGACCCCGAGGAACCGCAGCGCGGGCGCGAGCCGGATGTTGTGGGAACGGCGGCCACCGCGCGAGGCGGCGAGTCCGTCGGCGACGACGAGCCCGGTCTCCAGCAGCCGGTCGACTTCCACGGCGAGCTTGGAGCGGGAGAGGTCGACCTGATCACCGAGCTGGGCACGGGAGTTGGGCCCACCGTCACGCAAGAGCCGGAGCAGTCGCGCCTGATGAGCGTTCGCGGGTCGTGCGGTCATACGTCTCACGCGCCCCTCCCCGCCTCTCGGCTCTGTAATGCGTCGCTACGTCGGTTGTCGTTTCGACGGGCTTTCGAGGGGAACGTAGCAGCGCTTTCCCCGAGTGGGAAGAAGTTGCGCAGGAATCGCTCCTAACTTTCTCCACAGTCAGGACAAAGACGTTTCGCGGTCCGCGGGGGCGGGGCGTCCGCGAGGGAGCCGGGGGTGGTTCGCGGGATGGGTGATCATACGTTCGGGACACGGCGAAGGCGCCCCCGCGTCCTGCGGAGGCGCCTCGTTCCCACCGTACGGAATGGTTCGCGTGTGCGAAGTACGTCAGACCGCGGCGTCCCCGCGGTGGTGGTACGTGGTGCGCGTCTGCTCCGTGTGGGAGCGCATGACCTCCGTCGCGGCCTGTTCGTCCCGCGCGGAGATCGCCGCGATCAGGGCCCGGTGCTCGATCCAGGACTGCTTGCCGCGCTGCCGCGCCACCGGCGCGTAGTACCAGCGCACCCGCCGGTCCACCTGCGCCGCCAGCTCCGCCAGGACGACGTTGCCCGCCAGTTCCATCACCTTCGCGTGGAAGGCCGCGTTCGTCGCGACCGTGAGCTCCACGTCGTCGTCGGCCACCGACTGCTCACCCTTGGCGCAGAGCGCCTCCAGCGCCGCGATGCCCGCCGAACCCGAGTTCGCGGCCGCGAGCCTGGCGGCCTCGGCCTCCAGGAGCGTACGGACCGAGAGCAGCTGGTCCGCCTCCGCCTCGGTCGGCTCGTGGACGAACGCGCCCTGGGCGGGCCTGAGGTCGACCCAGCCCTCCGTGTTCAGCCGCTGGAGCGCCTCACGTACGGGCTGGCGGGAGACCCCGAGATGGCCGGCGAGTTCACTCTCCACCAGATGCTGACCGGGCCTCAGCGAGCGCACGGTGATGAGTTCGAGCAGCGCCTCGTAGACGCGCTCGCGCAACGGGCCGGGGCGTTCGAGCTTGGGCACGGAGCCCTGTGGCAGTCCTGCGGACAACATGCGGTCCCCCATCCTGGCCGGCTACGGCAACGGGCGCGGCAACGGCACGACGATTGGCTATCGTCTACAGTCTACCGAGAACCGGAGCGGTCAGGGGCAGCGGACGACCTGCCCGGCGTAAGACAGATTTCCGCCAAAGCCGAAAAGCAGCGCCGGAGCCCCGGATTCGACCTCACCGCGCTCCACCAGCTTGGACAGCGCCATCGGGATGGACGCGGCCGAGGTGTTGCCGGAGTCCACGACATCGCGCGCGACGACCGCGTTGACCGCGCCGATCTTCTGGGCGACGGGCTCGATGATCCGCAGGTTCGCCTGGTGCAGTACGACGGCGGCCAGGTCCTCGGGGGCGATGCCCGCGCGCTCGCAGACCTTGCGGGCGATGGGCGGGAGCTGGGTGGTGGCCCACCGGTAGACCGACTGGCCCTCCTGCGCGAAGCGCGGCGGGGTCCCCTCGATCCGTACGGCGTTGCCCATCTCGGGCACCGAACCCCACAGCACCGGCCCGATGCCCGGCTCCTCGCCCGGCCGGACGGCCTCGACGACCGCCGCGCCCGCGCCGTCACCGAGGAGGACGCAGGTGGAGCGGTCGGTCCAGTCGGCGATGTCGGCCATCTTGTCGGCGCCGATGACGAGCGCGCGGGTCGCGGCGCCCGCCCGTACGGTGTGGTCGGCGGTGGCGAGCGCGTGCGTGAAACCGGCGCAGACCACGTTGAGGTCCATCACGGCCGGTGAGCCCATGGAGAGCCGGGCCGCGACGCGCGCCGCCATGTTCGGCGACCGGTCGATCGCCGTGGAGGTGGCAACGAGTACGAGATCGATGTCGGCGGGGGTCAGACCGGCGGCGGCGAGCGCCTTCGCCGCCGCGTGCGCCGCCATCTCGTCCACGGACTCGTCGGGTCCGCCCACGTGCCGGGTCTTGATGCCGACACGGCTCCTGATCCACTCATCACTGGTGTCGACCATGCCCGCCAGGTCGTCGTTGGTGAGCACCTTGGCGGGCTGATAGTGCCCGAGCGCGGCGATACGAGTGCCGGTCATGCCCGGGACCCCCTCTTCGGTCGACGTCAGGAGATCCCCAGTCTCGTCAGCGACTCACGAGTAAGGGGGCAGGTGACCCAACAGGATTCCCCGCCTCCTCTTGGAG
Organism: Streptomyces sp. NP-1717; assembly: GCF_022695985.1. Classification (GTDB taxonomy): domain Bacteria; phylum Actinomycetota; class Actinomycetes; order Streptomycetales; family Streptomycetaceae; genus Streptomyces. The sequence continues at coordinate 25,255 of NZ_JAAPBF010000058.1, read as the reverse complement.
ACTCCGGATCATCCGGCGTCGTCCGAACGGGATCACCCGGTGAACAGCTGGGTGGCCTTTCGGACCAGTTCGTACAGACCGTACGCGAGAGGGACGCCCACCCAGAGCCAGGCGAAGACGGTCAGCGCGGTTCGCCGGGACTCAGGCACTGCGTTCCCGCTCTCCGGTGCTGTGGTCATCGGGGGCCTCCTTCGGTGCTTCCGGCGATACTTCCGGATTCGTGACGGCGCTGCCGGCGGGCTCGGTGGTCTCCGCCGGCCGGTGGTGGCGCGGGTGTACGGGGCGGACCAGCTCGTTGGCCACGAAGCCGACGACGAGCAGCCCGATCATGATGGTCAGGGAGAGCCCGTAGAGACCGGGCCCGCTCTTGCCCGCCTCCTCCTGGCTGTCGGCGACCCGGTTGACGATGAGCGGGCCGAGGACGCCGGCCGCCGACCAGGCGGTGAGCAGCCGTCCGTGGATCGCGCCCACCTGGTAGGTGCCGAACAGGTCCTTGAGATAGGCGGGGACGGTGGCGAAGCCTCCTCCGTAGAAGGAGAGGATGACCAGCGCGCAGATGATGAAGAGCGGTTTGGACGCGTCGCCGAACTGCGCGATCAGCAGATACATCAGGGCGCCGACGCCCAGGTAGAGGCGGTAGGTGTTCTTCCGGCCTATCACGTCGGAGGTGGACGACCAGCCGATACGGCCCGCCATGTTGGCCGCCGACAGCAGCGCGACGAACCCGGCCGCGGCCGAGACGGAGACCGGCGTGTCGGTGTCGGCGAAGAAGTCGGTGATCATCGGGGCGGCCTTCTCAAGGATGCCGATGCCCGCGGTGACGTTCATACACAGGACGATCCACAGCAGCCAGAACTGCGGTGTGCGCACGGCCGACCTGGCGGAGACCTGCGCGGTGGTGATCAGGGCCGACTCGGGGGCGGGCGCCGCCTTCGGCGCGGCGTCCGGACGCGGTACGCGGATCAGCAGGACACCGAGCAGCATGAACACCGCGTAGACCAGGCCGTGTACGAGGAACGCCTTGGCTATGCCGTCGCTCGTGGAGCCGAACGACTCCAGCATCTGCGCGGACCACGGGGAGGCGATGAGCGCGCCGCCGCCGAAGCCCATGATCGCGATGCCGGTCGCCATGCCCGGCCGGTCGGGGAACCATTTGATCAGTGTCGAGACGGGCGAGATGTAGCCGATGCCGAGTCCGATGCCGCCGACGAAGCCGTATCCGAAGACGATCAGCCAGAACTGTTCGGTCGCGGCGCCGAGCGCGGAGAGCAGGAACCCGGACGAGAAGCAGACGAGTGCGACGGTCATCGCCCAGCGCGGGCCGTTGCGTTCGACGAGGGTGCCGCCGAACGCGGCGGACAGGCCGAGCATCACGATGCCCAGCTGGAAGGGGAGGGCGCTCTGGGTACCGGAGAGGCCGAGAGCGGATTCCAGCGGGGGCTTGAACACGCTCCAGGCGTAGGCCTGTCCGATCGAGAGGTGCACCGAGAGCGCTGCGGGGGGTACCAGCCAGCGGCTCCAGCCGACCGGGGCGAGTGGTGGGGTCATGGTCGCGAACTCTAGGAACCGTCCCGACCGTTTGGGAAGATCCTTTACCGGTTGTTCACGTCGACCGTATGCCGACGACAGAAGTCTTGTCGGCAGTTATTCCATACTGTAGACAATATATCGTCGGCAAAGTGTGCTCCTTTCCGCGCTTCTCTCAACACCCTCAAAGCGAACGGAGAGCCCCACGGTGAAAGTCGCAGTCGTCGGCGCCGGTGCGATCGGCGCCTATGTCGGTGCCGCGCTCGATCGCGCAGGCGCCGAAGTCCATCTCATCGCCCGTGGACCGCATCTGGCGGCCATGAGGCAGCACGGAGTCCGGGTGTACAGCCCGCGCGGCGATTGGACCGCGCGGGTGCACGCCACCGATCAGCCGGCCGACATCGGGCCGGTCGACTATGTGTTCCTGGGCCTGAAGGCGAATTCGTACGCGGCGTGCGGGCCGCTGATCGCGCCTCTGCTCCAGGACCACACGGCGGTCATCGCCGCCCAGAACGGCATCCCCTGGTGGTACTTCCACCGGCACGGCGGCCCGCACGACGGCCGCCGCATAGAGAGCGTCGACCCCGGCGGCTCGGTCAGCGCGGTCCTGCCGCCGGAACGTGCCATCGGCTGCGTCGTCTACGCGGCGACGGAGCTGGAAGGACCGGGCGTCGTACGGCACCTGGAAGGCACCCGGTTCTCCATCGGGGAGCCGGACAGATCGCTCTCACCCCGTACCAAGGAGTTCGGCGAGGCCATGCGGGCGGGCGGACTCAAGTGTCCGGTCGAGGCCGAACTGCGCGACGAGATCTGGATCAAACTCCTCGGCAACATCTCCTTCAACCCGATCAGCGCGCTGACCCGCGCCACGATGCGGGAGATGTGCCTGCACCGCAGCACCCGGGAAGTCATCGAACTGATGATGCGGGAGACGCTCCGGGTCGCCGAGGCGCTCGGCTGCCACCCCGACATCTCCGTCGAACGCCGGCTGGCCGGCGCCGAACGGGTCGGCGACCACCGGACCTCCACTCTCCAGGACCTGGAGAAGGGGAAGCCGATGGAGCTGGACGTGCTGCTCGCGGCCGTCGTCGAACTGGCGGCCATGTGCGACATCGATGTGCCGACGCTCCGCACGGTCGACGCCATCTCGGACCTGCTGGCCCGCGGCGCGGCCGCGTAGCGGTCCGGCCCTAGGGAGTGTCCGCGAAGTAGCGCCGTCCGCCCGTAGGGCGGGGCCCGCGGCGGCTGGTGCGGTGCATCGCAAGGCGGAGGATCGGCCTCGTACCGGGCGTACTCGGCCGAGTCCGACAACGCGGCGAGCGTGCGTGCCAGACGTCGCGAGCCAGGCGGGACTTCGCGGACACCCCCTGGCGTTCGGCGGGTCGCGCGGCCACCCGGCGCACCTGTCCTCGATCGCCGGACGGGCTCAGTTGAGCCCGTCCGGCGATTGAGGACGAACCGGCCCGCCGGGCGGACCCGGCGCGGCCCCGTCCCGCACAAAACCCATACGCAAGGCTTCCGCTTCCCACCGCGCACCGGGATACTGTATGCAATGGCGCGGCCACAAGCCATGACTCATGAGGGAGCGCAGCGTGAAAAGCAGCGCAAGGCGGCGGGATCGCACGCCGAAGACCTATACCAGGCTCGAACACCCGCTGGTGCGGGACGAGAAGGGAGGCCCGTTCCGGCGGGCGACCTGGGAAGAAGCACTCGACCGGGCGGCCGAGGGACTGGGCGCCGCACGCGGCGCGTTCGGCATGTTCTCGTGCGCCCGTGCCACGAACGAGATGAACTACGTCGCGCAGAAGTTCGCGCGGGTGGTGATGGGCACCAACAACGTCGACTCCTGCAACCGGACCTGCCACGCGCCGAGCGTCGCCGGACTCTCCGCGGCCTTCGGTTCCGGTGGCGGCACCTCCTCGTACGAGGAGGTTGAGCACACCGATCTGATCGTGATGTGGGGCTCCAACGCCCGCTTCGCGCACCCGATCTTCTTCCAGCACGTCCTGCGCGGCATCCGCAACGGCGCGCGGATGTACGCCGTCGACCCCCGGCGCACCAGCACGGCCGAATGGGCCGAGAGCTGGATGGGCCTCAACGTCGGCACGGACATTCCGCTCGCCCACGCCGTCGGCCGCGAGATCATCCACGCGGGCCTGCAGAACAAGCAGTTCATCGAGCAGGCGACCACCGGCTTCGAGGAGTACGCGGCCGAGGTCGAGCCATGGACCCTCACGGTGGCCGAGAAGGTGACGGGCGTACCCGCCGAGGCGATCCGCGACCTCGCCCACTCCTACGCCCGGGCCGAGCGCGCCCAGTTGTGCTGGACGCTCGGCATCACCGAGCACCACAACGGCACCGACAACGTCCGCGCGCTGATCAACCTGTCGCTGCTCACCGGGCACGTCGGACGGTACGGCTCCGGGGTCCAGCCCCTGCGCGGCCAGAACAACGTGCAGGGCGGCGGCGACATGGGGGCCATCCCCAACCGGCTGCCGGGCTTCCAGGACATCCTCGAAACGGATGTGCGGCGGAAGTTCGAGACCGCGTGGGACACCGTGATCCAGCCCCACTACGGCCTCAACCTGACCGACATGTTCGAGGCGATGGAGACCGGCGACCTCAGGGCCGTCTACTGCATCGGCGAGAACCCGGCGCAGTCCGAGGCCGACAGCGAGCAGGCCGTGACCCGGATGAAGGCGCTCGACTTCCTCGTCGTGCAGGACATCTTCCTCACCAAAACGGCCGAACTGGCCGACGTGGTCCTGCCCGCCACCGCCGCCTGGTGCGAGACCGACGGCACCACCACCAACAGCGAGCGCCGGGTCCAGCTCGTACGCAAGGCACTCGACCCGCCGGGCGAGGCGCGCGAGGACATCGACATCATCTGCGAGATCGCGGGCCGGCTCGGACACGACTGGAAGTTCGCAGACGCGGAAACCGTCTGGAACGAGCTGCGCGCACTGTCCCCCGACCACTTCGGGATGACGTACGACCGGCTCGCCGAGCACCAGGGCATCCAGTGGCCGTGCCCCGACACCGAGCGCATCGAACCCACCTATCTGCACGGCAGGTTGTGGGAGGCGGACCCCGCCAAGCGCGGCAGGCTCGCCCCGTTCGGCATCGTGAAGCACGATCCGCCGGTGGACCTGACGGACGAGCAGTACCCGATCAGGCTCACCACCGGGCGCCGGCTCGACTCGTACAACACCGGTGTGCAGAGCGGGAGTTTCGCCTCCCCGCTGCGCCGCGGCGAGTACCTGGAGCTGTGCCCGGAGGACGCGCGGCTCTACGGGGTCGAGGTCGGCGAGGAGGTCCAGATCTCCTCACGGCGCGGCACGGTGCGGGCACCGGTCTGGATCGACCGGGGGCTCCGCCCCGGACTGGCCTTCATGACCATGCACTTCCCGGACGAGGTGGACACCAACCAGCTGACGATCGAGGCGAACTGCCCGATCGCCGGTACCGCCGAGTTCAAGGCGTCGGCCATCCGCATCGAGAAGTTGCCCGCCCACGTGACAGAGATGTCGGCGACAGCCGTGAGGAGCTGAGAATCAGTGGACCTGCACTTCGGTGACAGCGAACCGACGGACGAGGAGCGCGCGGCGGTCGACTCGCTGCTCGGCCCCGCGACGTCGGCGTGGGAAGGCGCGGCGGACCGCTCCGCCGTGGATCTGCGCTGGGCCCGTGGTGGTCGCGAGGCACGCGAACGGCGCGACCTGCTGTTGCCGGGGTTGCACGCCGTCAACGACCGCGTGGGCTGGATCAGCGAGGGCGCGCTCGCCTATCTGTGCCGGCGGCTCACGGTGCCGCCGGCCGAGGCGTACGGCGTGGCCACGTTCTACGCGATGTTCGCGCTCAAGCCCCGCCCCGCCAAGGTGCTGCACGTCTGCACCGACCTGGCGTGCGCGGGGAACGGCTCCGCGAAGCTCTGCGCGGAGCTGGAGGAACGGATGGGGGCCGCCGGCTCCGCCTCCGACGGTGTCGTATGGCAGTCGAGCCCCTGTCTCGGACTGTGCGAACGGGCCCCGGCGGCACTGCTGTTGCAGGCGGGCACCCCGTCCGGCACCGTGCCCGCGCCGCGGGACCCCCGGCTGAAGCACGCCGGCGCCCCGGCGCAGGCCGGCCGTCCGGACGGGACGGACGAGCCCGCCCGGACGGCGGGCCCGGCCGAGGTCACGGCCGTCCCGCCGGATCCCGGCACGGCGGACGCGCCGAACGGCGCGGTGGTCACGCCCCCGCGCGCGCAAGCAGGCGGTTCGCAGGCCCCATCCGCCCCCCGGCGGCAGGCGTTCGCCGTCATCGCACCGGCCACGGCCGACGCCCTGGTCGACGCCGCTACGGCTCCCGAGGACGCCCCCGAGGAGCCGTCCGCCGCCATGGCCGTACCGCAGGCCGGGCAGGAGGGCCTGCTGCTGCTCCAACGGGTCGGCGTCGTCGACCCGTTCAGCATCGACGACTACCGGTCGCACGGCGGGTACTCCGCCCTGCGGCGGGCGTTCGACATCGGCCCGGCGGGAGTGATCCGGGAGGTCACCGACTCCGGACTGCTCGGCCGGGGCGGCGCGGCCTTCCCCACCGGGCGCAAGTGGCAGGCCACCGCGTCCCAGCCCGACCGGCCGCACTATCTGGTCTGCAACGCCGACGAATCGGAACCCGGCACGTTCAAGGACCGGGTGATCATGGAGGGCGACCCGTTCGCCCTGATCGAGGCCATGACGATCGCCGGTTACGCCACCGGCGCCCACGTCGGCTACCTCTATCTGCGCGGCGAGTACCCGCGCGCCCAGCACCGCCTGGAGAACGCCCTCACCCAGGCCCGTCTGCGCGGGTTCCTCGGCGACGACGTCCTCGGCCAGGGCTACGCCTTCGACATCGAGATCCGCCGGGGCGCCGGCGCGTACATCTGCGGCGAGGAGACGGCCCTCTTCAACTCGATCGAGGGCTTCCGCGGCGAACCGCGCTCCAAGCCGCCGTTCCCCGTGGAGAAGGGGCTGTTCGGCAAACCGACGGCCGCCAACAACGTCGAGACACTGATCAACGTGCTGCCCATCCTGACGATGGGCGCCGAGGCGTACGCGGCGATCGGCACCGAGAACTCCACCGGGCCGAAACTCTTCTGCGTCTCGGGCAACGTCGAACGTCCCGGCATCTACGAGTTGCCGTTCGGCGCCACCCTCGGCGAACTGCTCGACCTCGCCGGCACCCCGACCGACATCCGGGCGATCCTGCTCGGCGGCGCGGCCGGCGGTTTCGTACGGCCCGACGAGCGGGACATCCCGCTCACCTTCGAGGGCACCAGGGCCGCCGGCACCACCCTCGGCTCCGGCGTGATCCTCGTCATGGACGACACCGTCGGCCTGCCCAGGACGCTGCTGCGCATCGCCGAGTTCTTCCGCGACGAGTCCTGCGGCCAGTGCGTGCCCTGCCGGGTCGGCACCGTCCGCCAGGAGGAGGCGCTGCACCGCATCAAGGACCGTACGGGCGCCGCCGCATCCGACGACGTCGCGCTGCTGCGCGAAGTCGGTCAGACCATGCGCGACGCCTCCATCTGCGGTCTCGGACAGACCGCGTGGAACGCCGTCGAATCCGCCATCGACCGTCTGGGGGCTTTCAAGTGACCGTTGTTCCTCTCCAACTGCCGCGCCGTCTGCTTGAGTTCACACTCGACGGCGAGCCCACCCGGGTCCCCGAGGGCTCCACGATCCTGGACGCCTGCCGGGCGGCGGGCAAGGACATCCCCACGCTCTGCGAGGGTGACACGCTCACGCCGAAGAACGCGTGCCGGGTCTGCGTCGTGGAGGTCGAGGGCGCCCGCACGCTGGCGCCCGCGTGCTCACGCCGGGCGGAGGCGGGGATGAAGGTCAGTACGGACTCCGAGCGCGCCCGGACCAGCCGCAAGGTGGTCCTGGAACTGCTGGCCTCGTCGACCGACCTGTCCACGACACCGCGCGCGGCCGAGTGGATCAAGGAGTACGAGGCGAAGCCCGACCGGTTCGGGCCCGACGCGGCCCGGGTCAACGAGACGCCGAAGATCGACAACGATCTCTACGTCCGGGACCTCGACAAATGCATCCTCTGCTACAAGTGTGTGGACGCGTGCGGCGACCAGTGGCAGAACACCTTCGCCATCTCCGTCGCCGGCCGCGGTTTCGACGCCCGTATCTCCACCGAGCACGCCGTGGCGCTGCCCGAATCGGCGTGCGTCTACTGCGGCAACTGCATCGAGGTCTGTCCGACGGGCGCGCTCAGCTTCAAGTCCGAGTTCGACATGCGCGAGGCTGGCACCTGGGACGAGTCGGCGCAGACGGAGACCACCACGATCTGCGCGTACTGCGGCGTCGGCTGCAACCTCACGCTGCACGTGCAGGACAATGAGATCGTCAAGGTCACCTCGCCGCACGACAACCCGGTGACCCACGGCAACCTGTGCATCAAGGGGCGCTTCGGGTACCAGCACGCGCAGCAGCGCCCGTAGCGGCACCGGGACCCAGCACCGGCGGAGCCGGACCGAGCGAGAAAGGGGAGGATCACCGTGGGACGCGTCACCGAACGCCGCCGCACCATCCGCATCAGGGACGGAGCTGTCACCACCCGCCCGGACACCCTGGTCGCCGAGGAGCCCATGGAGATCCGGCTGAACGGCAAGCCGCTCGCCATCACCATGCGCACCCCGGGCGACGACTTCGCGCTCGCCGCCGGATTCCTGGTCAGCGAGGGCGTCCTCGGCTCCGCCGACGACGTCCGGTCGATCGTGTACTGCGCCGGCGCGACGGACGACGGCAGCAACACGTACAACGTGGTGGACGTCCAGCTCGCGCCCGGCGTCCCGATGCCGGACATCACGCTGGAACGCAACGTCTACACCACGTCCTCGTGCGGCCTGTGCGGCAAGGCCAGCCTCGACGCCGTACGCACCACTGCGCGCTTCCCGATCGCCGACACTCCCCCGGTCCGCGTCGAACCCGCTCTGCTCTCCGACCTCCCCGACCGGTTGCGGGCGGCACAGCGGGTCTTCGACCGGACCGGGGGTCTGCACGCCGCGGCCCTGTTCTCCGAGGACGGGGAACTCCTCGACATCCGGGAGGACGTGGGCCGCCACAACGCGGTCGACAAACTCGTCGGCCGGGCCCTCCAGCAGGGTCTGCTGCCCCTGTCACGGGCGATCCTGCTGGTGTCGGGCCGCGCGTCCTTCGAACTCGCCCAGAAGGCGGTGATGGCCGGGATACCGGTCCTGGCGGCGGTCTCGGCGCCGTCGTCGCTCGCCGTCGACCTCGCCGCGGAGAGCGGGCTGACCCTGGTCGGCTTCCTCCGCGGCCCCTCCATGAACGTGTATGCCGGCGACGAGCGCATCGCCCTCCACAGCGAGGTGTGACGCGCCGCCGCGGTACGGGATACACGGGACAAGGCCCCGGCCGGCGGGGAGCGCCCCCTGCGCCGGCCGGGGTCCGACCTCTTTTGTTTTTTGGGGGGCTCGGTTCGCCTCCGGGGCGCTTCGAGCCGGTGTCGACGGTCGACCGTGCTCGCCCCCTCGTTCCTCGGGGCCTCCGCGCGCTCTCCCTTTCGACACCGCCGCGCCCCTTCGGCTCACTAGCCAGGGTGACCCGTCCCGCCAGGCTTCCGCCCGCTCCAACCCCGACAGCGGCGCGCCCTTCGGCTCACTCGCCAGGGCGACCCGTTTCGCGGGGTCTCCGCCCGCTCCACCCGTGACAGCGGCGCGCCCTTCGGCTCACTCGCCAGGGTGACCCGTCCCGCCAGGCTTCCGCCCGCTCCAACCCCGACAGCGGCAGCCCCGCCCGGGGCGCCGGGCTCGGTGTCAGGTCTGGCCGGTCACCGCGTGCTTGCGCGCCGGCGACGGGGGGTCGGACAGTGGTTCGTCCGGCAGGGGATCGCGGGAGCGGCGCTTCGCGATCATCGCGCAGACCACCAGTTGCAGCATGTGGAACAGCATCAACGGCAGCACCGCCAGGCTGGCCTGCGCGCCGAACAGCACGCTCGCCATCGGCAGCCCGGCCGCGAGGCTCTTCTTCGATCCCGCGAACTGGATCGCCACCCGGTCCGCCCTGTCGAAGCCCAGCCGGCGCGCCCCGTACCAGCTGACCGTCAGCATCGCCGCGAGCAGCACCACCTCGACCGCGAACAGCGCGCCGAGGCGCCCCGGCGTCACCCGGTTCCAGACTCCGGCGACCATGCCCTGGCTGAAGGCCGTGTAGACCACCAGCAGGATCGATCCGCGGTCCACCCGGCCCAGCAGGGTGCGGTGCCGGGTGAGGAATCCGCCGACCCACCGGCGCAGCAACTGGCCCGCCACGAAGGGCAGCAGCAACTGCGCCACGATCCGCAGCAGTGAGTCCGGCGAGAATCCGCCTCCGCCGCCGCCGAGCAGCAGGGCGGCGAGCAGCGGTGTCACCACGATGCCCGCGATGCTGGAGAAGGACCCCGCGCAGATCGCCGCCGGCACGTTGCCGCGTGCCATGGAGGTGAAGGCGATGGACGACTGGATCGTCGAGGGCACCAGGCACAGGAAGAGCAGCCCGCTGTAGAGCTCCGGTGTCAGGACGAAGGGCACCAGCCCGCGCGCGGCCAGCCCCAGCAGCGGAAACATCAGGAACGTGCAGGCCAGGACGGTCAGATGGAGCCGCCAGCTCTTGAGGCCGTCCAGGGCCTCACGGGTGGAGAGCCGGGCGCCGTACAGGAAGAAGAGCAGCGCGACCGCGCCGGTCGTCGCCCCGCCGGCGACGTCCGCCGTGGTGCCGGACGCGGGCAGCAGCGCAGCGAGGGCGACGGTGCCGAGGAGGGCGAGGATGTACGGGTCGACCGGCAGCCGCGTGAACCGGCGCCGGACCGAACGGGGCGACGGGGACGCCCGGCGACGGCGGAACGGGCGCGGACGGGGGGACGAGGTGCGGCGGTTCATGTGCTCCACTGGTTCTTGCTGTGCTCTGGATCTTGTCCGTGTTCCGGGACGGATCGCGCGCTCTCCATCGTCCTGGGTCCGAGCTTGATCGGGAATCCCGCATACGGCTCTGACTGTCATCACGTTCCGCGATGACGGGGGATACCCTGGGCCGTATGTACGACCCCGCCCAGCTCCGCACCTTCCTGGCCGTGGCGCAGACCCTGAGCTTCACGCAGGCCGCCCGGCGGCTGGACGTACGGCAGTCGACGGTCAGCCAGCACGTGCGGCGGCTGGAGGCGGCGGCCGGGGACCGGCAGCTCTTCACGCGGGACACGCACAGCGTGGAGCTGACCGAGGACGGCGAGGCCATGCTCGGCTTCGCCCGTACGATCCTGGCGGCCCACGAGCGGGCGGCGGCGTACTTCTCCGGGACCCGGCTGCGGGGCAGGCTCCGCTTCGGCGCGTCCGAGGACTTCGTCCTGACGCGGCTGCCCGAGATCCTTCAGTCGTTCCGCACCGACCACCCCGAGGTCGACCTGGAACTGACCGTCGAACTCTCCGGCACGCTCCACGAGCGGCTGGCGGCGGGCGAGCTGGATCTGGTGCTGGCCAAGCGCCGGGGCGGTGACACGCACGGCGAGCTGGTGTGGCAGTCCACCCTGACCTGGATCGGGGCGCCGCGGCTGCGGATCGACCCCGAGCGCCCGGTGCCGCTGATCCTGTTCCCCGCGCCCGGCATCACGCGTGCCCGCGCGCTGGAGGTCCTGGAGGCGGACGGCCGTGCGTGGCGCATCGCCTGTACGAGCGCGAGCCTGAGCGGGCTGATCGCGGCGGCCCGAGCGGGGCTCGGCGTGATGGCGCACACCCGTGGCCTGATCCCGCCGGGGCTGGTGCCGGTGCCGGCCCGCGCGGGGCTGCCGGAGCTGGGTGATGTGGACTTCGTGCTGCTGCACGGACGGCGGGGCGGGCACGGGCGACGGGCAGGCGTCCCGGGAGGGGCCGGGCGCGGTCCGGCGGACGCGCTCGCCGCCGCCATCCTGGCGGGCGGCGACCGGCTGCACCGCCCCGCCGACGCGCGCTGAAGCGAAAACCCGCCACATCGAGGCGCTGGTACAGGCCAACACCCCGCCGCGTGGCGGGGACCGTAATCGCACCGTACAGATTCGGTGGAGATTCCCCCCAAGCGCACTTACTCTACGGTCAGAAGACCGTCCGGCGTCTCTCTCCGGAACCCGTTCCACGCCTCTGACCTGGTGCGATACGGCAAGACCCCACTTCCGTCCGCTCCCTCCCGCCGGGCCTGTCCTTGGGGTACCGTCACGGCGCCGTGCGGAGCGCCACAAGGAGCAGGTCATTGCGCGAGTTCACTGTCCGACCCATGGCGTCTGCGCCCCAAGTGGGCGGGCTGGCGGACGCCGTATTCGATCATGCGCTGGACGATCCCGACCGCGTCGCGCTCGGCCGCAAAGGCCCCGACGACATCTGGCGGGACGTGAGTTCGGCCGAGTTCCGCGACGAGGTGCTGGCGCTGGCGAAGGGGCTGCTGGCACACGGTGTCCGGTTCGGCGACCGGGTCGCGATCATGTGCCGTACCCGGTACGAGTGGACGGTCTTCGACTTCGCGCTGTGGTCGGTGGGCGCCCACTCCGTGCCGGTCTACCCGACGTCGTCCGCCGAGCAGGTCTACTGGATGCTCCACGACGCCGGGGTGTCGGCCTGCATGGTCGAGCACGAGGACCACGCGATGACCGTCGGCTCCGTGATCGACCGGCTCCCCCGGCTCAAGCGGCTGTGGCAGCTCGACGCGGGCGCGGTCGCCGAACTGAACGCCGCCGGTGTCGATATCGACGACGACGTGGTGCACCGGCACCGCCGGGCCGTGACACCCGACTCGACGGCCACGGTCATCTACACCTCGGGCACCACCGGCCGCCCCAAGGGCTGTGTGATCACGCACGCGAACTTCATGTTCGAGACGGACACGATGATCGCCCGCTGGGAGCCGGTCTTCCACTCCAGGCGCGGTGACGAGGCGTCGACGCTGCTCTTCCTGCCCCTCGCGCACGTCTTCGGCCGCATGGTGGAGATCGCCGCGATCCGGGGCCGGGTGAAGCTCGGCCACCAGCCGGTGATGCGGGCGAGTGAACTGCTCCCGGATCTCGCCGCGTTCCGGCCGAGCTTCATCCTCGCCGTGCCGTACATCTTCGAGAAGATCTTCCACGCCGCGCGCCGGAAGGCGGAGCGCGACGGGAGGACGGGGCCCTTCGACAAGGCCGTCGACGTGGCCGTGAAGCACGCGGAGGCGATGGAGCACAAGGCGTTCGGGATCGGCCCCGGCCCGTCGGCGGGGCTGCGGATCCAGCACCAGTTCTTCGAGAAGGCCGTGTACTCCAAGGTGCGCGCGGCGATGGGCGGCCGGGTGCGGCACGCGATGTCGGGCGGCTCGGGCATGGACCGGCAGCTCGGCCTGTTCTTCGAGGGCGCCGGGGTCACGGTCTTCGAGGGGTACGGCCTGACGGAGTCCAGCGCGGCGGCGACGGCCAACCCGCCTGAGCGCACCCGCTACGGAACGGTCGGCCAGCCCATTCCCGGGACCACCGTGCACATCGCGAAGGACGGCGAGGTGTGGCTGCACGGCGCGCACGTCTTCGGCGGCTATCTGAACGACCCGAAGGCCACCGACGCCGTCCTGCGGGACGGCTGGCTCGCGACGGGCGACCTCGGCTCGCTCGACGAGGACGGGTATCTGACCATCACCGGCCGGAAGAAGGAGATCCTGGTGACGTCGGGCGGCAAGAGCGTGTCGCCGGCCGGCCTGGAGGAGCGCGTACGGGCCCATCCGCTGGTCGCGCAGTGCATCGTGGTCGGCAACGACCGGCCGTACATCGCCGCGCTGGTCACGGTCGACCAGGAGGCCGTGGAGCACTGGCTCGCGATGCGGGGCAAGCCGCCACTGCGGCCGGTGGACCTGGTGCGCGACCCGGATCTGGAGCTGGAGGTCCGGCGCGCGGTGGTGGCGGCCAACACGCTGGTGTCGCAGGCCGAGTCGATCCGTACGTTCCGGATCCTGGCGCATCCCTTCAGCGAGGAGCACGGGCTGCTGACACCGTCGCTGAAGCTGAAGCGCAAGGCGATCGAGACGGCGTACACGGTCGAGGTGGACGCGCTCTACCGCTGACCGGGGCACGGATGGCATCCGTACGGACGTATGAGTGGGGGAGCGGGAATGCGGGCATGCCCGTGTTCGTTGGCCCCCTGAGAATCAACCGACGACGTAAGGATCGACCGCACGTGAGTAAGGTCCCCTCCCTCACCCTCAACAACGGCGTCGAAATGCCCCAACTGGGCTTCGGTGTCTGGCAGGTCCCCGACGACGAAGCGACCCGGTCGGTGAGTACGGCCCTGGAGACCGGCTACCGCAGCATCGACACGGCGGCGATCTACGGAAACGAAGAGGGCACGGGCAAGGCGATCGGCACCTCCGGGATCGCCCGCGAGGACCTCTTCGTCACCACGAAGCTGTGGAACGGCAAGAACGAGACCTGGACGCGGGACAGCGTGCTGCGCGCGTTCGACACATCGCTGTCGAAGCTCGGCCTCGACCACATCGACCTGTATCTGATCCACTGGCCGCGCGCCGTGCGCGACGACTTCCTCACCATCTGGCGCGCGTTCGAGGAGATCGCCGGGACCGGCCGGGCGAGGGCGATCGGTGTGTCCAACTTCCAGCCCGCGCACCTGCGGCGGCTGCTGGCGGAGACGTCGGTCGTGCCCGCGGTCAACCAGGTGGAGCTGCACCCGCTGTTCCAGCAGGCCGAGGTGCGCGCCTTCGGCGCCGGACACGGCATCGTGACGGAGGCATGGTCGCCGCTGGGTTCCGGCAAGGGGCTGCTCGACGTCCCGACGGTGCTGGCGATCGCCCGCAAGCACGGGCGGACGGCCGCGCAGATCGTGCTGCGCTGGCACCTCCAGCTCGGCAATGTGGCGATCCCGAAGTCCGTGACGCCGTCCCGGATCAAGGAGAACTTCGAGCTGTCCGGCTTCGAACTGGACGCGGAGGACCTGGCGGCGCTCGCCGCGCTGGACTCCGGGACCCGGCTGGGCTTCGACCCGGACACCTACGACGGCTGAGCGACGGCGGACCTCGATCGCCGGACGGGCTCGGTGTTGTCCTCGATCGCCGGGCGGGCTTTCAAGCCCGCCCGGTGTTCCTGCGGGCTGATGCCCCGTACCCGCTTGAAGGCCGTACTGAGCGCGAACGAGCCGCCGTAGCCGACCTGGCGGGCGATCGACTCGACCGTGGCGTCCGTCTCCCGCAGCCGGTCGGCGGCCAGCGAGAGCCGCCAGTCCGCGAGATAAGCCATCGGGGGCTCGCCCACCAGCGCGGTGAAACGGCGGGCGAGCGCCGCGCGGGAGACCCCGCACTGCGCGGCGAGGGACGCGACGGTCCAGGGATGGGCGGGTTCGTTCTGGAGGAGCCGGAGCGCCCGGCCCACCACCGGGTCGCCCATCGCCCGGTACCAGCCGGGCGCCGCCGCGTCGGGGCGGGAGAACCAGGTCCGCAGCGCGGCGATCAGCAGCAGATCGAGCACCCGGTCGAGTACGACGCTCTGGCCGGGGTCGTCCCGTGAGATCTCGTCGTCCAGGACCGGCAGCAGCGGACAGTTCCAGGCGTCGGCGGGCAGGTGCAGCACGTCGGGCAGCGCGTCGAGGAGCCGCCGGCCGACCTCGCCGGCCATCCCGTAGGTGCCGACGAGCATCGTCGACGACCCGTCGGGGGCGTTGCCCCACGTCCGTACGCCCAGCTTCATGGACACGTCGAGCGGTTCGCCGCGCAGGGTGTGACAGGTGCCGCCGGGGCCGATGAGGGCGTGCGGCGTACTGCCGGGGGCGTCGGTGACGGTGTACGCCTCCGGGCCCCGCACGATCGCGATGTCGCCGGGCCGCACGTGGACGGGCTCCGTGGCCGAGTCGTGGACGAGCCATGCCTCGCCGCGCGTGACGCACATCAGACAGAGCGGGGCGCGGTCCTCGATCCGTACGGACCACGGCGGTTCCATCACCATGCGCAGCAGGAAGGCCCCACGGGCGCGGGGTCCGTCGAGGAGTCCGGCGAGTGCGTCCATACCGGCCAGATTAGACGCGCCGGAGAGACCGCCGGAGACCGTGCCTCAGCCCGCGCCGTGCGTGGGCGCGATCTCCTCGACCCGTGCGGCCAGGTCGAAGTCCCGGTCCGTGATCCCGCCGACGTCGTGCGAGTTCACGGCCAGGTCGACGGTGTTGTAGCCGAGGGTGAGATCGGAGTGGTGGTTCAGCTCCTGCTGGATCCGCGCGACGTGCAGGACCATCGCCGCCGCGGCGAAGTGGTCCGCGAGCCGGTAGCTGCGGGCGATCTTCCCGTCCTCCACGGACCACTCCGGCAGCGCCGCCAGCCGGTCCTCGATCTCCTGGGGCGTCAGCGAGTTCTTCGCCATCAGTCACTCCTTACGAGGTCCGCCGGGGACCCTCGCCAGTTCGGGGGACGCGGTGTCGAGCGGCACGGTGTAGGAGCGTACGAGCCCGAGCTGTACGCCCTGCCGGGGCAGCACCGCGTCCAGTATCCAGTCCGCCGCGACGCGGACCCGGTTCCCGGGCATGGCCGCCAGATGGTAGCCGCGGGTGACCGCCCCGGCGAGCGGGCCGGAGAGGGGCACCCCGAGCGGGTTCGCGGCGGCCTTGACCCCGCCGAGGTCGACGAGGAAGCCGAGGTCGTGGTGCGCGTACGTGCGCGTCTGTCCGTGGCCGAGGGACGCGGCCACGTTGTGGCCGGCCACCCTGCCCTGGCGGGACGCGTGCTGCGCGGTCATGGGGGTGCACTGCCCCGGCCTGGTCAGATCGGGTACGGCGGCCGCGTCGCCGCACGCGAAGACCTCGGGGTGGCCGGGGACGTTCAGGTGCGGGTCGACCCGCAGCCTGCCGTGCTGGACGGGCAGTCCGACCTCGCTGACCAGCGGGTCGGGCCGGACGCCGACGCACCAGACGAGCGTCCGCGTCCCGACGAACTCCCCGTCGTCGAGCTGGACGCCCTCGCCGGTGGCCTCCGTGACGGACGTACCGGTGCGCACGTCCACACCTCGTGCGCGCAGGACGCGGTGGGCGGTGTCGGAGAGCCTGCGGTCGAGTTCGGGCAGGATCCGGGGCGCGATGTCGACGAGCAGCCAGCGCGGGGCGGGCCGCCTGTTGTGGCCGGGCTGTCTGCGGACCAGGGCGTCGGTGTAGAGCTTGCCCTGGGCGGCGACCTCGGTGCCGGTGTAGCCCGCGCCGACCACCACGAAGGTGGTGCGGGCCCTGCTCACGGCGCCGTGGTCGGCGGCGGCGAGTTCTATCTGGCGGGTGACGTGGTCACGCAGGTACAGGGCCTCGGGCAGGCCCCGGAAGCCGTGGGCGTTCTCGGTGACGCCGGGGATCGGCAGCAGTTTGTTGACACTGCCGACGGCGAGGACGAGCCGGTCGTAGGTCAGCTCGCCGCTCTCGCCCTCGGGGCCGGTGTACCGCACGCGCCGTTCCGCAAGGTCGACGTGGTCCGCCTCGCCCAGGACGACGCGTACGCGGGGCAGCGCGCCGGGCAGGGAGACGGTCACCCGGCGCGGCTCCAGGATCCCGGCGGCCACCTGGGGCAGGAGCGGGAGGTAGAGGAAGTAGTCGGTCGGGTTGAGCAGGACGACCTCGGCCTTGTCCCGTACGCTCCGGCAGAGCGTACGGGCGGCCTCGAATCCGGCGAATCCGGCTCCCACGACAACGACGCGCGGACGGTTTGCACGGCTCACGTTCGACTCCGAACTGTGGCTGTCTGCCCCGTCCGCCCCATTATCCTCGCGTGCGCCGGTACTGCGACATGATCTCGGCGGGCGTGAGCGCCCGGTCGAAGAACATCAGGTCGTCCATCCGGCAGTCGCAGGGATTTCCCTCCTGGGTGTTCTGCGGATAGCTGCCGCCGATCTTGATGCCCCGCGGATCGGTGGGCGACGCGGTGTCGGGTTCGGGTGGTCCGTCCACCGCCCACGGGTCACCGGCCACGACGTGCCGACCGGGCAGCGGCTGCCCGTCGCGGTACAGCGCCATGGTGCCGTTGTCGAAGTCGAACGTCGCGGCGAGTGACACCCAGGTGTCGGGCGGCAGGATCTGCCGCCAGTCGGCGTCGGCCGCGAACGTCTGTGAACTCCCGTTGTCCACCCGGCGGCCGAGCGCGACGACCTTCATCTCCCCGCCGACCGTGATGAGTTCGAGCAGGGCACGGACGTCGTGGCCCTGCGAGGTGCCGGAGAGGATCCCGGCGAGGCCGATCGCGTTGTAACGGTCGTCCGGATCGGCGGTGTTGGAGTTCGGCGCGGGATTGTCGGCGGTCATCCGGAACCAGCCCATGACGGTGGTCTGACGCGCGCCGTTGAAGGCGCGCAGGGTCTCCACCCCCTGCGGGCCGTACACGCCGGCCTTCCAGTCGTCGGTCCCGGCGGTCTGCGGCGAGACCTGCCGGGTGCGCAGGACCCGGCCGGGCCGCTCGTCGTCCCTCACCCTCGACTGGGCGCCGCCGTTGACGAGTTCGAGCGTGGTGCCGGACCGGCCCCGGTCCCGCTCACGGGCCGGGTCACCGGGGACGGGGTGCTCGAAGTCGTACGCGGCGACCGGACGCGGTGCGTGCGAGGGCCCGCCCGCGGCCCGGTCGGCGGGACCGGCCGCCGGGACGAAGGCCGTGACCAGGAGGGTGGAGGCGGCGGCTAGTGCGAGCGCGAGGCGGCGGCGCCCCGTCGGGTCAGCGCGCATCGGTCACCTTCCAGATCTTCCCGTTGGCCTTGGCGAGTACGTACAGCTCACCCGCGCGGTCCGTACCGAAACGGAGGTCGACCCGCCTGTCCCCCGCCAGGTCCGCCATCGACGTCGTCGCGCCCGCCGCGTCGAGGACCTTGAACTGGTGCACCTCGGCGAGCGGCCCGCCACGGCGCATGTCCGCCACCTCGGAGTAGAAGATCCGGCCGCCGACGCCCTCGCCGTAGACGTACTTGCCCCGCAACTCCGGGATCTCCGCGCCCCGGTAGACGAAGCCGCCGATCAGCGCGTTGCCGCTGTCGGCGCACGGTGTGGCGGGCGGCGGTACGTGGTCGAAGGCCGCGACCGGATAGGTGTAGCCGTACTGCTCGTCGTTCTCGGGGAGTTGGTAGACGCCACAGGTCGGGTTCCCCTCCTTGCGGTACTCGAAGGGCCCCTCGCGGTCGCTCCAGCCGAGGTTGTCACCGGCCCTGACGTCGTAGACGGACTCGACGCGGTGCTCTCCGATGTTCCCGACGAACATCTGGCCGCTGCCCGCGGAGTCCCAGCTGAAGCGGTGCGGGTCGCGGAAGCCGTACGCGTAGATCTCGCCGAGCACGTACTGGCGGTGCACGAAGGGGTTGGACGGCGGGATGCCGTACTTGCCGCCGGGGCCGTTGTGGCCGCCCGGGTCGATGCGCAGGATCTTGCCCTGCGGTACGTACAGATCCTGCGGCACGGAGCTGCGCCAGCCCGCTCCGCCGTCACCGGCCGCGATGTAGAGCAGCCCGTAGTCCTCGTCGCCGGGGCGGGCGTTGGGGTTGAAGTTGATCTCCTGGATGTCGTGGATGGTGCTCTGGAAGCCGAGCCGCATCACCTCGCGGCGCGAGCCGTCGAAGGTCGTGGCGGCCGGGTCGTCGGCCGTCCACTCCGTGACGACGCTGTGGACAACCGTGACTCCGCCGGAGGGCAGGTCGGGACGCTTCTTGAGCGCGTCCCTGGCCTCGGTGTGGACGGTGTAGAACTTGCCGTTGTCGGCGAACTCCGGGTGGAAGGCAACGAATCCGAAGCCGCTGCCGAGCCCTTGGTGGGACCAGAAGTCGGGGCCGAAGGCGGCGCCGACGTCCAGGTACTCGGTGGGCGCGCCCGCGTCGTCCAGCAGATGCAGCTTGCCGTTGAGGTCGGGGACGTACAACCGGCCCGAGCCGTCCGGGACTTCGCCGACGAAGTTGATCCTGGCCCAGCGCTTGAGCCGGTCGTCGGTCGGTGGCGGTACCGGTGCGGACTTGGGGAGGGTCGAGAATTCGTCAAGAACCAGGCCAATTTCGGAGAGCGTGGGATCGGGCAGCGGATCGGCGATCGGCCCGTCCTCCCGCGCCGCGGCCGGTGGCACGAGAAGCGCCATCAGCAGCACCCCCGCCGCAATGGCCAGTCGTCTTCCGCCTGTTGTTCCGGGCTTGGGCATCCCGCTCACCTCATCGGCTCGGACGGTACGGCCCGGCAGCGTGCCCCGGACCGAACAGAAAGCGCTTCCTACGAAGCATCCGCGCCAAGTTACAAACGAGACAAGGGCAGGGCAAGGGGCCGGGAGCGAGCAAAGTGGCGTGGGCATCGATTTCGGGCACAACAGCCCCATGGGACGGTCAAGTCGGCAGGGGTGTGTGCGAAGTGGGCCTCGAATGGCGGTAATGTGCGCGCGCGCCGCCATCCCGGCCGGCGCAGTTCCCGCGGAGGATTTCAGTGACTGTATTCAACAGATCGTGGCGACGCCCCGGGGCGCTCGTGACGGTCGCGGCGGCGAGCGCGCTCGGCGTCGGCCTCTTCGCCGGCCCGGCGGTGGCGCACACCCCGGCCTGGGCCGTGACCTGCTCGGAGGTGAGCGTCGATCTCGTCAACTACACCGCCGACGCCGAGAACACGGTGACCCTGACCGTCGACGGCAAGGAGCTGCTGCCCACCGAGAAGTTCGGTGGCGAGTTCCACAAGAAGATCGAACTGCCCGAGCACACGAAGGAACTGAAGCTCAACCTCGTGGTGGTGGACGGTTCGGGCAACGACGGTTCGCTCAACGACACCAAGACCGCGCCGGTCTGCGAAGGCACCGAGCCCGAGCCCGAGCCGTCGACGACGCCTCCGGGCGAGCCGACGCCGCCCGCGGAGGAGCCGAAGCCGGAGCCGGAGCCGAGCAAGACGACCGCCGCCGCCGTGCCGTCGTCGCAGCCGAGCCCCGCGGGTGACGACCTCGCCGAGACGGGCTCCTCCAGCACGACCCCGCTGATCGCGGGCGCCGCGGCCGTCATACTCGTCGCCGGTGCGGGCATCACGTGGGCCGCGCGCAAGCGCCGCACCGTGGGTAACTGACCCACCGGGCGACCACCGCCGACGACTGCCGGCCGAAGGCCGAACCACCGCCGACGGCGGTGTCATGACCGGCGGCGCTGTCCGGTCAGGACGTCCTGGCGCTGCCCGGCAGCCGCTCCAGCAGTCCGCG
This sequence comes from Streptomyces sp. NP-1717, assembly GCF_022695985.1. GTDB lineage: Bacteria > Actinomycetota > Actinomycetes > Streptomycetales > Streptomycetaceae > Streptomyces. The sequence continues at coordinate 4,556 of NZ_JAAPBF010000058.1, read as the reverse complement.
CAGATCGTCCGCGTGCTCCTCCTCCTGCGCGAGCAGATCCTCGAAGATGCGGCGTGTGGTGGGGTCACCGGTCCCGAGCCACTGCGCGATCTCCGTGTACGCCGCGATGGCGACGCGCTCGGCGACCAGGTCCTCCTTGATCATCTCGATCAGGTCCAGGCTCGCGTCGTACTCCGCGTGCGAGCGCCTGGTCAGCGTCTCCGGGTTGAAGTCGGGCTCACCACCGAGCTGTACGATCCGCTCGGCCAGCCTGTCGGCGTGCTGCTGCTCCTCCCCCGCGTGCTCCAGGAACTCCGCGGCGACCGGCTCCGCGTACAGCCCCGTCGCCGTGTAGTAGTGCCTCTTGTAGCGCAGGGTGCAGACGATCTCGGTGGCCAGCGCCTCGTTCAGGACCTGGAGGACACGGCCGAGATCCGCCCCGTAGGCATCCGTCACCGGGCCTTTCGCGATCTCCTCGCGCGCGCGTTCGCGAATCGTCTGGATGTCGGTGAGGAATTCGGCCATGCCCGTTCACGCCCTTTCTTTCCGCTGCTGATGTCCGCCGGGTCTCAGAATTCGCCGGCCCCGGAGTTTTCCGTCGCCCTGCGCGCCCGGGCGGCTCTGCGTGCCCGCACACCCCGATGACTTCTGCCGAGGTACGACTCCGCCGCACGGATCGCCTCATGCGCGGTGCGGTGCCCCATCAGCACGCAGAGGGTGTAGGCGGCGTCGTCCAGCCGCCGCCTGCGCACGGAGTTGTGCGGCTCCTGGAGGACCAGCTGCTCCCAGACCCGGTAGCGGCGCAGAAGCTGGGCGAGCCGGGCCTTGTCCGGCAGAAGCATGCTCGTCTCCCGATCCCGAGGTCGGCCCGGCTGCCCGGGCGGTCGCCCGACAGACGTTGTCCGGCTCGTCAACACTGCGCCGATCGCGCGGTGTGCGCAAACGGGCACATCCTGTGATGAATCCTCAGGCGTCGAAGACGTCGATGAAGACCGAGTCGAACGCCTTCAGATCGTCGGGCCTGCGACTGGTGACGAGCGTGTTCGGACCGTCGGTGCAGATCTGGACCTGCTCGTCCACCCAGGTACCGCCCGCGTTGCGGATGTCCGTCCGCAGGCTCGGCCAGGAGGTCAGGGTCCTGCCGCGCACCACGTCGGCCTCCACCAGCGTCCAGGGGGCGTGGCAGATCGCCGCGACCGGCTTGCCCGCGTCGAAGAACCCCTTCACGAAGGCGACCGCCCCCTTGTCCGTCCGCAGCGCGTCCGGGTTGGCCACGCCGCCGGGCAGGACGAGTCCGTCGAAGCCGTCGACCGCGCTGTCGGCCACCGTCGCGTCCACCGGGAAGGTGTCGGCCTTGTCCAGGTGGTTGAAGGCCTGCACCTCACCGGGGCGGGTCGAGACGAGGACGGGCTCACCACCGGCGTCGGCCACCGTCTGCCAGGGCTCGGTCAGCTCGACCTGCTCGATTCCCTCCGGTGCCATCAGAAACGCGACGCGCATGGGTTCTCACTCCTTCTGTGCTCTCCGGTTCGACGCTCTTCCGCGTCCTTCGTCAGCGCACCACGGCGGTGCCCGTCAGGAGCTTCACGGCGGCGGCGATCGAGTCGGCGTCGATGCCCGCGGCGCGCAGCTGCTCGGCCGGGGTCGCGGAGCCCGGCATGTTCCGTACGCCGAGACGCACCAGCCGGGGCGCCGGCCTGCCGTCGGAGAACACCTCCGCGACGGCGTCGCCGAGGCCGCCCTGCGGGTGGTGGTCCTCCACCGTGATCAGACAGCCAGTGTCGGCCGCGGCGGCCTGGAGGGTGACCTCGTCGGCCGGTTTGATCGAGTACATGTCGATGACCCGCACCGTGATGCCCTCGGCGGCCAGCAGGTCGGCCGCCTTGAGGCACTCGTGGACGGTGACGCCGGAGCCCACGAGCGTCATCCGGTCGTCGATGGAGTGCCGGATCACCTTGCTGCCGCCGACCGGGAACTGCTCGTCGGGGCCGTAGAGCACCGGTGTCTTCCCGCGCAGTGTGCGCAAGTAGCAGACGCCCTCCAGTTCGGCCATCGCGGCGACGAGCCGGGTCGTCTGGTTGGCGTCGCAGGGCTGGAGCACCGTACTGCCGTGCAGGGCACGGAACATCGCGAGGTCTTCGAGGCCCATCTGGGAGGGCCCGTCCTGGCCGATGGAGACCCCGGCGTGCGAGCCGACGACGCTGATGGACGCCCGGCCGACCGTCGCCATCCGCAGGAAGTCGTGGGCCCGGGTGAGGAAGGCCGCGAAGGTGGAGGCGTACGGGATCTGGCCGCACGCCTGCATGCCGATCGCGGCGGCCACCAGCTGCTGCTCGGCGATGTAGAGCTCGAAGTACCGCTCGGGGTGCTCCTTCGAGAAGAACTCGGTACGGGTCGAGTCGCCCACCTCGCCGTCGAGCGCCACGATGTCGCCGCGGGCGGAGCCGAGCGCGGTCAGGGCCTGGCCGTAGGCGTCACGGGTGGCGATCTCGTCGCCCACGTCGAAGCGCGGCAGGTTCAGATGGCCGACCTCGGTTCGGGGTTCGGTGGCCGCCGCGTCGGGCTTGCGCACCTCGACCCGCAGGTTCCGCCGGCCGCCCAGCTCCTCGATGGCGCTCGCCGCGTCCGGCAGGGGCTTGCCGTGCCTGCCCTCCTTGTCCTCGACGGCGGCGACTCCCCGGCCCTTCCTGGTGGCGGCGATGATCGCCGTGGGCTCGCCGACGGTCGAACGGGCCTCGTTGCAGGCCGCATCGATCGCGTCGATGTCATGGCCGTCGACCTCGATGGTGTGCCAGCCGAAGGCGTGCAGCCTGCGGGTGTACGCGCCGAGGTCGTGCTCGTGGCGGGTGGGGCCGCGCTGGCCGAGCCGGTTCACGTCGACGATCATCGTCAGCGAGTCGAGGTGCTGGTATCCGGCATGCTCGGCGGCCTCCCAGATCGAGCCCTCGGCCATCTCGCTGTCACCGCAGAGCACCCAGACCCGGTACGGGACCTTGCCCAGCCGCTGCCCGGCCAGCGCCATGCCGACGCCCACGGGCAGGCCCTGCCCGAGCGAGCCGGTCGCGACGTCCACCCAGGGCAGCCGGGGCGTGGGGTGGCCTTCGAGCCGGCTGCCCTGCCGGCGGTAGGTGCGGAACTCCGACTCGTCCACGGCACCGGCCGCGAGGAACATGGAGTACAGCAGGGGTGACGCGTGCCCCTTGGAGAAGATCAGCCGGTCGTTCCCCGGGTGGTCGGGCCGGTCGAAGTCGTAGGTGAGGTGATTGGCCAGCAGTACGGCGGCGAGGTCGGCCGCTGACATGGACGAGGTCGGATGCCCGGAGCCCGCCATGTCGGCGACCCGGACCGAGTCCACCCTGAGCTGCTGTGCCAGTTCTGTCAGTAGTTCGCTACGCATGTCACTCCTCACCGGATACGACCGGGTGCGGCCGGACGGGCGGACGGCGGACTTCCCGGCCGGCCGCGTGCCCGGGGACAGCTGCGGCAAACGGGAGTCACGTCATGTTTCGCCCCTTGACAACCAGATTGCCCCACCTGGGAGGAGCCCGCAGAACACCGGGTCCGGGGCGGGCGCCGTCCCGGACCCGGCTACCGTCCACGTATGACATCTCGCGCACCCGTCACCGAGGTCGGTCCGCTCCTCAGGGGCTGGCGTGAACAGCGGCGGATCAGCCAGCTGGAGCTGGCCCTGCGCGCCGACTCCTCCGCCCGTCACATCAGCTTCGTCGAGACGGGCAGGTCCCGGCCGAGCGAGGAGATGGTCCTGCGGCTCGCGGAGCACCTGGACGTACCGGTGCGGGAGCGCAACACGCTGCTACTGGCGGCCGGCTACGCGCCGCGGTTCACCGAGACCTCGATGGACGACCCGTCGATGGCGGTGGTGCGGGAAGGGCTGGAGCGACTGCTGCGGGGGTACGAGCCGTATCCGGCCCTCGTCGTGGACGGAACGTACACGCTGGTGGCGGCCAATCGGGGCCTCGCCCTGCTCATGGAAGGCGTGCCCGACCATCTGCTGGTGCCGCCGGTGAACGCGATGCGGGCCATCCTGCATCCGGAGGGGGCCGCGCCGCGTATCCGCAATTTCCGGCAGTGGCGGCTCCATCTGCTGCACCAGATGGAGCGGCAGATCGCGCTCGCCCGCTCCGAGGAGCTGCGCGCGCTGTACGAGGAAGTCGCCGCGTATCCGCCGCCCGAGGGAGTCGACGACGGGCCGGAGGGGGCCGGGGATCCCGACGACGCGGCGGCGTTCGCGCTGGGGACCTTCGCCCTGCCGCTGCGGATCGAGCACGGGGGGCAGGTGCTGACCTTCCTGTCGTCGATCTCGACGTTCAACACGCCGATGGACGTGACGGTCGCGGAGCTGGCGATCGAGACGTTCCTGCCGGCCGATCCCGCAACGGCGAAGTACCTGATGTCGGCGCTGGGCTGAGGACGCCGGGGTGAGCACGCCGCGCACGGTCCCCGGCGCCGGAGCGGGTCCGGCGCCGGGGGTGGCCGGTGCGGCCGTGTTCTCGAGGTGGCGCCCCCGGAGGGGTACGCCTCGCGGGGGACTCGGTCTGAGGTACGGCTCAGGCCCT
>NZ_JAAPBF010000057.1 GCF_022695985.1 Streptomyces sp. NP-1717 | reverse complement strand
CAGAACGGTGCGGCGGCGTGGGGCTGGGGCATGCGTCATGGCGTCGCACTTCCTTGGGGGGAGAGCAGAACGGGGGGCGGCTCGACGGAGCGGGTGCGGCTATGTATGCGCTGCCTGTATGCGCATACATGCACCCTGGAGCAGGCCCCCACGGGCCACAAGAGTCCGCTTGATTACGCTTGGGTAACGGGCGGGGCAGGCCGAAGCCTCCGCGCGGCGCGGTCAACTTCCCGAAGAAGGCGGCTTTTCAGGAGCCGACGGGCCGGGCCGGGCGGTCAGCCGGTGGGACGGGCCGGTTCAGCCGGCGAGGGCCCCCGTACGGCGCTCCGTCGTCGCGATCGTGGCCGAGCCGACCACGCGGGTGCCGTCGTACAGCACGATCGCCTGGCCCGGGGCCACGCCGCGTACGGGCTCCGCGAAGCCGACGTGCAGGGTGCCGTCGACCAGTTCGGCCGTGACCGGCGTCTCGTCGCCGTGGGCGCGCAGCTGCGCCGTGTAGGCGCCGGGGCCGGACGGGGCCGTGCCGCCGCACCAGCGGGGCCTGATGGCCGTCAGGGCGGCGACGTCGAGTGCGGCCGCCGGGCCGACCGTCACGGTGTTGTCGACGGGCGAGATGTCCAGCACGTAGCGCGGCTTGCCGTCCGGTGCCGGGTGGCCGATGCGCAGGCCCTTGCGCTGGCCGATGGTGAAGCCGTGCGCGCCGTCGTGGGTGCCGACCTTGGACCCCGACTCGTCCACGATGTCCCCCTCGGCCTTGCCCAGCCGGGCGGCGAGGAAGCCCTGGGTGTCGCCGTCGGCGATGAAGCAGATGTCATGGCTGTCGGGCTTCTTCGCGACGGCGAGGTCGCGGCGCTCGGCCTCCGCGCGGATCTCGTCCTTCGTGGTGAGGGTGTCCCCGAGCGGGAACAGGGCGTGCGCGAGCTGACGCTCGTCGAGCACGCCCAGTACGTACGACTGGTCCTTGGCCATGTCGCTCGCGCGGTGCAGCTCACGCGCCCCGTCGGGGCCGGTGACGATTGTCGCGTAATGGCCGGTGCAGACGGCGTCGAAGCCCAGCGCGACGGCCTTGTCGAGCAGCGCCGCGAACTTGATCTTCTCGTTGCAGCGCAGGCACGGGTTCGGGGTGCGGCCGGCCTCGTACTCGGCGATGAAGTCCTCGACGACATCCTCACGGAAGCGCTCGGCGAGGTCCCATACGTAGAAGGGGATGCCGATGACGTCGGCGGCCCGTCGCGCGTCGCGCGAGTCCTCGATGGTGCAGCAGCCCCGCGCGCCGGTACGGAAGGACTGCGGGTTCGCGGAGAGCGCGAGGTGGACGCCGGTGACGTCGTGGCCGGCTTCCACGGCGCGGGCGGCGGCGACGGCGGAGTCCACACCGCCGGACATGGCGGCGAGCACACGGAGGGGGCGCTGGGGTGTCTGAGTCATAGCCCCACAAGCGTAAGGGTGCCGGGGAACCAGAGTCGCGCGAGTATCCGTTGTCGGTCCATGGGCAAGAGGAAGCGGGGCGCCGCGAGCGGCGGCGCGAGCGGTGACACCCCCGGCGCGGAAGGCTCCGGCACGGGCGGGACACCGGTCGCGGAAGGATCGGGGATAGGGCGGCGCGCGCTGCTGATCGGCGGCGGTCGTGGCGGGTCAGGACCAGGCGACGCGGCTCTGGTACCGGGTGCCGGGGGTCGAGAAGCCGCGCAAGCCGGGTGAGCTGGATCACGCGGGCGCCGAGTGGGTCGCGGCGTCGTCGGCGAACTGGCGGCGGGCGGACCGGCCGGACGACTACACCGTGGACCGGGTGATCATCCATGTCGTGCAGGGCAGCTACAGCACGGCCCTCAAGGTCTTCAAGGACCCGGCGCACCAGGCGGCCACGCACTACGTGGTGCGCAAGGACGGGCACGTCGCGCAGATGATCCGTGAGCTGGACGTGGCGTACCAGGCGGGGAACCGCGCCTACAACGAACGCGGTGTCGGCATCGAGCACGAGGGGTTCGTGGACCGGCCGCAGGACTTCACGGACGCGATGTACCGCTCGTCGGCGCGGCTGACCGCCGGCATCTGTGAGAGGTACGCGATACCGGTCGACCGGAAGCACATCATCGGGCACGTGGAGGTGCCGGGGACGGACCACACGGATCCCGGGCCGCACTGGGACTGGGACCGCTACATGAAGCTGGTGCGGGCGGCACGGGCGGAACTGGGCACGGCGGAGGCGGCGCCGTCGGGGTCGGCGTCGGGGTGAGCCGCGGGGCCGTCCGCGGGCCGTTTCGGCCTCAATCGCCGGCCGGGCTTGATGGGTTGCTGTTGTCGGTCGTGGGCGGGGTGCGGGGCCTCCGGAGGGATATGTCCGGACGGCGTGATTTACGGCGCGTGCACCGCTCGTTGGACCCGCTGACCCTTCTTGTCCACGCGCCACAAATCAGCCTGAGTGTCCGAACACACCCCTCCTGCGCCCCCGCCCCCCTCACGCCGGTGGTCCCGACGGTCACCGATCGCCGTCCACCGGCCTGCGGGTTGGAAGGGGGACGCGCAGGGGTCGTGTCCGGACACTCAGGCTGATTTGTGGCGCGTGTGAATGCGGGTTCCCCTGAGTCCAACGAGCGGTGCACGCGCCGTAAATCACGCCGTCCGGGCATGACCCCGGAGCGGCACCCGGCCACCACCGCAACCACAACAAGCCCGGCCGGCGATTGAGGCCACAACGACCACCGACCCGCAGCCGCGGGCGGACGCTAGCTCAGGCCCGCCGTCCGCGCCCGCTCGACCGCAGGGCCGATCGCCGAGGCGACCGCCCGGACGTCGGCCTCCGTGGAGGTGTGGCCGAGGGAGAACCGGAGCGTGCCGCGCGCCAGTTCGGGGTCGGTGCCGGTCGCCAGCAGTACGTGGCTGGGCTGCGCGACCCCCGCCGTACAGGCCGATCCGGTCGAGCACTCGATGCCCTGCGCGTCCAGCAGCAGGAGCAGGGAGTCGCCCTCGCAGCCGGGGAAACTGAAGTGGGCGTTGGCGGGGAGGCGGTCGACGGGGTCGCCGCCGAGGATCGCGTCCGGCACGGCCTTCCGTACGGAGGCGATCAACTCGTCACGCAGGGCGCCGATGTCGCGGGTGAACTCGCCCCGCCGTTCGGCCGCGAGCCGCCCCGCGACGGCGAACGCCGCGACGGCGGGGACGTCGAGGGTGCCCGAGCGCACGTGGCGTTCCTGGCCGCCGCCGTGCAGGACGGGGACGGGGGTGTACTCACGTCCGAGGAGCAGCGCGCCGACGCCGTAGGGGCCGCCGATCTTGTGGCCGGTGACGGTCATCGCGGCGAGTCCGGACGCGGCGAAGTCGACCTCGGTCTGGCCGAACGCCTGGACGGCGTCCGAGTGCAGCGGGACGCCGAACTCGGCGGCCACCTCGGCGAGTTCGCGTACGGGGAGAATCGTGCCGATCTCGTTGTTCGCCCACATGACGGTGGCCAGCGCGACGTCGTCGGGGTCGCGTTCGATGGCTTGCCGCAACGTCTCCGGGGAGACCCTGCCGTAGCGGTCGACGGGCAGGTACTCGACGTTCGCGCCCTCGTGCTCGCCGAGCCAGTCGACGGCGTCGAGGACGGCGTGGTGCTCCACGGGGCTGGCGAGCACTCGGGTCCTGGCCGGGTCGGCGTCGCGGCGGGACCAGTAGAGGCCCTTCACCGCGAGGTTGTCGGCCTCCGTACCGCCGGAGGTGAAGACGACTTCGCTGGGCCGCGCGCCGAGGGATTCGGCGAGCTCCTCGCGCGCCTCCTCGACGGTACGCCGGGCCCGCCGCCCGGCGGCGTGCAACGAGGACGCGTTCCCGACGTCGGCGAACCGTGCGGTCATCGCCTCGATCGCCTCGGGAAGCATCGGAGTGGTCGCGGCGTGGTCGAGATAGGCCATGGTGCTGACGATTCTACGAGCCGTGCCCGGCGCGGATCGCCGTGGGCGGTGCCCGGTGCCCCCGCCCGGCCCCTGACGGGGCGGTACGGACGGTGGGACCACCAGGTGAACGAGGGCGGCGTGACCGGTCGCGGCAGGGGAGCCGAGACGTTCGTCACCACGGTGCCCGATCCGCGGTTCGGCACCCGTACGTCGACGCTCATGCCGCTCGGCCGGCGGATCGACGGGTCGCCCTGCCGCGCTCCGGCGGAGTGTCAGACCCGGGAATTAGCCTGGTGCGCATGGATGGATGGACGCTCGACCGTACGTTCAGCAGCTCCTCCGGCGAGGTCCGGTGGGCCGCCCTCGGCCCCGCCGGCGGGCCGCCCGTCGTGCTGCTGCACGGGACGCCGTTCTCGTCGTACGTGTGGCGGGGCGTCGCGCGGGCCCTCTCGGGGCGGCACCGGGTCCACGTGTGGGACATGCCCGGGTTCGGCGCGTCGGAGATGCGGCAGGGGCAGGACGTGTCGCTGGGCGCGCAGGCGCGGGTCTTCGGCGAACTGCTGGCGCACTGGGGGCTGGAGCGGCCCGCCGTCGTCGCGCACGACTTCGGGGGATGCGTCGCCCTGCGCGCGACGCTGCTGCACGGCGCGGCGTACGAACGGCTGGCGCTGGTGGATCCGGTGGCGCTCGCGCCGTGGGGCTCACCCACGTACCGGCTGCTGGGCGAACACGGCGATGTCTTCTCGCGGTTGCCGACCGCCCTGCACCGCGCGCTCCTGCGGGAGTACGTCGGCTCGGCCAGCCACCCCGGCCTGCGCGCCGACGTCCTGGACGCGCTGGTGGAGCCGTGGTGCACGGAGGCGGGGCAGGCCGCGTTCTATCGGCAGATCGCGCAGAACGACCAGCGTTTCACCGACGAGATCGAGGGCCGTTACGGCGAGCTGGACCTGCCGGTGCTGATCTGCTGGGGCGAGGATGACACCTGGATCCCGCGGGCGAAGGGCCGGCAGCTCGCCGGACTGGTCCCCGGTGCGCAGCTGCGTCTCGTCGCGGGCGCGGGCCATCTCGTCCAGGAGGACGCCCCCGCCGAACTCGCCCTGGCGCTGGGCGACTTCCTCCGCGCGGGTCCGTGACCGCGGCGGGGGCCGCGGGCGCGTGTGGCGCCCGGTTACCGCGCCCCGGGCACCTTGGGTGCCCTCGGCGCCCTGGCCAGCTGGCGGGACTGGGCGACCAGCCGGTCCGCGCTGTCCCAGACGTCGGCGTCCTCCTCCAGATAGCCGCCCGCCAGGTTCCGCGTGGTCACGAAGACCCGCAGCGGCCCGGGCGCCGGGCGGCACCGGATGTGCGTGGTGAGTTCGACCGTCGGGGTCCAGCCGGTGAGCCCGAGGTCGAAGGCGGTCGGCGGGAACGAGTCCACCGTCAGCAGCAGGGAGAGCGGGTCGGGCTCGCGCGGGTCGGCCAGCGAGAACCAGCCGCGCACCTCGCCCTTTCCCGACGGCTCACCGAACGCCCAGCCAGTGGTCTCGGGGGCCAGCTTGATCACCACGCGCCGGGTGAAGCCGGAGTCGGCGGGAAAGGCGGCGGGGCCGTCCGCCGTGCCCAGGCACTCCTCGGGCGGCGGCAGCGTGGGCGGCTTCACCGAGGTGCGGACGTCGTCGTCGAGGGAGTCCAGCGCCCCGTACGCCGCGAGGACCCGGACGCGTTCGACCTCCGTGCCGTCGGGCTCGTACTGGAAGAGCGACGCCTGGCCGGTGGCGAGGGTCCGGCCGCCGCGTACGGTTTCGGTGCGCACGACGGCCGGGCCGGGCCGCGACGGGGTCAGGTAGTGGGCGGTGACCGTGAAGGGGTCGGGGTGGGGCAGCGCGTCGCGCAGGGCGCGGGCCACGATCGCAAGCAGATAGCCGCCGTTGACGGCGGAGAGGATCGCCCAGCCCTCGGAGAGGTCCGCGTCGTAGACGCCCGGTTCCCGAAGGGTGACGGAGGTGTCGCGGTCGAACTCGTTGTCCGCGGTGGGTGCCTGCGCTGCCTGTGCCATGAGAGGCACGGTACAACAATGCATTACTGAGCGGTAGCTTATATGTTCGGGCCGGCCGGCTCCTCGGCCGCCGTCGAGCGGCGGTTGTAGGCGCGCGGCGCCCGCCAGTGGAAGCGCATCGCCAGCAGCCGCAGCACGAACGCGGTGACGACCGCGAGCACGGAGGTCAGCGCGTTCAGCGCGTCGAACCGGATGCAGACGACCACCATCGTGGCCCCGACGATCGCGGGGACGGCGTACAGGTCACGGTCCCAGCGCAGCAGCGAGGGCACCTCGTTGGCGAGCACGTCGCGCAGGACACCGCCGCCCGCCGCCGTGGCGAGCCCGAGCGCGGCGGACGCGGTGAGACCGAGCCCGTACTCGTGCGCCTTCACCGTGCCGGTGACACAGAACAGCCCGAGCCCCGCCGCGTCGAAGACGTTGACCGCGCCCTGGATGCGCTCGACGTGCGGGTGCAGGAAGAACACCAGGACGGTGGCCACCAGCGGCATCGTGAAGTACCCGAGGTCGGTGAAGGCGGCCGGCGGTACGGCTCCGATGACCAGGTCCCGGATCAGCCCGCCGCCCAGCCCGGTGACCTCGGCGAGCACCGCGATGCCGAAGACGTCGAAGTTCTTGCGGACGGCGAGCAGCGCGCCGGATATCGCGAAGACGAAGATCCCGGCGAGATCGAGCGAGTGCATGACGGAGGGGCTGAACAGTTCCTGGAACACCCGACAGTTCTACCTGGGGCGGGTGAACGCAGGACAGGCGCCCGCGGTCCGGACCGCGCGGACCGCGCGGCCGCGGCCGTCGGGGCTCCCGCCGAACCGCCCCGTGGCCGGTCCGGCGGGAGCCCGTCTCACACGGTCTCGGCCACCGGCTCCGTCCCGGCCCCGGTCCCCGTCTCCGTCACGGCCGCGATCCCGGTCGCCCGCGTCCGCTCCACCGTGCCCGCCTCGATCTCGGCCGCGAAGTGGCACGCCACCCGGTGGCCGTCTTCCAGAACCGTCAGCTCCGGCCGCTCCGTCGCGCACCGCGTCTCCTGCTTCCAGGGGCAGCGCGTGTGGAAGCGGCATCCGGCCGGCGGCGCCGCCGGGGAGGGGAGGTCGCCCCGGAGCAGGATCCGCTCGCGCCGGTCCTCCACCTCCGGGTCGGGCACCGGTACCGCCGACATCAGCGCCTTGGTGTACGGGTGCCTCGGCCCGGCGTACAGCGCGTCGCTCGGGGCCTCCTCGACGAGCGAGCCCAGATACATGACTCCGATGACGTCAGAGATGTGGCGGACCACGGCCAGGTCGTGGGCGATGACGAGATACGTCAGTCCCTTGGACTCCTGGAGTTCCTCGAGGAGGTTGATCACCTGCGCCTGGATGGAGACGTCGAGCGCGGAGACCGGCTCGTCGCAGATGATCACGTCCGGTTCCAGGACCAGCGCCCGCGCGATGCCGATGCGCTGGCGCTGGCCGCCGGAGAACTCGTGCGGGTAGCGGGAGAGCGCGTTGGCCGGCAGGCCGACCTCGGCGAGGATCTTCTTGATCCGCTCGCGGCGCTCGTCCTGGTCGGCGCCGATACCGTGCGCCGCCATGCCCTCGGAGAGGATCGACTCGATGTTCTGCCGGGGGTTGAGGCTGCCGAGCGGGTCCTGGAAGACCATCTGGAGGCGGTGCCGGTTCTTGCGCATCTCCTCCTCGGACAGCTTCGCCAGATCCGTGCCGTCGAAGACGACCTCGCCGTCGGTGATGTCGACGAGACGCAGGACGGCGCGGCCGAGGGTGGTCTTGCCGCAGCCCGACTCCCCCACCAGGCCGTACGTCTGGCCCGACTCGACCTTCAGCGAGACACCGTCGACGGCGTACACGTGGCCGACGGTGCGGTCGAAGAAGACGCCCTTCTTGACGGGGAAGTGGACCTTCACGCCGTCCAGTTCGAGCAGACTCATGAGGAGACCTCCGCCGTGGGTTCGGCCGGACCGGCCGGCTCGGCCGCGTCGGCCGCCTCGGCCCCGGCCGCCGGCAGGACCGGGTTGACGCAGCGCACCTGGTGGCCGGGCGCACGCGGTTCGGTGAGTTCCGGGGTGCCCGTCAGGCACTCCATCGTGTAGAAGTCGCACCGCGGCGCGAACGCGCAGCCGTCGGCCCACGCGATCTTGTCGTTGATCGAGCCGCGGATCGGCCTGAGCGGTTCGCCGCGCGGTGCGTCGAGGCGCGGGATGGAGCCGAGCAGGCCGTGCGCATACGGGTGGGTGGGGTGCGTGAACAGCTCGCGGCGGCCCGCCGTCTCCACCGCGCGTCCCGCGTAGAGCACGTTCACCTGGTCGCACAGTCCGGCGACGACACCCAGGTCATGGGTGATCATCAGGAGCGCCGTGCCCTCCTGGTCCACCAACTCCTTGAGGAGTTCGAGGATCTGGGCCTGGATGGTGACGTCGAGCGCCGTCGTCGGCTCGTCCGCGATCAGCAGACGCGGCGCGCACGCGACCGCCATGGCGATCAGCGCGCGCTGCCGCATACCGCCGGAGAGCTGGTGCGGGTACTCCTTGAGCCGCCTGTTCGGGTCCGGGATGCCGACCCGGTCGAGCAGTGAGGCGGCCTCCTTGCGGGCGGGCTCGCCCTTCAGCCCGCGGTGGCGGCTCAGGATCTCGGTGACCTGGATGCCGATGGGGACGACCGGGTTGAGCGAGGAGAGCGGATCCTGGAAGATCATCGCGAGCCGGCTGCCGCGCAGGTCGCGGACCTGCTTCTCGCTCATGGACAGCAGGTCCGCGCCGTCGTACTCGGCGCGCCCGCCGACGCTCACTCCCTTGCGCGGGAGCAGGCCCATCAGGGCGAGCGCGGTGACGGACTTGCCGCAGCCCGACTCGCCGACCAGGCCGACGACCTGGCCCTCGTCGACGTCGAAGGAGACGCCGTCGACGGCCCTGGTGTCGCGCCCCGCGCCGCGGCCCGTCGCGTGCCCGGCAAAGGTGACCGACAGTGCGTCAACTGAGAGAAGTGACATGGGACTTCAGCCTCGCAGCTTCGGATCGAGAGCTTCCCGCATCGCCTCACCGAGCAGCGTGAAGCCGAGAGCGGTGACGATGATCCCGACCGCCGGATAGACCGACATCATCGGCGCGTTGTCGAAGAAGCGCTGTGCCTGTGACAGCATCACGCCCCACTCCGGGATCGCCGGGTCCGGATTGCCGAGGCCCAGGTAGGACAGGGCGGCGGCCTCGATGATGGCGGTGGCGAGGCTGAGCGTCGCCTGGACGATCACCGGGCTGAGCGAGTTGGGCAGGATCTGGGTGAGGACGATACGGCGTTTGCGGATGCCCACGGCCTTGGCGGCCAGCACGTAGTCCGAACTGCCCTGCGCGAGCATGGAGCCGCGCAGCAGCCGTGCGAACACCGGCACTTGGACCACGCCCACCGCGATCATCACCGTGGTCAGCGACTGGCCGAGCACGGCGGCGACGGAGACCGCCAGCAGCAGCGAGGGCAGCGCCAGCATCATGTCGGTGAAGCGCATGATGACGGTGTCCACGCGCTTGCCCGCCTCGCCGCCGAGCGTGGCGGCCGCGCCCGACACGGCGCCGACGATCGCTCCGGCCACCAGGCCGATGAGCATCGACACGACGCCGACGAGCAGGGTCTGCCGGGCACCGACGAGCATCCGGGAGAACTCGTCGCGGCCCAGATGGTCCAGGCCGAACCAGTTCTCACCGCGCGGCCCCACGAAGCGTCCCTGGTTGGGGAAGACCTCGCCGCGCCAGTCCTGTGCGGTGGGGCTGTACGGGGCGAGCCACGGACCGACGACGGCGATCAGCACGAACAGGCCGATCACCACGCCGCCGATGATCGCGGTCTTGCTGGTGCGCAGCCGACGGAAGGCCTCGCGCCACAGTCCGGCGCCCGAGGTGCTCTCGGTCCGCTCGGTGAGCTGCGCGAGCCGGTCGATCTTGTCGGCCTTCTTCGTCATGTTCGGTATGGCGTTCACGTCAGTGCACCCGCACTCTCGGGTCGATGAGGCTGTACGCCACGTCGACCAGCAGATTGATCAGGACGTACACCAGCGCGATGAAGAGGATGAAGCCGACGAGCACGGGATAGTCGCGGGCGTCGATCGACGTGCGGATGAAGGACCCGATCCCGCCGAAGCTGAAGACCGACTCGGTGAGCACCGCGCCGGACAGCAGGCTGCCGGTCAGCAGGCCGATGGCGGTGATCACCGGCAGCAGCGCGTTCCGCAGGACGTGGCGGCCGCGTACGACGCGCTTGTCCAGGCCCTTGGACTCGGCCGTGCGTACATAGTCCTCGCCCAGCACTTCGAGCACGCTGGCCCTGGTCATCCGCACGATGACGGCGAGCGGGATGGAGGCGAGCGCGACCGCCGGGAGTACGAGATGCGTGATCGCGTCCCACGACGCGTCGAACTCGCCCGTCAGCACGCCGTCGAGGACGGCGAATCCGGTGATCTTCGTCGCGTCGATGCCGGTCGACAGCCGGCCGTAGCTCGGGAAGAGCCCGAGGTTGACGGCGAAGAAGCCCTTGAGGAGCAGCGCCAGGAAGAAGACCGGGACGCAGATGCCGAGCAGCGAGCCCGAGACCGCGGTCACATCCAGCCAGCTGCCGCGGCGCCGCGCGGCGAAGTAGCCGAGCGGGACGCCGACCACCACCGCGATGAGTATCGCGGCGACGCTGAGTTCGACGGTCGCCGGGAAGCGCAGGGTGAATTCCTCCCACACCGGCTGGCCGGTCTGTGTGGAGGTGCCGAGGTCCAGTTCGAAGATCCGTTTGATGAACCGCCAGTACTGGACCCATACCGGCTCGTCGAGTCCCAGGGCCCGGTTGATCCGGGCCACTTCGGCATCGGTCGCCCGCTCGCCCAGGATCGCCGAAGCGGGTCCTCCGGGCAGCCGGTTCAGCCACAGGAAGAGCAGAACCGACAGACCGAGCAGGGTGGGTATCAGCTGTAGCAGTCGTCGTGCGACGAGTCGCAGCACCCCGCGTGCCCCTTTCTCATTGCGTACTCCTGGCGTCGTTCGGTGTTTCTCCGGGCCGTCCGTGCGTGGGACGGACCCGGGTCCGTCCCTGTGCGGGACGGACCGTCAGCGAGACGGGTCCGCCCGGCCGCGGTCGGGACGTGCTCCGCGACCGGGCGGACCCGGCGTGCGCGCTGTCCTTACTTGAAGGACACCTCGGCGAAGTTCTCCTGCGTCAGCGGGGAGACCTTCGGCGGGTTGACGTTCGCGGCGAACGCGATCGCCGGCGGCGAGGAGGAGATCGGCACACCCGGCAGGTACGCCATGATCGTCTCGTTGGCCTTCTTGTACAGGTCCGTCCGCTTGGCCGGGTCGGTCTCGATCGACGCGGCCTTCAGCGCGTCGAAGACACCCTTGTCCTTGAAGCCCCACTGCTTGTCGTACTCGGCGAACCAGGTGCCGATGAAGTTGTAGCCGTCGTTGAAGTCACCGGTCCAGCCGAGCATGTGCAGCGCGCAGCTGCCCGCCTCGGTGGCGTCCAGGTAGTCCGGGGCCCACTTCATGGGCTTGGGCGTGACGGTGATCCCGGCCTTCTCCAGGTCGGCCTTCATCAGCTCGAACATGTCCTGCGGAGCGGGCATGTACGGGCGGGTGACCTCGGTCGGGTAGCAGAACTCGACCTTCAGGGCGCTTTCGCCGGCGTCCTTGAGCAGCGACTTCGCCTTGGCGGTGTCGAAGGGGTACGTCTTCACGGCGTCCGAGTAGCCGGCGACCGTGTCGGGCATGAACTGCGTCGCGGCCACACCGCCCTCGGGCAGCTGGGTCTTGACCAGGTTGTCGCGGTCGATGGCGTGCGCGATGGCCTGCCGGACCTCGGGCTTCTTCAGAGCCGCGTTCTTCCCCTGGCTCATGCCGACGTAGAAGATGTTGAAGACGTCACGCGTGGGGACCTGGAACTTGCCGCTCTCCAGCGTCTTCACATCGGCGGGCGCGACCAGGTCGTAGCCGTCGATGTCACCGGCCTGGAGGGCCTGACGGCGGCCGTCCTCGGTGTCGATGGTGCGGAAGACCAGGTTCTTGATCTTGGCCTTGGCGCCCCAGTAGTCGTCGAAACGCTCCAGCGAGACTTCCTTGTTGCCCTTGTTCCACTCGCTGATCTTGTACGGCCCGGTGCCCGCGACCGTACCGGCCACCTGGCTGTACTTGGGGTACGTGATCGCGTCGCCCTTGGCGGTGGCTTCCTGCTTCGCGTACTCCTTCAGGGCCTTCGGCGAGTGGATCGCCAGCGCCTGGAGGGAGAAGCCGCCCGGAAGGTTCGCGGAGGGCTCGTTGACCTCGATGACGGCGGTGCTGTCGTCCTTCGCGGTGCAGGACTTGTAGTTCGCCTTCGGGGTCTCGGGGTCCTCGTTCTTGGCGAAGCCGCCCATGATGGTCTGCCAGTAGTAGGAGACCGCGCTGGACTGGTAGGTGCCCGTCCAGTTGAACCAGTAGTCGTAATTCGCGCAGACGGCGGCGGCGTTGAACTTCTCGCCGTCGTGGAAGGTCACGTCCTTGCGGAGGTTGAACGTCCAGACCGTACCGGCCTCGTTGCTCGACCACTTCTCGGCGAGGCCGGGGGACAGTTCGCTGCCGCCCGACTCGTGCTCCAGCAGCGCCTCGAAGGCCTGCCGGGTGACCCGGAAGGTCTCACCGTCGCTCGCGAGCGCCGGGTCGAGCGAGCCCGGGTCACCGGGGCCGCCGAAGACGAAGGTGTCCTTCGCGCCGCCCGAGTCACCTTCCCCGTCGCGCTCGCTGGAGCAGCCGGTGGCGATCAGCGAGACGGCAACTGCCGTCACGATCGCTCCAGCGGCTCGGGACTTGAATATTCGCATGGTCCACCCCAGGGGTCCGACGAGACGAGGGCTCGGTCTTGACGGCCGAACATTACAGTCAAGAAAGTGCCAAATGAACAGATCGCAATGCGGAGTTGCAGACCTGAGATCCGGACACTCGACAAATAGCCCGACTCCGGGACATCTCACCCCCACCGATGAAGCCGTACCAGGTGAGCCGCAGTTGGGCGGGCGAACCGGGTGAACCTCTCGTACGACGCAGAAGCCCCCAGTCCGCATGGTGGACCGTGCGGAGCGGGGGGCGTGCGTCCGTACCCGGCGCGGACGGACTAATCCCTGGTGAGCCCCTTGGGCGACTCGGAGCTCTCGCCGGAAGCCTCCGCGGAGGTGCTCTCGGCGGTCTTCTCCGGGGCCCCCGGCGCGGGAGCACCGGAGGGCTCGGCGGCCGCCGCGCCGGAAGCCACCGCCTCACCCACGAGCGCGATCGCCTCGCGCGCCGAGGCGAGCACCGTCGTGTCGTCCGGGATCTGGTCCTGAGCGTTCTCCGGGTGGTGGCAGGCGGCCTCGTGTCCCGGCTCCAGCTGGATCAGCGGCGGCTCGACCGTCCGGCACACCTCCGTCGCCTTCCAGCAACGGGTGTGGAACCGGCAGCCGGTGGGCGGCGAGATGGGCGACGGCACGTCGCCCTTGAGCAGGATCCGCTCGCTCTTGACCCCGCGCCGCCTCGGGTCGGGCACCGGCACCGCGGACAGCAGCGCCTTCGTGTACGGGTGCATCGGCCGCTCGTACAGCGAGGTGCGGTCCGACAGTTCGACGATCTTGCCGAGGTACATCACGGCGATCCGGTCCGAGACATGGCGGATGACCGAGAGGTCGTGCGCGATGATCACGTACGTGAGCCCCAGCTCGTCCTGGAGGTCGTCCAGCAGGTTCACCACCTGCGCCTGGATCGACACGTCCAGCGCCGAGACCGGCTCGTCGGCGACGACCAGCTTCGGGCTGAGCGCCAGGGCCCGCGCGATACCGATGCGCTGGCGCTGGCCGCCGGAGAACTCGTGCGGATAGCGGTTGTAGTGCTCGGGACTCAGGCCCACCAGGCCCAGCAGACGCTGGACCTCCTTCTTGACCCCGCCCTCGGGCTCCACCTTCTGGAGCTTGAAGGGCGCGCCGACGATCGTGCCGATCGTGTGGCGCGGGTTCAGCGACGAGTACGGGTCCTGGAAGATCATCTGCACGTCGCGGCGGAGCGGACGCATCCTTCCCGCCGACATGTGCGTGATGTCGTGCCCCTGGAACTCGATGCGCCCGCCGGTCGGTTCGTCCAGCCGCGTGATCAGCCGGCCCATGGTCGACTTGCCGCAGCCGGACTCACCGACGATGCCGAGCGTCTCACCGGGGTGGACGTCGAAGGACAGCCCGTCGACCGCCTTGACGGCGCCGACCTGGCGCTGCAACAGCCCCTTCTTGACGGGGAAGTGCTTGACCAGCCCCTCGACCCTCAGCAGGGGCTCACCCGCCCCGCCCTTTACCGCTTCTACCGGCCTGTCCGCCACAGCGGGATCCTTTGCGTTGCTCACGGCGTCGGCGCTCACAGCTTCGGCGCAATCTCTTCGGTCCAGATCTTGGTCCGCTCCTCCTGCGTCATATGACAGGCGGAGTGGTGCCCGGCGGCGACCTGCTTCAGCTCGGGGCGCTCCGTGCGCGTGATGCCGCCCTTGGGCACATCCGCGTACGGACAGCGCGGGTTGAAGGCGCAGCCCCGCGGCACGTTGATGAGCGACGGCGGCTGGCCCTTGACGGGGATGAGCCGGTCGGTCTGCTCACGGTCGATCCGGGGCATCGAGCCGAGCAGGCCCCAGGTGTAGGGGTGCTGCGGCTCGTAGAACACCTTCTCGGCCGGTCCGCGCTCGACGCACCGGCCGCCGTACATCACCAGCAGGTCGTCGGCCATCTCGGCGACGACCCCGAGGTCATGGGTGATCATGATGACGGCGGAGCCGAACTCCTTCTGCAGATCCCTGATGAGGTCGAGGATCTGCGCCTGGACGGTCACGTCCAGGGCGGTCGTCGGCTCGTCGGCGATGAGCAGTTCGGGGTTGTTGACCAGGGCCATCGCGATCATCGCGCGCTGGCGCATACCGCCGGAGAACTCGTGCGGATAGCTGTCCACACGCTTGTGCGGCTCGGGGATGCCGACCCGGTCGAGCATCTCGACCGCCCGCGCGCGGGCGGCCTTCTTGGTGACCTTGTGGTGGACGCGGTACGCCTCCACGATCTGCGCGCCGATGCGGTAGTACGGGTGCATGGCGGACAGCGGGTCCTGGAAGATCATGGCCATCTTCCGGCCGCGCAGCCGCCGTACGTGGTCGGGGTCGGCCCCGACCAGTTCCTCGCCGTCCAGCCGGACCTCGCCGGATATCGCGGCGTTGGCGGAGCGGTGCAGGCCCATCACGCCGAGCGAGGTGACCGACTTGCCGGAGCCCGACTCACCGACGATGCCGAGGGTCTTGCCGGCGTGGACGTCGAAGCTGACGCCGTCGACCGACTTCACCAGACCGTCGTCGGTGCTGAAGTGGATACGGAGGTCGCGTACGGAGAGGAAGGGCTCGCCCGTGCCGCCGGACCCGGGGGCCCCGGAGACCACCGGCTCGCCCGGAGCGGACGCGGGGCCCGGAACCCGTACGGCGGACTGCTCCTTGGAAACCTCGCTCACGAGTACCTCACCCTGGGGTCGATGGCGGCGTACACCAGGTCCACCAGCAGATTGCAGAAGACGATGAAGAATGCGGCGAACAGGGTCACGCCCATCACGATCGGCAGGTCGGCCTCTTTCACCGACTGGATCGCGTACGCGCCCATGCCCTGGAAGGAGAAGACCTGTTCGGTGATGACGGCGCCGCCGAGCAGCAGGCCGAAGTCCATACCGAAGATCGTGACGATGGGCGTCAGCGCGGAGCGCAGTCCGTGTTTGGCGACGACGGTGCTCTCCCGCAGGCCCTTGGCCCGCGCCGTACGGATGTAGTCCTCCCCCATCACTTCCAGCATGCCGGCCCGGGTGAGCCTGGCGTACAGGGCGGAGTAGAGGAAGGCGAGGCTGCACCAGGGAATGATCAGGTTCCACGCCCACTGAGCCGGATTGTCCGTGAACGGGACGTAGTTGACGCCGTCCGACCACAGGGGCCACTGCACGGTGAACACGGCGAGTCCGAGCATGCCGGTGAAGAAGATCGGCAGGGAGACGCCGGCCAGGGCCAGCGTCATGGCGAGGCGGTCGAAGACCGAGCCCCGCCTGAGCGCCGAGAGGACGCCGATGGCGACACCGGAGAGCAGCCAGATCACCGCGGCACCGATGGCCAGGGAGAACGTGACCGGCACCCGGTCCATCAGCTCGGGCCACACCTCGACGTGCGTCTTGAAGGAGTAGCCGAAGCAGGGCGCGTTGCACATCGTCGGGTCCGGGCCGAAGTTGTACTCGGCGCCGACGAAGATGCCCTTGATGAAGTCGTAGTACTGCGTGTAGAGGGGCTGGTCGAGTCCCAGGTTCGCCTTGACGGCGGCGACCGATTCGGGGTTGGCGTCCTTACCGACGTACTGGACTGCCAGCTGGTCGATCGTCTGCCCACCGAGCCGTGGAACGAGGAAGAAGATCGCGAAGGTGACTGCGCTGACCACCAGCAACAGCATTACCGCGGCGATCACGCGTCGGATGATGTACGCAGTCACAGCCGGTCGGCGCCGGGTCCGCCGGCCGGGGGTGACCCGGCCGGCGGACCCGATGCCTTCACCTGCCTTTCAGGCGTTTCGGGGGGTTGGGAAGGCTCTGCCGCTGAATCAGGTGGTGGAGCCGATCAGCAGGTAGTCGTACATGCCGAGGTACGCCTGGGTCACGGTGACGTTGGTCGCCGAGTCCGGGCGGTACAGCAGGTTCTTGCGGTAGATCAGCGGCACGGCCGAGGCGTTCTCCAGGACGAGCTTGTCGACCTCGCCCCACGCCTTGGTGCGGGCGGCGTCGTCGGTCTGCGCGATTCCGTCCGACAGCGCCTTGTTGATCTTCGGGTCGTCCAGCTCCATCAGGTTGTTGCCGCCCGAGGGCTTGATGGCGGAGCCGTTGACGATCTGGTCGAGGAAGCCGAAGCCGGTCGGCCAGTCGGCGCCCCACGCCATCATCATCATGCCGAGGTCGTGTTCCTTGACGTAGCTCGGAACACCGGCGAAGTTGCTGAAGTACTTGCCCGCCGGGTACTGCTTGATCTCGGCCTGGATGCCGACCTTCTTCAGCGAGGCCTGGATGGCGGTCGCCATCTGCACCTCGTCGGGGCGGTCGGAGCGGGCCGTCAGGTTGGTCTTGAACCCGTCCGGCTGACCGCAGTCCGCGAGCGCCGCCTTGGCCTTCGCCTCGTCGCCCTTGTTGCCCTCGGTCTGGTACAGGTCGAACTTCTGGTAGCCGTTGACCGTCGGCGGGAGCAGCGTGCTCGCCACGTCACCCTTGGTCGGGCCGCCGAGCGCGGCCTGGACGGACGCCTTGTCGATCGCGTAGTGCACGGCCTTGCGGCAGTCCGCGTTGTCGAAGGGCTTCACCTTCGTCGACAGCGCGAGGTACGAGGTGGCGCCGGCGTAGGAGTTGTCGGTCTTCGCCAGCTCGGCCTTCTTGGTGAGGACCTTGGGCTGGGTCTTCGTCTGGAGACCGGTACCCGCGGCGTCCACCGTGAGGTTGTCGCTCATCAGGTGCTGGTCGACCGTGGTCGGGTTGACCTTGAACTTGATGGTGATCTTGTCGGCGAGCGCCGGGCGGATCGGGTCGGTGGCCTTGTCCCAGTGCGGGTTGCGCACGAGGGTCGCGCTGCGGCCCTCGTTGTACGACTCGAACTTGTACGGACCCGACGACGAGATCTGCTTGACGTACTCGGCGCCCTTGTCCTTCGCCTGCGGCACGGGGGCCGTCTGGGAGAAGGTCGCCAGGTAGTCGAAGTCGGCGAACGGCTTGTTGAGCTTGAAGACGATCGTCTGGTCGTCCGGGGTCTCGATGGACTTCAGGCCCTCGGCGGACTTGTCCTTGTACGGGCCCTTGTACTTCTCGCCGCCCTCGAGATACG
The DNA here is from genome assembly GCF_022695985.1 of Streptomyces sp. NP-1717. Taxonomy (GTDB): domain Bacteria; phylum Actinomycetota; class Actinomycetes; order Streptomycetales; family Streptomycetaceae; genus Streptomyces. The sequence continues at coordinate 17,378 of NZ_JAAPBF010000057.1, read as the reverse complement.
ACTTGAAGTAGGTGGGGCCGTTGGACAGTGCCTCGGGTGCGAAGTTGCTGCGCTCGATGGCGTACTTGACGTCCTTGGACGTGACCGGGCTGCCGTCGTCGAACTTGACGCCCTTGCGGAGCTTGTACGTCCACGTCTTGGCGTCCGCGCTCGCCTCGCCCAGCGACTCGGCGAGGTCGGGGACGACCTCCAGGCCCTCCTTGCCGGCGGCCGGCTTGAAGGACGTGAGCGAACGGCCGTACAGCCGGGAGAAGTTCTGCACCCAGCCGTAGTAGGTGTTGCCCGGGTCGAGGGAGTCCGGCACGTCCGAGTGCTCGTAGGTGACGGTGCCCCCCTTCTTGTCGGACTTGTTGACGACCGAGGTCAGACCGGCGTCCTTGCCGGCGCCGCCCTTGCTGTCGTTGTCCTTGCTGTCCGAGCCGCCGCACGCCGACGCGCCGAGCGCCAGCACGATGGCTGTCGCCAGGACAGCTGTCGCTTTCTTGGTCTTCATCCTGAGGAAAGCCCCTCTATCAATGGAGTACGGCACGGAGCTGAAGGTCGGCCGCTGTGGATGGTGCCGGTGGAACCGGGGGTCACTTGCCGCGCGGATCGAGTGCGTCACGCAGCCCGTCGCCCAGCAGGTTGAACGCGAGCACGGTGATGAAGATCGCCATGCCCGGCACGAACATGTAGTGCAGATCGACCTCGTAGAGGTCCACCGCGGTGGTGAGCATGCCGCCCCAGGAGGCCTGCGGCGGGGCGATGCCCACTCCGAGGAAGCTCAGACCCGCCTCGAAGAGGATGTTGGTGGGGATCAGGAGCGTCGAGTAGACGAGGATCGGCGCGACGAGGTTCGGCAGCAGTTCCCGGAAGAGGATGAACGGCCCTCTGGCGCCCAGGCTCCGGGACGCGTCGACGAACTCGCGGCGCCGCAGGCTCATGGTCTGCGCGCGCACGATCCGGCCCATGTAGGGCCAGTTGAAGAAGCCGATCACGAAGATCAGCACACCGATCCGCAGTGGCAGTCCGCTGAGCCCGAAGGCGCCGTCCTGGAGGGCGGCCGAGATCGAGATCGCGAAGAGCAGCAGCGGGAAGGCGAGGAAGGTGTCCATCAGGCGGCTGACGACGGCGTCGACCCAGCCTCCGTAGTAGCCGGCGACGACGCCGAGGAGGGTGCCGATGGCCACGGAGAGCAGGGTGGCTCCGGCGGCGACGAGGAGCGAGACCCAGGAGCCCTCGATGATGCGGGCGAGGAGGTCACGGCCGAGACCGGGCTCCACGCCGAGCGGGTGGTCCCAGCTCGTGCCGCCCCAGGCGCCCTTGGGGGCGAGGAGCGACGGGTCCACCAGGTCCTGGTTGAGCGCGTTGGGGTCGAGACCGAAGACGGCCTGGATGGGCTTGGCCAGTACCGCGAGGAGGATCAGGAGGATGACAACGATGCCTCCGGCCACGGCGGCCTTGTCGCGCTTGAAGCGCGTCCACGCTATTCGCCCGAGCGAACGACCCTCGATCTGGCTCTGACTTGCGCCCGTGAGCACTGCCTCCGGCTGCACTTCGGCAGCCGACTTGGTGGTCTCGATCGGTGCGGTCACAACGTCTTCGACCCCTCCTGGCCGGCCTCGCCGGCCCCGTACCCGCCGTTGTAACGGCCTGTCTCGCATCAGTTGGCGCACGCGTCGGCGCTGATGCCGCGGAAGATCCCGCCAAGGGGCTTCCCGTGGAGCGGTGCTGGGCTGCTCGCACAGAGGACCGACGGGTCCCCGCTGCCGGGGAGTCTTCATGGCGGCGGTGATCACCCGCCATAGGGCAAAGGGAATGTTTGCCCAAACGTGATGGACTCAGGGACCTACCGTTATCCGGACGTTGTGATCGTCTGAGCGGGGCGGAGAGCCGGTTCTCGCTCCGTTCCGGCAGGGCGCGCGGAGTCCGGAGGACGTACGGCGGCGAGGCACCCGTACCGGCCGGTTCGGGCCCGGTACCGGTCGGTACGCCTGCGGCGGGTCAGTAGGCGCGCGGCGCGGCGGGCGGATAGCCGTAACCGGAAGCGGCCTGCGGCGTCCCGTGGGCCTCCCGGTCGTAGAACGGCCGCGAGTTGGCCCGCAGCCACATCGTGACCGGGTCGTACTCGTCGGACATCGCGACGGTGGACACCGGCAGTCCTTCGGGGACCGCGCCGATGGACTGCTGCATCATCGCGCGTACGGCGTCGACGGAGGCCGGGCTCGTGTCGTACAGATCCAGACCGATGGTGAGGTACGGCGCGCCGAGCGCGGGGTGGACCCACGCGCGGCGCAACGACCGTACGGCGGGGGTGCGGTGGGCGTTCTGCGTGAGCAGCGCGTAGAACTGTGGGATCTCCACGGCCGGTTCGGACAGCCGCAGCGGTCCCGCCGGCATGCGGTCGAGACCCGTGGCGATCCGGCGCAGGTCGAGCCAGGGGATGCCGACGCCGCCGCCCGGCGCGTGCGGGTTCAGCCAGATCCCCCAGCGCTCGGGGTAGAGGGCGCGGGCGATGTCGCGGCCGGTGACGACCTCGTGCGCGCGGTTCCAGCCACTGACGGAGAGCTCCTGGGCGGAGGTGACGCAGGGCGCGTAGCCGAGGCCGTCGACCTCCATGTTCCCGTACTGCGCGTCGGGCGAACCCGCGCGGCCGTGCCAGAGCAGCATCCACACCTGGCCGGCGGTGCTGTCGGCGAGCGCCTGGAGCAGCGCCTCGTAGGCGTCGTAGCGTCCTGGCGTCACCTGGCGCAGCATGTGCTCGACCTGCCCCGTCGCCGCGGTGCCTGACGCGCTCACTCTTGGTCCCGCCCCTCGTCGATCCACCATCCGGACCGGCCTCCCCCGCTTCGGGCCCGTGCCGGCCGGACCATCAAACCAGCTTAGTCCGGCGGGTCATTGCCGGTTCCGGGGCTGACGTGCCACGGCGTGTTACGCGGACGGCGCGGCCGTCCTTTGGTAGAAGGGCCGCACCCGCTCCAGCATCCAGGTGCCGACCGGGTCCTGGGTGGCGTCCAGCAGAACGAGGTTGACGGGCCAGCCGACCCGGACCCGGCCGAGGGCCCTGCCGAGCGCGTCCATGGGCGCGTTGCGTTCGGCGGCCTCCCAGGAGGAGAGCTGGACACCGACGAAGAGGACCGGGGGCTCGCCCTCGATGCTCGCGAGGCCGCGGCGCGCGCTGAGGACGACGCCGGACGCCTCGAACTCCTCGGCCGCCGCCGTGAGGAAGTCGACGGGGTCCTCCTGCCAGTCGGGCTCGAAGAGCCGCACCCGGCCCCCGCTGGCGGGACCGTCCAGCGGCGTACGGCCCACCCGGCACAGCTCCGCGACGGCGGGCGGCGGCAGCGGAGCCCCGACCATGCCGCCGGGGTTCACGGCTATGCCGAGGCGCGGGGGCAGTCCGCGGGCGAACTCACGGGCCGGGGCGACGGTGAAGGGCATATGGGCCCCGACGCACTGGAGGAACTGCTGCTCGGAGCTGAAGACGGGGACGTAGGGCACGCCCTCGATCTCCAAGGTCGGCAGATCGAGTCCGGGGCTGTCGGGTCCGCCGCCGTTGGGCAGCGGCACCCAGAGCTGACTGCGGCCGAGCACCTCGACCAGCCGCCCGCCCGCCGAGTCGTTCCCGAGCGAGGCGGCGAGCACCTCTTCCAGCTCGTTGCCCGGCCATGCTGTGTTCACAGAACTCTCCCGTGTCCGCCCGTGCGTACCGCGCGGCGCCGGTGCGTACCGCGCGCCGCGAAAACCCTAACGCCGGTGGGGCGTGGCCGGGCGCCGCCGACGGCGGCTCCGCCGCCCGCCCCCGGTGGGCGGGGTGTCCTCCATCGCCGGGCGGGCTGCATTCGCTGCCCGTCCGGCGATGGAGGACGAACGCCGGCCCGAGGGCCGGCAGTGCCGCTGCCGCGCATTGCCCGGACGCCGGCCGGAGGGCCCGCTTCTCAAGTGCCCGGGAAGTCGATCCCCGTCAGCGCGCCCGCGACGTCGCGGTCCAGGAGAACCGCCGAGGCGCAGCCCGCCGGGAGCCGTCCCGCCTGCGCGTCAGCGACGAGGCGGGACACCGCGCGGCGGTGGCGCGCGAAGGCGTACCCGGACACCCCGCGCCCGCGCTCGCGCTGGCCCGCGCGGGCGGTCTTCGGGGTCACGTCCAGCAGGACGAGGTGGAGCCGTCTGCCGCGTCTGCGCGCCTCGCGCGCCAGCCAGCGCCGCACCCACGCCTGGGTGCCGCAGTCGTGCACGACGACGCTCTCGCCGGAGCGCAGCGCGCGCCGCAGCCCCGCGTAGTGCGCGAGGCGCACCAGCGGCCGGTAGACGGCGTACGGCAGCCTCTCCGGCAGCCGCCGCGCCCAGCGGTCGCGGGTGTCCTGCGAGTCGATCCCCCGGCCGGCCGCCGTCCGGGCGATCAGCGTGGACTTGCCGCTGCCGGGCAGGCCCGAGACGACGACCACGTCGCCGTCGGCGAACATCAGGCGCCGGGGCCCCCGGCGCCCCCGCTCCCGCAGGTCGCGGACGACCGGCGGGACGGCCGCCAAGGCCTTGCGGGGGAGCGCTGCCGGCTGGGCGGGCACCCCCGCGGTCGTCGCGTACGCGCTTGCACGGGACCGCTGCAACGTCATCGCCCTCCCCCTGTCGGGTCCATCGTCATCGCCGATGACCCTTGCCCTTGAAGTGTAAAGAACTGGTAATGCGGCACAAGCGTTTTGCTGATCGCGGCCCGGCCGGTCCCGTCCGCCCGCCCGGAGGGATGTCACCGGCGGTGGCTCCGCCGATGTCCCCGCCGCCCTCCCTCCCTCCGGAGGCCGACGCGTGCGATGATGTGCGCGCCAACTCCATACCGGCCGTTCGAATCCGCGCGGGAGAGTCCTGGTCACCGTGGGTGCCGGGCGCCGAAGGAGCAAGTTCCTCCCTTGAATCTCTCAGGCCCAGTACCGCGCGGACGAGGCAGATCTGAAAAGCGAATCGCCGCCAGGCGGTTCCACCCAAGGTGCAAGTCGTGACTCCGTACGCGTAGGTCTACGTGCGGTCGTGATGAACCTCTCAGGTTCCGATGACAGATGGGGAGGATTGTCCTCTCTGTCATGCCCTGGGAGCCACACCTATGAGCAATACGTCTCACACCCCCGCCCCCGAAGCGGCCGGTCCCGACGCCCCGCGCCTCACCGCGCTCGACGCCGTGCACCGCTCACTGGGCGCCACGATGACCGATTTCGCCGGCTGGGACATGCCGCTGCGCTACGCCAGCGAGCGTGAGGAGCACCTGGCCGTCCGTACGAAGGCCGGCCTCTTCGACCTCTCCCACATGGGCGAGATCACCGTCACCGGCTCGCAGGCGGCCGAGGCACTGGACTACGCGCTGGTCGGCAACATCGGCTCCCTCGCCGTGGGCCGCGCCCGCTACACCATGATCTGCCAGGAGGACGGCGGAATCCTGGACGACCTGATCGTGTACCGCCTCGACACCCACGGCGACCCCGAGTTCATGGTCGTCGCGAACGCCTCCAACGCGCAGGTGGTGCTCGACGAGCTGACCGGCCGCGCCGCGGACTTCGACGTCGAGGTGCGGGACGACCGCGACGCGTACGCGCTGCTCGCCGTCCAAGGGCCCCTCTCGCCCGGGATCCTCGCCCAGCTCACGGACGCCGATCTGGCCGGGCTCAAGTACTACGCCGGGCTGCCCGGCACCGTCGCCGGGGTGCCCGCGCTGATCGCCCGTACCGGCTACACGGGTGAGGACGGCTTCGAGCTGTTCGTGGAGCCCCGGCACGCGGAAGGGCTGTGGCAGGCGCTGATGGCCGCGGGCGCGTCCGCCGGACTGGTACCGGCCGGCCTCTCGTGCCGCGACACCCTCCGTATGGAGGCGGGCATGCCGCTGTACGGGCAGGAGCTGACCACCGGCCTCACGCCCTTCGACGCGGGCCTCGGCCGGGTCGTGAAGTTCGAGAAGGAGGGCTACTTCGTGGGCCGTACGGCGCTGGAGGCGGCCGCCGAGCGCGCCGAGAGCGCGCCGCCGCGCAAGCTGACCGGGCTCGTCGCCGAGGGCCGCCGGGTGCCGCGTGCCGGATACCCGGTCGTGGCCGGCGGCCAGGTGGTGGGTCACGTCACCTCCGGCGCGCCGTCGCCGACGCTCGGCCGGCCGATCGCGATGGCCTACGTGGACGCGTCGCACGCCGCGGCGGGCACGGCGGGCGTCGGGGTCGACATCCGGGGCTCGATCGAGCCGTACGAGGTCGTCTCGCTGCCCTTCTACAAGCGACAGAAGTGACCCTCGCGCACCGCGCCGCATCTCAGTCCGCAAGACACGTGTTCACCACCACTCCCCCGCGTACAGGAGAATTCACGACATGAGCAACCCCCAGCAGCTGCGCTACAGCAAGGAGCACGAGTGGCTGTCGACCGCCGATGACGGCGTGTCGACGGTCGGTATCACGGAGTTCGCGGCGAACGCCCTCGGCGACGTCGTGTACGCCCAGCTCCCCGCGGTCGGTGACACGGTGACCGCGGGCGAGACCTGCGGCGAGCTGGAGTCGACCAAGTCGGTCAGCGACCTGTACTCCCCCGTGACGGGTGAGGTCACCGAGGCGAACCAGGACGTCGTGGACGACCCCTCGCTGGTGAACTCCGCACCCTTCGAGGGCGGCTGGCTGTTCAAGGTACGCGTCGCGGAGGAGCCGAAGGACCTGCTCTCCGCGGACGAGTACACGGAATTCTCCGGCAACTGAGACCCCAGGGACTGTGATGTCTTCGAAGTCGCTTCTCAACTCCTCCCTCCACGAGCTCGACCCCGACGTCGCCGCCGCCGTCGACGCCGAACTCGACCGCCAGCAGTCGACGCTCGAAATGATCGCGTCGGAGAACTTCGCTCCGGTCGCCGTCATGGAGGCGCAGGGCTCCGTCCTGACCAACAAGTACGCCGAGGGATACCCGGGCCGCCGCTACTACGGCGGCTGTGAGCACGTCGACGTGATCGAGAACATCGCGATCGACCGGGTCAAGGCGCTGTTCGGCGCCGAGCACGCCAACGTGCAGCCGCACTCCGGCGCGCAGGCCAACGCCGCCGCGATGTTCGCGCTGCTGAAGCCCGGCGACACGATCATGGGCCTGAACCTCGCCCACGGCGGTCACCTGACGCACGGCATGAAGATCAACTTCTCCGGAAAGCTCTACAACGTCGTCGCCTACCACGTCGACGACGAGAGCGGTCAGGTCGACATGGCCGAGGTCGAGCGCCTGGCCAAGGAGTCGCGCCCGAAGCTCATCGTGGCCGGCTGGTCCGCGTACCCGCGTCAGCTCGACTTCGCCGCGTTCCGCCGGGTCGCCGACGAGGTCGGCGCCTATCTGATGGTCGACATGGCGCACTTCGCCGGTCTGGTCGCCGCGGGCCTGCACCCCAACCCGGTGCCGCACGCGCACGTCGTGACCACCACCACGCACAAGACCCTCGGCGGTCCGCGCGGCGGCGTGATCCTCTCCACCCAGGAGCTGGCCAAGAAGATCAACTCCGCGGTCTTCCCGGGACAGCAGGGCGGTCCGCTGGAGCATGTGATCGCGGCGAAGGCGGTGTCCTTCAAGGTCGCGGCGACCGACGAGTTCAAGGAGCGTCAGCAGCTCACGCTGGACGGGGCCCGTATCCTCGCCGAGCGCCTGGTCCAGGACGACGTCACCGAGGCCGGCGTCTCCGTCCTCTCCGGCGGCACCGACGTCCACCTGGTCCTGGTCGACCTGCGGAACTCGGAGCTGGACGGCCAGCAGGCCGAGGACCGGCTGCACGAGATCGGCATCACGGTCAACCGCAACGCCGTCCCGAACGACCCGCGCCCGCCGATGGTCACCTCCGGCCTGCGGATCGGCACCCCGGCGCTCGCCACCCGCGGTTTCACCACCGAGGACTTCACCGAGGTCGCGGACGTCATCGCGGCGGCGCTGAAGCCGGAGTTCGACCGCGACGCCCTGGCGGCGCGCGTGAAGGCGCTGGCGGCCAAGCACCCGCTGTACCCCGGCCTGTAGTCGCACCGGTCCGGGGGGGGCACCGCGCGCACCCGACCGGTGCGCGCGGTGCCCCGCACCGTTCCACCCCCGTACGTACGTTCTTTGCACCACCCCGGCAGACAACGGCGTCGGGTGCCCCTCCCGGCAAGCTTTGCCCCGTCGCGCCGCCCAGCACGCACGCTCGCCGCGTTGGCCAAAAGCCCCAGTAGCTCCGCTACGAGGGCTTCCGGCCGCCTTGCGACCGCACGCGCCGGACGACGCTCCTCCTGGGGCAAACATTGCCGATCGCGGCACCACCACCAGCAAGGAGTTCCACCGTGGCCATCTCGGTCTTCGACCTGTTCTCGATCGGCATCGGCCCGTCCAGCTCCCATACCGTGGGCCCCATGCGCGCGGCGGGCCTCTTCGCCCGGCGGCTGAAGAACGAGGGCCTGCTCGTCCACACCGCCTCCGTACGGGCCGAGCTGTTCGGCTCGCTCGGCGCCACCGGGCACGGCCACGGCACGCCCAAGGCGGTGCTGCTCGGTCTGGAGGGCGAATCCCCCCGTACGGTCGACATCGAGTCCGCCGACGCCCGTGTGGAGGCCATCCGCGCCGACGGCCGGATCAGTCTGCTCGGGATGCACGAGATCCCCTTCGACTTCGACGCCGACCTGATCCTGCACCGGCGCAAGGCGCTGCCGTACCACGCGAACGGCATGACGGTCCTCGCGTACGACTCCGCCGGCGGCGTCCTCCTGGAGAAGACGTACTACTCGGTCGGCGGCGGCTTCGTCGTGGACGAGGACGCCGTGGGCGAGGACCGCATCAAGCTGGACGACACGGTGCTGACGTACCGCTTCCGCAGCGGCGACGAACTGCTGCGGCTGGCCCGCGAGACCGGGCTGTCGATCTCCGCGCTGATGATGGAGAACGAGAAGGCGTGGCGCACGGAGACCGAGATCCGCGAGGGTCTGCTGGAGATCTGGGGGGCCATGCGGGCGTGTGTGTCACGCGGCATGGCGCGCGAGGGCATCCTGCCCGGCGGCCTCAAGGTCCGCCGCCGCGCGGCGAATTCGGCCCGGCAGCTGCGCGCCGAGGGTGACCCGGCCGCCCGCGCGATGGAGTGGATCACCCTCTACGCGATGGCGGTCAACGAGGAGAACGCGGCGGGCGGCCGGGTCGTCACCGCCCCCACCAACGGCGCGGCGGGCATCATCCCGGCGGTGCTGCACTACTACCTGAACTTCGCGGCGGCCGGCCACACGGACGCCGAGAAGGACGACGACGTCGTCCGCTTCCTGCTCGCCGCCGGCGCGATCGGCATGCTCTTCAAGGAGAACGCCTCCATCTCGGGCGCCGAGGTCGGCTGCCAGGGCGAGGTCGGCTCGGCCTGCTCGATGGCGGCGGGCGCCCTCGCGGAGGTCCTGGGCGGCAGCCCCGAACAGGTCGAGAACGCCGCCGAGATCGGCATGGAACACAACCTCGGCCTGACCTGCGACCCGGTCGGCGGCCTCGTACAGATCCCGTGCATCGAACGCAACGGCATGGCGGCGGTCAAGGCGGTGACGGCGGCGAAGATGGCGCTGCGCGGCGACGGCAGCCACAAGGTGTCCCTGGACAAGGTCATCAAGACGATGAAGGACACGGGCGCCGACATGTCGGTCAAGTACAAGGAGACCGCGCGGGGCGGCCTCGCGGTGAACATCATCGAGTGCTGAACGGGCGGGCCTGACCGGGGTCAGGGCATCGGGCCGCAGGCGATCAGCAGCGGCACCAGGGGGGCGGCGGCCGAGGCCAGGACGACGGCCGGGGCCGTCGCGCGGCGGGGCTTCGGCGGCGGGTCCAGGACGCGGCGCATCCGGATGAGCGAGCCGGAGCCGCCCGCGCCCATCGCGAGGTGCGGGGTCTGGCCGGCCGCGACCTCGTACATGGCCGCGGCGAGCGCCTCTCGCGGGTGACCGCGCAGGGCCCGGTCGTCCGCCGCCATCTCCAGGAGCAGCGCCGTCTGCTCCTGGGCCAGCCGGGCGAGCGGCAGGAACGGGAAGGCGCGCGCGAAGGCCGCCACGGCGGCGCGCACCAGATGGTGGCGCCCCTTGATGTGGGCGTCCTCGTGCGCGAGTACGGCGCGCAGTTGCTCGTCGGAGAGGGCCCGCAGCGCGCCGCTGGTGACGACGATGCGCGGGGCGCGGCCGGGCAGGCAGTAGACGGCGGGCACCCGGTGCTCCACGATCGTCGCGCCGTACCGGGGCGAGGGCGTGCCGACGAGGGCGAGCATGTCGCGCTGCCGGCGCCGGGTGCGGTGCGCGCGCCACGAGATCCGCGTGAGACAGACCGCCGGGAGCAGCACGAGGGCCGCCGGGAGCAGGACGGCCGCGAGGTCGCCGGGTGTCGGCGGCGTGCCCCGTGCCGGGCCGCCCGTCATCAGGCCGCACGCGGTGAGCAGGCCGACGAGACCGTCGTGGACGTGCGGCCCGGTCAGCAGCAGGTGGTAGCAGGCCAGCGCGAGTGAGACGACGAAGGTCGCGGCCAGCCCGAGCCAGGCGGTGATCGCCGCCGTCGGTGCGCGGTGGAGCCACCGGGCCCGCGCCAGGAGGTAAGGGGCCACGGTCCCCGTCAGGAGGGCGTGGCCGGTCAGCACGGCGGTCGTGTTCACGAGGTGCCCTTGCGCCGCCTGGCCACCCGCAGGGCTTCGCGGAGCGCGTCGGCCTCGCCCGGTGAGATCCGCTCCACGAAGCTGAGGAGGGCGCCCGCCGGGTCGGGGTTGGAGCCGAGCGCCTCCTGCATGAGCGCCGCGGTGTACTGCTGGCGCGTGCAGGTCGGCTCGTACAGCCAGGCCCGCCCCTCCTTCTCGCGCCGGAGCATGCCCTTGCGGTACAGGATGTCGGCCACGGTCTTGACGGTGCTGTAGGCGATGGGCCGCTCTGTGTTGATGTCCGTAAGCACGTCGCGCGCGGTCGCGGGCCGCCCCCAGGACCACAGACGGTGCATGATCTCCGCCTCCAGCTCGCCGAGTTGACGCAACGCCCCGCTCCCCTCGCCCCGGCCCGCCGGCCGTACGGCCCTCCGTCGTCGGTGACCGCGACCGCCCATCCTATGTCTCCTCATCCCCTCTCGCGTTGCCACTAAACTGCTTAGCAGTTACGCTCCGACTCACCCTTCGTGGCGGTCGACCATCGTACGGAGGTCGCGGCCGGACGAGGCGGAAGGGGGTTGAGCACGTGACGTCCCACCGCCACTGCGACGTTCAGGTCGACAGGATCCGCGAACGAGCTTCGCGGCCGGGGTCGAACTCGTCCCGGAACAGGCGGGGTTCGACGACGAGGGCGCGCCTGCTGCTGGTCGCCGTGCTCGCGGTCGGCCTGTTCGCCATGCATACGCTCGGGCACCCCGACGAGGCGTACGGCCCAGGGGCGGACCTGATGACCCACGCCTCCGCCGAAGCGGCCCCTTCACCGGGGCGGCCCCTCCCCCACCCGGCCCCGGCCGGCGAGCAGGTCATGGGCATGGACGGCATGGGCATGGACATGGCCTCGCTGTGCGTGGCGGTGCTCGGTACGTGGGCGCTCTCGGCGCCGCTCCCGACGGCCTCCGCCCGGCGGCCGGGAGCGCTCACCGGCGCTCTCGCGGGGCTCGCCGTCGAGCCGCGGCCCAACTCCCCGCCCCGTACTCCGGACTTGGCGTCACTGTCGGTCCTGCGGATATAGGCCGAGCCGTCCTCACGGACCCGAGGCCGCGTACCCACACATCCGTAAGACCGACCACAAGGTTGTACCGATATGAGTTCCGCCAAGCGCGCCACCGAACACACCCCGAAGCGCCGCATCGCCGTCGCGGGCGCGATCACCGCCGCCGCCCTCCTGCTGGCCGCGTGCGGCAGCGACGACGACATGAACGGCATGGACCACGGGGGCGAATCCGCCGCGCGCCCGTTCAACGACGCGGACGTCGCCTTCGCCCAGGGGATGATCCCGCACCACCAGCAGGCCGTGGAGATGTCCGAGCTGGCCGACGGCCGTGCCGCCGGCACGGAGATCAAGGCCCTGGCCGGAGAGATCGAGAAGGCGCAGGGCCCGGAGATCACCACCATGCGTTCCTGGCTCAGGGCATGGGGCGAGCCGGAGGCGGCCGAAAGCGGCATGCCCGGCATGGACCACGGCTCGGGCGGCTCCGATGACACGTCCGGCTCGGGTCACGCCGCGGGCATGATGTCCGGCCGGGACATGCGGGAGCTGACCGCCGCCAAGGGCGCCGAGTTCGACGAGAAGTTCGCGCGGCTGATGATCGAGCACCACAACGGGGCGATCGCCATGGCCCGTGACCAGCGGAAGAACGGCGAGAACACCACGGCGAAGAAGCTCGCCGCCGAGGTGATCGAGGCCCAGACGGCCGAGGTCGAGCAGCTGAACAGGATCCTCGGCCGACTCTGATCAGCCCGCCGTCAGTCCACCGTCAGTCCGCGACGATCCCCCTGGGGTATGACTTCACTAATACCCCAGGGGGGTATACACTCGCACCGTGTCGGGCCATGACGGGGGCCTCCCTACGGAACCGGAAAGAGGTCGAGATCCATGGACCATCACGACCACGCGGAACATACGGCGGCCGGAACGGGCTCGGGCGGCGGCGCGTCGTGGGGCATGGCGGTCAGGGCGACGCTGCACTGTCTGACCGGGTGCGCCATCGGCGAGATCCTCGGCATGGTCATCGGCACGGCCCTGCTGTGGGGCAACGTGCCGACGATGGTCCTGGCGATCTCCCTCGCCTTCGTCTTCGGCTACTCCTTCACCCTGTTCGCGGTCCGCAGGGCCGGCCTCGACTGGAAGTCGGCCATCAGGATCGCGCTGGCCGCCGACACCGTCTCCATCGCCGTCATGGAACTCGTCGACAACGGCATCATCGCGCTCACCCCCGGAGCGATGGACGCGCACCTGTCGGACGGACTGTTCTGGTACGCGCTCCTCGGCGGCTTCGCCGTCGCGTTCCTGATCACGACTCCGGTCAACAAGTGGATGATCGGGCGGGGCAAGGGCCACGCCGTGGTCCACTCACTGCACTGACCACGCGCCCGCGCGCCGGGCCGGACCGCCCGGACGGGCCGTCAGCGCGGGAAGTGCCAGAGGAACACGCACCCGAGGCCGATCAGGGCGGCGAGGTAGGCGCAGAGCAGCCGGCGCTTGAGGAGTTCGTACCGCTCCGTGTACTCCGTCCTCAGCTCCCCCGCGCGCGCCACGACCGCCTCCAGCGCCCGGCGGGACATGGCGATGTGGTCCTGGGTGTAGAGGCTGACGATCTCCTCGTGCTGCGCGCTGGTCAGCCAGGGCATGCGGTCGGCGAAGAGCACGGCGTGGGTGCGGGCCTCCCGCACCCGGCTCTGCGCCAGCAGGTAGCCCTCCAACTGCTGGATGCCTGACGACGCCTCGCCGGGCGTGGGCGTGGACTCGCCGGTCACGACGGGCCCTTGTCGTCTCCCAAGGGAGCGGCGGCGCCCTTCCCGGGTTCCACGACGTCCCGCCGGCCCGCGTTGTGCGTCTCGTCGAGAGCGGACACCTCGGGGTGGTGCAGGTCGAACGCCGGCGATTCGGAGCGGATGCGCGGCAGCGTGATGAAGTTGTGCCGGGGCGGCGGGCAGGATGTCGCCCATTCGAGAGAGCGGCCGTAGCCCCAGGGGTCGTCCTCCTCGACCTTCTTCCCGTACTTGCTGGTCTTCCAGACGTTGTAGAAGAACGGCAGCATCGACAGGCCCAGCAGGAACGAGCTGATCGAGGAGATGGTGTTCAGCGTGGTGAAGCCGTCGACGGCGAGATAGTCCGCGTAACGGCGCGGCATGCCTTCCGCGCCCAGCCAGTGCTGCACCAGGAACGTGCCGTGGAATCCGACGAACAGCGTCCAGAAGGTGATCTTCCCGAGCCGTTCGTCGAGGATCTTGCCCGTCATCTTCGGCCACCAGAAGTGGAAACCGGCGAACATCGCGAACACCACCGTGCCGAAGACGACGTAATGGAAGTGCGCGACCACGAAGTACGAGTCGGAGACGTGGAAATCCATCGGCGGCGACGCCAGGATGACGCCGGTCAGACCACCGAAGAGGAACGTGACGAGGAATCCGATCGACCAGAGCATCGGTGTCTCGAAAGACAGCGAGCCTTTCCACATCGTGCCGATCCAGTTGAAGAACTTCACACCGGTGGGGACCGCGATCAGGAACGTCATGAACGAGAAGAACGGCAACAGCACACCGCCGGTGACGAACATGTGGTGGGCCCACACGGTGGCGGAGAGACCCGCGATGGCGATGGTCGCGCCGACCAGCCCGATATAGCCGAAGATCGGTTTCCTGCTGAACACCGGAATGATCTCGGTGACGATTCCGAAGAAGGGCAGGGCGATGATGTAGACCTCGGGATGCCCGAAGAACCAGAACAGGTGCTGCCAGAGCAACGCGCCGCCGTTGGCGGCGTCGAAGATGTGCGCGCCGAATTTCCGGTCGGCCTCCAGCGCGAGCAGGGCGCCGGCGAGGACGGGGAAGGCGAGCAGGACCAGCACCGCGGTCAGCAGCACGTTCCAGCAGAAGATCGGCATCCGGAACATCGTCATGCCGGGCGCGCGCATACAGACGATCGTGGTGATGAAGTTGACCGAACCGAGGATGGTGCCGAAGCCGGAGAAGGCCAGACCCATGATCCACAGATCGGCGCCGACACCCGGTGAACGGACCGCGTCGGACAACGGCGAATAGGCGAACCAGCCGAAGTCGGCCGCGCCCTGCGGGGTGATGAAACCGGCGACCGCGATGGTCGAGCCGAACAGATAGAGCCAGTAGGCGAACATGTTCAGCCGGGGGAAGGCGACATCCGGCGCGCCGAGCTGGAGCGGCATGATCCAGTTGGTGAATCCGGCGAACAGCGGCGTCGCGAACATCAGCAGCATGACCGTGCCGTGCATCGTGAACGCCTGGTTGAACTGCTCGTTCGACACGATCTGCAGTCCGGGACGCGCCAGTTCGGCGCGCATGACCAGCGCCATCACTCCGCCGATCACGAAGAACGCGAACGACGTGATCAGATACAGCGTCCCGATCGTCTTGTGGTCGGTACTGGTCAGCCACTTGATGACGACGGTGCCGGGCCGCTTGCGCCGTACCGGCAGTTCGTTCGCGTACGAGTCGTCGTCCCTCTCCTGCGGCGCGTCGACCTCATATCCGGGCTGTGCGGCCACACCAACTCCAGTTCAGTCACCGACCGCAGCGGCGAACTCGCCTGTGCGGGCAGGGCAAAGCACGACAAACAACGATGATTACGTCCGCAATGTATTGCATGCCGGTTGCGTGGAGTGACAGAGAAGCGGGCATCAGGCCCGGGTTCACACGTTCGTGGGGCGCGAGGACGCGCACCACGACCGCGTACACATGATGATCCTTCTTAACGCTTTCGCCCGGCCCGGCCGGCGAAGCCTCCGCAGAAGCAGGGGTGGACTCCGATGTGCACGGACACCCCGCCGGGGCGCAGCACCCGCGCCACCTCCTGGAGCACCGCCGGGTAGCGGGGCATATGGACCCGCCCTCTCGTCGCGCCGCCACTGTCCACCGTAGAGGCCCGGAAGGCCGTCCGGGCGGGTCCGCGCGGGTCTGCGCGGGTCTGCGCGGGCCGGGACGGGAGGTCAGGCTTTCAGGCGCACCGGGAGCGTGGCCGAGCTGTTGGAGAACAGTGAGGGTACGGGGATCAGGTCCGACGGGTCGACGGCCAGTGCCAGTTCCGGGTACCTCGTGAAGACCGCCGGTATCGCCAGGGCCGCTTCGAGCCTGGCCAGCGGGGCCCCGAGGCAGAAGTGCGGGCCGTGGCTGAACGCCAGGTGCTTGCGCTGCTCCCGGGTGATGTCGAACTCGTCGGCGGACTCGCCGTGTTGGGCCCTGTCGCGGCCGACCGCGCTGTACGGGGCCATGATCGCCTCTCCCTTGGGGATGCGTACGCCCGCGATCTCCACGTCCTCCAGGGGATAGCGGAAGGGGAAGTTGCCGATCGGGGCGTCCCAGCGCAGGGTCTCCTCGACCACGTCCGCCCAGACCGCCTCGTCGCCCCCTTCGGCGAGGGCGCGCTGGTCGGGGTGGGTGAGCAGGGCGCGTACGGCGTTGGTGATCAGGCTGAGCGTGGTCTCCTGGCCCGCGGAGAGCATCAGCAGCAGTGTGCCGACCAGTTCCTCCTCGCTGAGCGAGTCGGGGTCCGCGTCGCGGGCGGCGATGAGCGCGCTCGTCAGGTCGGAGCCGGGGTTCCGGCGGCAGTTGTCGACGACCCGGGCGAGCAGCTGGTACTGCTCGATCTGACTGGCCGTCACTTCTTCCGGCCCCAGGTCGGAGCGGAAGATGTTGTCCATCAGCTCCTTGAGCCGGGGCCGCTCGTGCTCGGGGACGCCGAACAGTTCGCAGATCACCCGCATCGGCACGGGGTGGGCGAAGTGGCGCCGGAGGTCGACGCTGCCGTCGGCCTCCGCGTGCGAAGGCAGCGCGTCCAGCAGCTCGCCCACGATCTCCTCGATGCGCGGGCGCAGCTCCTGCACCCGGCGGGGCGTGAACGTCTGGGTGACCAGCTTCCGCAGCCTGCGGTGTTCCTGGCCGTCCGAGGTGACCATGTTGGTGACCTTCACCATGCCGATGAGCGGCCAGCCGTCGGATATCTCGCCGCGCAGGACGGCGTTCCAGTTGCGCCAGTCCTTGCTGAAACGCGGGTCGGCGATCATGTCGTTCAGCAGGGCGTGGTCGGTCACGGACCACGCCATGACGTCTCCGGGCAGTTCGATACGGACCACGGGGCCGAGTTCGCGGAGCCTGGCCGCCTCGCCGTGGTGGTCGCTGCCGTGCGGGTCGAGGGTGACGACCGGTATCTCCGCCTCGGACGAGGCTGCCGCTTGCGTGGTCATGTCTTCTCCAGAACTCGGACTGGTGGGGTGCGGATCCCCGGGCGACTTCCGCCGGTACCGGGCCGCTTCGGGCGCCCCGGCCGCCCGGGACTACCCCCGGCCAGTGCGGACGGGTATCCGGGCCGCCGAGAAACGTGCCGGGAGCGCGACGGGGATCCGCGTCCAGGGCGACGGCCGCCAGGTCACCTCCTCGGCCGGGACGGCGAGCTTCATGTCCGGCAGCAGGTTCAGCGCGGTGTTCACCGCCGTACGGGTGATGAGCCGCGCCGGTACCTGCGCCGGGCAGACGTGCGGTCCGGCCGAGAAGGCGAGGTGGGCGCGGTTGCCCGGCTCCTCGTCGCCTTCGTCGGGGCGGATCGCGGGGTCGTCGTTGGCGGCGGCGTGCCCGAGGATGAGGCAGTCGCCGCGCTGGATGAACCGGCCGCCCAGCTCCGTGTCGTGCAGGGCGTACCGGGCCGGCATGTTGTTCATCGGCGGGTCGCGCCACAGCGCCTGGTCGAGCGCGTCGTCGACACCGAGCCGGC
>NZ_JAAPBF010000056.1 GCF_022695985.1 Streptomyces sp. NP-1717 | reverse complement strand
GCCTGGTCCGACGCCTGGCAGCACTCTCTCGCCGTCGCCCCCGAGGCCTTCCGGGACGACCACGTCCTCAACCTCTGGGCCGCCTCCTGGCAGTCCGGCGGCCGTACCCTCCCCGCGTACAGCCCCGTCGACGGGAGCCCGATCGCCGGGCCGCCCCGGCTCGACGCCGAGACCGCCCAGCGGGCCGTACGCGCCTCGCTCGACCAGCACCGTGCCTGGCGGCACGTCCCGCTGCCCGAGCGCCGCGCCCGTGTCTCCGCCACCCTCGACGCCCTGACCGAGCACCGCGAACTGCTCGCCCTGCTCCTCGTCTGGGAGATCGGCAAGCCCTGGCGCCTGGCCCAGGCGGACGTCGACCGGGCGATCGACGGCGTGCGCTGGTACGTGGAGGGCGTCGAACCCATGCTGGAGGGCCGCGGCCCGCTGCCGGGCCCGGTCTCCAACATCGCCAGCTGGAACTACCCGATGTCCGTCCTCGTCCACGCCATGCTCGTCCAGGCCCTGGCCGGCAACGCGGTCATCGCCAAGGCGCCCACCGACGGCGGCGTCGCCTGTCTCACCCTGGCCGCCGCTCTCGCCGTCCGCGAGGGACTGCCGATCACGCTGGTCAGCGGCAGCGGCGGCGAGCTGTCCGAGGCCCTCGTCCGCTCGCCGGAGATCGGCTGCGTCTCCTTCGTGGGAGGCCGCGACACCGGCGCCCGGATCGCCACCACGGTCGCCGACCTCGGCAAGCGCCACATCCTCGAACAGGAGGGCCTCAACACCTGGGGTATCTGGAACCACACCGACTGGGACGCGCTCACCGCCGTCATCCCCAAGCTGTTCGACTACGGCAAGCAGCGCTGCACCGCGTACCCGCGCTTCGTCGTCCAGCGCTCGCTGTTCGCGGACTTCCTCGGCGCCTACCTGCCCGCCGTACGCTCCATCCGGCTGGGGCACCCGCTGGCCGTCGAGCACCCCGGCGACCCGCTGCCCGAACTGGACTTCGGCCCGCTCATCAACGCGGCCAAGGCCAAGGAACTGGACGACCAGGTCGCCGAGGCCATCGACCGCGGCGCCGTCCCCCTCCACCACGGATCGCTCGACGACGGGCGCTTCCTGCCCGGCCAGGACACCTCCGCCTACTTCGCGCCGGTGACGCTGCTGGGCCCGCCGCCGTCCTCGCCGCTGCACCACGCGGAGCCCTTCGGGCCGGTCGACACGATCGTCCTGGTCGACACCGAGGCGGAACTCCTGGCCGCGATGAACGCCTCCAACGGGGCACTGGCCGCGACGCTGGCGACCGACGACCCGGACACCTACGCGCGCCTGTCACCCCAGATACGCGCCTTCAAGGTCGGCCACGGGCGGCCCCGCTCCCGCGGCGACCGCGAGGAACTGTTCGGCGGTTTCGGCTCCTCCTGGCGCGGCGCCTTCGTCGGCGGCGAACTGCTCGTCAAGGCGGTCACCATCGGCCCGGACGGGGAGCGCCCGCCGGGCAACTTCCCGGACTACCACCTGATGCCGTGACGGTGGCTCCGGTACGGCCCTGAACGGCCCTGAACGGCCCTGAACCGGAATCGGCTGAGGTCGCCGGACCCCTCCTCAGCCGATTCCCCAGCCGTCCCCCGGCCGGGCATCTCCGCAGGCCGGCCGGGCTGTCAGTGGGCCGGTGTAGCGTCGTACCCATGAACCCGAACGATCTCGCCAACCTCGCGCACCTGCGGCGGGCCCGGGATCTGATCGACCGCGAGTACGCACGCCCGCTCGACGTGCCCACGATGGCCCGGCACGCGCTGATGTCCCCGGCGCACTTCTCCCGGCGGTTCCGCGCGGCCTACGGCGAGACCCCGTACAGCTACCTCATGACCCGCCGCATCGAGCGCGCCATGGCGCTGCTGCGCACGGGCACGAGCGTGACCGACGCGTGCATGGCCGTGGGCTGTACGTCGCTCGGCTCGTTCAGCTCGCGCTTCACCGAGATCCTGGGCGAGACACCGCGCGCGTACGCCGCCCGCGAGCACGGCGCCGTGACGGCGATGCCCGAATGCGTGGCGAGGGTACGCACCCGGCCGACCAGGGACGCACCGAGCAGGATCCGAGAAGCGGGCGGCAAGGCCGCGGCCTAGCGTTGACGGTATGACCATCGCACTCCAGTACTGCCACATCACCGTCAACGACCCCGACGAGGCGCTCGCCTTCTACCGCGACGCGCTCGGCTTCGAGATGCGCAACGACGTCTCCTCGGGCGACTTCCGCTGGGTCACCCTCGGCAGCCCGACCCAGCCCGGCCTCGAACTGGTCCTCTCGGAACCGCACGCCGGCCGCTCCCAGGCCGACGGCGACGCCCTCCAGGAACTGCTCACCAAGGGCGTCCTCACCCAGCTCATCTTCCGCACCGACGACCTCGACGCGACCTTCGAGAAGCTGCGGGCATCGGGCGCCGAGGTGCTCCAGGAGCCCATGGACCAGCCCTGGGGCCCCCGCGACTGCGCGTTCCGCGACCCCTCGGGCAACTTGGTGCGCATCTCGCAGGAGCCGAAGCCGTAACCGCGGCGAGCCGGGCCGCACGGAGCGGCGAAGATCCGTCCGTGCGCCCCGGACCATGGGATATGCGGGTGAAGAGCACTCCCGGGCCCTGGTATCGTTCTTTACGTCAGCCCGGCGGAAACGCCGAGGTTCGACCACTCGTCCGGGTGGCGGAATGGCAGACGCGCTAGCTTGAGGTGCTAGTGCCCTTTATCGGGCGTGGGGGTTCAAGTCCCCCCTCGGACACCAGCCAGACCAGAAAAAGCTCCCAGCACGGATTCGTCCGGGCTGGGAGTTCTTCGTGTGCCCGGGATCTTGCCCGGCAAGAGGTTCACTCCTCCTCGATGCCCAGCAGCTCCAGGAATGCGTTGGCCGCCGGGGCGCGGTTCTCCCGGCCCCAGATCACATACTCGGCGCGGGCCGGTGCGTCCGTGACCTCGATCGTGGTCATCCCGGCCAGGCCCTCGGCATACGTGGGCGGGAGCAGGGCCACGCCAAGGCCCGCGCCGACCAGACGGGTCAGGTAGTCCGCGTTGGTCACCTCGAAGGCGACCTCGCGGGTGAGGCCGGCGGCGGTGAAGGCCAGGTCGGACTGGGCCCGGCCGGCGGTCTTCGCCGGGAGGTCCACGAACACCTCCGAGGACAGCCGACGGAGGTCGACCGAGGTCTCGCCGGCGAGCGGGTGATCCGGGGAGACCACGGCGACCAGCCGCTCCTCGGCCAGCTTCCGGGCCATGACGCCCCGGGGGCGGGCCGTGACCGGGATGCCGAGAAAGGCCACCTCGATATCGCCCTGCCTGACCTGCTCGGCGAGCTCGTCGCTCGCCCCCACACTGAGGCTGATCCGGGCCTTCGGATGGCGCCGGTGGAATTCCCTGAGGACAGCGGGAATGTCCACGGCGGCCACGCTGGGGATCAGCCCCACCGCGAGCCGTCCGCGTACCTCCCCGACGGCCGCCGCGACTTCGGCGGCGACCCGCTCCGCCGCGTCGAGGCACTGGCGGGCGGCGGGCAGAAAGGCCGCGCCCGCCGGGGTCAATCGGACGCGGCGGCTGGTGCGTTCGAAGAGCCTCGCACCCAACTCCTTCTCCAGGCGCGCGATCTGGTGGCTGAGTGCGGACTGGACCACAAGGCAGCGTTGGGCAGCCTTCGTGAAGCTGTTCATCTCGGCCACGGCGATCACGTACCGCATCTGCTGGAGCTCCATGGATCCATCGTGATACGAGATTCATCGCGTGACAAGCATGTGTTGGACTCATCGATCTCCCCGGCCCGACACTGATGACGACCGCACACGGCGGGATCGTCCCCGATCGGGCCGACTCCGCCGGGCGGCCCCGATCGGAGCCTGTCCGGCATGCCCGGAAGCCGCTCCTCCGCCACCTCCCGCACCAGGGCGCACAGCGCCGAGGCATGCCCGCACGCGCCATCGCGCCCGTGACACCGAAAGGACGAGCGCCCGCCATGACCACCACGCCATCGCGTTCCGAGCTGGATGCCGATC
Source organism: Streptomyces sp. NP-1717 (assembly GCF_022695985.1). GTDB lineage: Bacteria > Actinomycetota > Actinomycetes > Streptomycetales > Streptomycetaceae > Streptomyces. Next base: position 31,353 of record NZ_JAAPBF010000056.1, on the reverse strand, counting down.
TTCGACTGAGCAGGCCGGACAGATGCCAGGAACCACGGTCAATCCCACGGGTTGTGAGGCGAGATGAAGAACAGGCACAAGGTGCTCACGGTGGCCCTGACCGGCCTGGCTCCGGCGGTCTGGGGCAGCACCTACCTGGTGACCACCGAGCTGCTCCCTCAGGACCGGCCGCTCCTGGCGACCACCATGCGGGCCCTGCCCGGCGGTCTGGTGCTGCTGGCCGTCGGCCGGAAACTTCCCGTCGGCATCTGGTGGTGGCGCGCGCTGGTGCTGGGTGGTCTGAACATCGGCGCCTTCAACTTCCTGCTCTTCGTCGCGGCCTACCGAGTGCCCGGTGGCATCGCGGCCATGGTCATGTCCGCGCAGCCCATGTTCGTGATCATCCTCGCCGCCCTCTTCCTCGGCGAGAGGATCAGACCCGTCCACGCCCTGGCCTGCGCGATGGGCATCGGGGGAGTGGCGTTGCTCGTCTTCAGAGGCACGGCGTCGCTCGACACCACCGGACTCCTCGCCGCGGTCGGCGGAGCGCTGTGCATGGCCTCGGGCATCACACTGACCAAGCGGTGGGGACGGCCGGAGGGCGTCGGCCTGCTCGCGTTCACCGGGTGGCAACTCACAGCGGGCGGTCTGGTCCTGCTGCCGTTCTGGCTGTCGCTGGAAGACCTTCCCGACGGTCTCACCCGCTCCAATGTCATCGGGTTCGCCCACCTCATCACCCTGGGCGCGATCCTGAGCTACATCGCATGGTTCCGGGGCATCGAACGCCTGCCGGCTGTGGCGGTCTCCTTCCTCGCACTGGGCAGCCCGGTCGTGGCGACCCTGCTGGGCTACCTCGTCAAGGACCAGACGCTGTCGGCCCTCCAGATCGTCGGCATGGTCGTCGTCTTCCTGGCCGTTGTGCTCGGTCAGCCGCGCCCACGCGGACCGAACTCGTTGGACGCCGGCGCCGAGAGGCATTCGCGTACCACGCATGACCACATTTAGAGAGTCGACATGAGTATGCAGGACGAGACAAACTCCCCCGTCACACCGCAGAAGCAGGTGTCCCCGACCCGGGGATGGCTGGGTGTGGCCGCCATCACCGCCAGTCTGTTCATCTTCCTCACCACCGAACTGATGCCGATCGGCCTGCTCACCCCGCTCAGCGCGAGCCTTGGGGTTTCCGTGGGCTCGGTTGGCCTCATGGTCACGGCGCAGGGTCTCGCGGCAGGTCTCGGTGTGCCGTTCATCGTGGCATGGACCCGGCGCGTCAACCGGCGCCGGCTGCTGACGACCCTGCTGGCAGTCCTGGCCGTCGGTAACCTGATCACCGCGATCGCCCCGAACTACCCGCTGATCCTGGGCACCCGCCTGATCATGGGCTTCGCGAGTGGCGTCTTCTGGGCCATCGGCGTCAGCATGGCCATGCGCATCGTCCCGCCGGCGCACGCCAACCGGGCTGCCGCTGTCGTGATGTCCGGAATCTCGATCGCCACCGTCGTCGGCATCCCGCTCGGCACGCTGCTGGAGAGCGCCGGCGACTGGCGCACCACCTTCCTGATCTGGGCCGGGCTCAGCGCTCTGGTGTTCCTCGCGGTTGCCGTCACGCTCCCGTCGCTCCCGTCGGCCAACGCGGTCTCGGTCCGCGAGGTCTTCGAACTACCCGTCAGGAACGTGCCGCTGCGTCTGGTCCTGGTCATGGTCGTGTTCTTCGTCCTCGGCCACTTCGGTGCCTACACGTTCGTACGGCCCTATCTCGAGGACAGTACGTCCGCCACCGTCGGCTTCATCACCGTCGTCCTCATCGTCTTCGGTACCGGCGGCGCGATCGGCAACTTCATCGGCGGCCAGACCGTCAACAAGAGCCTGCGGGGCAGTTTCATCGTGGGCGGCCTGATCATGATCGCGGCACTCGTCATGCTGCTGACCATCGGCACGTACGACGTCGGCGTGATCGCCGCCATGATCCTTTGGGGCCTCGCCTTCGGCGTCGTCCAGCTCAGCCAGATCAACATGACGCTCTCGGCGGCCCCCGAGACCTTCGAGGCCGCGATGTCGCTCAACACCATGGCCTACAACACCTGCATAGCCCTGGGCGCCCTCATCGGCGGCCTGTTCGCCGACCATGTGGGCGTCACGAGCGTCGTCTGGTTCGGCATCGTCCTGGTCGCTCTCGCCGTGGTCCTCCGCGCCTCCACCGGTCGCAGGACCACGCCGGCGATCTGACCCCCTGACCACCGAAGTACGGCGCGGCCCCGCGTGCCGGATTCGGTGCTCCGGCGGGGGTCCGGGCCGGGGGTCCCTCAGCCGTACCGGATCAGAATCGGTCGTCCCGTGACAGGTACCGTCTCCCGGCCGTCCACCTCGTGTGTCGTGCCGTCAAGGTGCTCCACCGTGCGGGCGCCGGAGCCGAGGTCGGTTTCGGCTGTGCCCGTGTGGGTCCAGCGGATGTGGGCCGGGCGGCGGGTGCCCCGGTCATCGGGGATGAGGAATTCGCACTGCCAGACGTTCTCGGGCAGGTCGATCTGGAGGCCCCGGCCGCAGGAGCGGAGGTCCGCGGAGGCCAGCCACCGCTGGAGGCGGGCGACGAACTCACCGGCCTTGGTGGGTGGTTGACCCTCGGCCTGGAGGACCAGGGGGATCTTGCCGTTGCCCCATGCGTAGAAGTACATACGTTCCAGGTCCCGGTTCCGGGCGTACAGGCCCGTCAGATAGAAGCGGACCGCGTGGTTGGCGGCCGTCTCCTTGTCCAGGGGATCGTTCAGTGGCAGGGTCTGCACCGTGCCGGTGCTCCACAGGGGTAGGTGGTAGCCGGCCCGGTGGAACGTCCGATCGACCTTGCGTACCGCTTCGAGCATGGTCTCCGGGGGGTCGGTGACCCGACGCTGGTACAGCTTGATCCCCGCCGCGTCGCAGTGCTGGTAGCCGCCCGACTCGGCGAACCGCAGCAGAAATTCGTGTGCCTCGGCTCCCCACAGATCGGTGATCGAGGGGCACACCACGGTCGCGTTCGCGTCAGCCTTCCGGATGATGCGGCTCGCGCGCCGGGTCATCTCCACAAGTGTCCTGACGCTGCCGTTGTAGTGGTGCTCATGGTTCGCCACGGCCCACAGTTCGTAGGCGTCGATACGGGCACCCGCGTGCTGTACGAGAGCGCCTACGAACGCGTCCCAGTCGTCGAGGTCGTCCGGTGGTGCCGCTCGGGAACTCTCCGGATACGCGGCCTTCCGGGCGTCCGGCGCGGCCCATGAGGGCGTGGCGCCGAAGACGAACATCGTGGGCAGACCCTCCCGTTCGGCGCCGTCGAGGAGCCGGTCGAGCGTGGACCAGTCGTACTCACCCTTCGCGGGCTCCAGTTGGGCCCAGCGGGTCTCGCTGTCCCACAGCCGCAGCGCACCGGTCCGGAAGGAGGGCATGGCCCCGCTGAAGCTGTTCATCGTCACACCGAACAGTTCCGGATCGACGGGCCTCGGTGTCTGCGTCCAGCTCGTGGATCCGACCGGCGCCGCCACGGGCAGGACCGCGGGCTCGAACGGGGCGCTCGCGACGGCGGTGCCGAGAACGACGAGCGCCATGACGCCGGCGAGGAGAAGCCTCAGGCCCCAGAGCGGCGGCCCCTTCCTGGTCGGGACTTCGGAAAGGACTTCGGCCCGGGCTTCGGCCGGGGCTTGGACGGGTCCTTCGGCCCGGCCCTCCCCTGTCGCGGTCTTCCAGCAGCCCAGGAGCGTGTTGAGTTCCTCCGCGTCGGCTCCGCACTCCTTGGCGATACGGACGACGAGGTCGAAGTCCGCCGGTGTCCCCTTGCCGTTGCAGTACCGGTGAAGGGTGGAACTGCTCGTGAAGACCCGCCGCCCCAACTCCTGGTAGCTGAGGCCACTGCGCTCCTTCAGCCCCGCCAGAACTTCGGCCAACTCCCCTGATGTCTTTGGCCCGTTCAAGACTCCACCCCCGTGACGTCTGCCCCAGACTCCCGTCCCACGATCCCACGCGCGTCCCAATCCGGCCGCACCACATGAGGTCAGCGGCGTGTCACGCGTCCCACGCCGACTTGGTCGGCTGCCATGACCGGTTGTGCCGCCGTGAGTACGGCCGACGGCACCGCGGATCGCCCGCAGTCGCGGAAGACGGGCGCCGGGACACCGGCGCGCGAACCTGACCCGACCTGCGTCCGGGCGGCGTCCGCCCACTCCGGCGGATGTCCGCTCGGCCTGGACAGGGACGGCCGGCGTCAACTGCCGCCGGCGGTGTCGCGCGTCATCCGCCGGGGCCGGGTCGTAAGCCTATGGGCGGCCGCATGGTGCCGTGCGGAACCCTGGTTCCGGCCCAGGAGCGGGGCTTCTTCCGCGCCCGAGGCCGACTCCCCTCACAGCAGCGGGCCCGGTCAGCCCCGCATCCGGGATCTCAGCACGTCGACCTCACAGCCCGCCGCGAACGGGTCGAAGCCGTGCTCGGCCAGCCAGCGAACCACCAGCAGGCTTCGCAGTGACCACCACGCGCGGATCACGTCGAGGTCGACGTCGGTGCCGTAGCCGTCGACGACATCACCGAGGTGCTCCTCGTGTCCGAGCGTCAAGGTGGCGAGGTCGAACAGGGCATCACCCCGGCCCGCCTCGGACCAGTCGATGATCCCGGTGACCTCGTCACCGTCGACGAACACATGAGTGATCTGCAGGTCGCCGTGCGTGAACACGGGAGTCCACGGCCGCAGCGCCGCCTCGGCGACCTGGCGGTTGCGGGTGACCAGGTCGGCGGGCAGGACGCCGGTCGTCACGAGCCGCTCGCACTCGTGGTCGAGATCCACCGTCAACTCGGCGAGGCCCCTTCCCCGGCCCGGGAAGGGCGGCAACGGCGCGTCGTGCAACTTCCGGACGGCGGCACCCGCCGCGGCCCACGCCGCCGGGGAAGCGGTCGACGGCTCGCCGAGGCGGCCGAGTGCCGTCCCCGGCACCGCGGCGATCGCGAGCACGGGCGGCTTGTGCCAGAGGACCTCCGGGGTCGGGACCGGCGTCAGGGCCATCGCCTCGACCTCGACGGCGATACGCGCCTGATCGGCGTCCACCTTCAGGAACACATCGCCGACGCGCAGGGTCGCACGCTCGGAATGGGCGACGACAACATTGACCTCATCCATGGCCGAGCAGTATTCCGGGGATGACCGCCCGCGTCGCCGGGTTTGTCGCGTGCCGCGGGAGTGACGGGAACAGGTGCGGACCGGGGTCGTCCCCGGTCCGCACCTGCCGTGTGCCCTACGTGGTTACCGTCGGCCACCGCCCGTCACTCTGCCCGACGCCGGTGCCGCCGCCGGGCCGCCCGTGATCACGAAGCCCGAACCCGGCTGGGTGACGACATGGCCGTCAGCCGAGTTGGTGATGGTCACGTTCGACAGGGCCGCGCTGCCGCGGGCGCCGCTCATGGCCAGGATGCCGGCGCCGTTGTTGGATTTGTCGATCCTGACGTTGTCGATCACGACGCCCGGCATGGTGCCGCCGCCCGTCTTGAACTGGATGCCGTCGTACGTGGAGTCGTGGATGTCGGTGTCCCTGATCGTGACGCCGGGGATGTCCCGGCTCGCCGCGAACAGGGTGATGGCACCGAACTCCTGGTCCTCGTTCCAGAAGGCGCCGCCCGTGCGGTGGAGCGCGTTGTTGGCGATCAGGGTCTGCCCGGAGAAGGGCAGCGGGTCGTGGTCGGTCGCCAGCATGATGCCCGGGTAGTTGGCCGTGTCGGAGACGATGTTGTTCTCGATCTTGTTGTCGTAACCGCCGTAGACCGCGATGCCGGTCGCGCGCCAGGGCAGCTGGATGGTGTTGTTGGTGAAGGAGTTGTCGTGCGCGACGTCGACCGACGTGTCCTTGACGTACCGGTTGGCCCAGACCGCCAGGGAGTCGTCGCCGGTGGTGCGGAACGAGGAGTTGAACACCTTGGAGTTCCGCGTGCCGTTGGTGAAGTTGATGCCGTCGGCGTAGGTGTTGCGGATCCGCATGCCGGTGAATTCGAGGCCGTCGGCGGGGCCCCAGAGCGACGGGATGTTGTCGTAGTCGCGGCCGACCCAGGCCCCCACGTTGGCGTGCTCGATCCAGACGTTGGAGATCTTGGTGTTCTTGCCGAACCGGCCGTTGAGGCCGACTCCGCCCTCGGCGTTGCCGTCACCGCCGCGGATCCGGCCGGAGCCGAAGATGGCGATGTCCGAGATCTTGGTGTTGTCGTCGATGTCGAAGCCGAAGTTGCCCTCGTGCGGATGGTTGATGCCGCCCGCGTTCTGCGGCTCGGTCAGGGTGTAGAGCTGTGAATGCCACATGCCCGCGCCGCGGATGGTGACGTCCTTGATTCCGATCTGGTTGAACTGCCCCTGGTTCAGGGGGTCGTCGGTCAGGATCTTCTTCTCCTGGCGCCACTGGCCCGCCGGGATCCAGACACACGCGATGGTGCCGTTCTGGTCGGCCGTGACCGCCGCCTGGATGGCGGCCGTGTCGTCGATCCCGTCGCCCGGCACCGCGCCGTAGTCCGTGATCGAGGTGCACTCGGCCGGCTTGCTCGCCGGGGGCGCGACCTGCTCCAGATCGATCAGGTCGATGTAGTAGAAGGACGCGTTGTCACCGGCGTCACGCTGGAGCTTGAACTTGGTGCCCGCCGGATAGGTCGTGGACAGCAGCGAGTTGGCCTCGTCGAAGAGCCGCCGGGCGTCGGCCTGGGGCGTGTTCGTCAGGGCCTCGGGTCCGTCCGTGTTCCCGTACAGCCAGCTGTGCTTCGAGGAGAGGGTCAGCTTCTTCAGGAAGGTGTCGTTGGCGTACAGGCTGATCGTGGCCTCGGTGCCGCCGCCGTTCGGGGCGTCCGGGATCGAGTTGCGCACCACGATCGAGTTCGCGGGATTGGTGGAGGTGAACTCCACGAACTGGCCCGTGCTGGTCAGCCGTACCGACTTGCGGCCCGAGGACTCGGAGCCGAAGTTGGTGTGCCCGAAGGTGCGCACCGCGTCGGCCTCCACCAGGGTGCCCTGGTACCGGCCGGCCTCCGCCTCGTACTCGACGTACGGGACCGCCGCCCCGCGCCCGACCACGATCGAGCGGGAGAACGAGTTGTTGGTCTCGTTGGTCTCCGTCACGGTGTTCGTCGCGTCGGCGGTGGCCACGATGTTGGCGCCGCCGCTCGTGGCGGTCCAACTGCCGTTGACGCTCACGTTCGTCGTCGCGCCGGCCGCGATCGACGGGGTGTTCGTGTTGAGCGTCGTGCCGCCCACGGTCACCCGGGTGACCGTGGTGGCGCCGGTCGCGGTGGTGCCGCGGTTCTGCACCGCCACGGTGAACTGGACCTGCGCCCCGACGGCGGGGTTCTGCGGTGTGGAGCCGATGCTCAGCACCTGGAGGTCGGGGCCGGGGGCCTGCCCCACGACCAGCGATCCGGCCGCGGTGAAGCTGTTGTTGTCGTTGTCCTGCTCGACGACGGTGTCGGTCGGGTCCACCACCGCCGTCACCTTGTAACTGCCCTCGGCTCGCTTGCCGGCGGCGACCTGGACGATCTGCGAGGCGCCCGCGTTGAGGGCGCCGACCGAGGCGCTGCCCGCGACCGTTCCGCCGATGCTGACGTTGACGGTCGTCGGGCCGGAGGCGGCCGTGCCGACGTTGCGCACCGTCGCGCTCACGGTGGTCGCGTCGGTCTCCACCGGGGAGGTGGGGGACCAGGAGAGCGCGGTGACGGTGAGGTCCGGGTTGGGCGCGGGCCGCCCGATGACCTGGAGCTCGGCGACCTGGCCGCCCTGCGCACCGGTGTTGGAGAAGATCTGGAGCCGCAGGTCGGCGACCCGGCCGGTGACCGGGATCCGTACCGAGTTCTGGTTGCCCGACGGGCTGAAGGCGTACTCCGCGCGGGCCTTCAGTGAGGTGAAGGCGGTCGCGCCCTGGGCGCGGCCGAGCACCTGGATGCTCTGCGTCCGGGGGCCCCACGCGGAGTCGGGGTTGAGCTTGACCACGACGGAGGTGATGTCGGCCTCGGCCCCGAGCTTGACCGTCAGGTTCGACGGGTGCCCGGTGGACTCCCAGTACGTGTTGAGCTTGTCGTCGTTGGCGTTGGCCGCGACGAACGTGTGGATCGTGGACGATGCCTCGATCGGTTTGCCGCGCGCCAGATCGGTGCCGTCGTCACCGGGGTCGGGGTCGCCCGGATCGCCGGCCGCCGGACCGTAGATCCCGAACTCGGAGATCTGCGCCGCCGGCCACCCCGTGTTGCCGGTGATGTTCAGCCGTACGTAACGGACGGTGGTGGAGGGGAAGTCGATGGTGACGGTGTTCGCCGAGGACGGGGTGAACAGCCGTCCCTGCGCGGCGGAGAGGGTGTTGTAGCTGTTCCCGTCCGTGCTGCCCTGGACGCTGAGGGCCTGGGTACGGGCCTCCCAGGTGGTGGGGAGCTTGAGCACCACCTGGTCGACGGAGACGCTCTCGCCGAGGTCGATCCTCAGCGTCTGCGGGAACGCGTTGTTCGGTCCCTCCCAGTACGAGGCCTGGTTGCCGTCGGTGACGTTGGAGGCCGGGTGGTTCCCCTCGGACCCGCTCGCCGACACGCTCTTGCCGATCGACTGGTTGGGGCGCTCGGCCGCGGTCGCCGAGAGGGGGGTGAGTCCGACGACGATCAGACCGGCCATCACGATGCCGGTGATCAGTCGTCGGCCGAGCCGCGTGGGTCTGGGCCGCGACGGCTGAGTGGGGCGGAGCTGCTTCCGTCTCATATAGTCCTCTGTCCGGTGGGAACGAGGTGCGGGGGAGGCGGTGCGATGAAGTTGCGAGATGAAGCTTAAAAATTTGAGTCACTTGCTTACTTTTTTGCGATTCACAGGGTGCAATCGTGCCCGGAGGTTGTCAACGGTTTTCGCACAGGTAACAAGTACGCGCGTGCCCCGGCCGGACGACGGTCCGTCAGACCGCGGGCGAAGCGGGGCGCGGGACGAGCGCCATGCGCTCCTGCTCCTCCGCGACGATCAGCCGCGCCAGCGACTGCTCCGAGAGGTCGACCGCCTCGGGCATGGACTCGGCGACCTCGCTGTGGCGCGCGTACGCGTCGAACAGACGCTTCTTCGTACCGAGCAGCTGGAGCATGCGCTGGTCGACACTGTCCGCCGTCAGCAGCCGGTGGACCCGCACATGGCGGAGCTGCCCCATGCGGTGGGCACGCGCGACGGCCTGGGTCTCCAGCGTGGGCTTGACCTGCGGCTCGCACAGGATGACCACGGACGCGGCCTGCAGGTTGAGACCGGTGCCGCCCGACTGGATCTGGCTGAGCAGGACCGCGTGCCCGGACGCGCCGGCGAAGCCGTCCACCAGCTCCTGCCGCCGGGCCGCCGGCAGCCGGCCGGTGAGCGGGCCGAAGACGGCGGGGGAGCCGGGGGCGGGTCCCGGGCCGGTCACGGGCCCGGAGCCGGGCCTCGTGCCGAGTGCCTCCTCCGCCGCCGCCAGCACATCGCGGAAGAAGGAGAAGACGACGACCTTCAGACCGTTCGACGCCGCTTCGGCGACCAGTTCACGCAGCCGCCGCAGCTTGGCCGACGTGGCGGGGTCGGCGTACGCGGCACGGCGCATCGCCATGAAGTTCCCCGCCTCCACGGCCTGCCGGTAGGCGGCGCGCGCGGCCGGGCTGAACTCCTCCCACTCGTCCACCTGTTGCAGCTCGGGCAGCTCGGTGAGCACGTCCTGCTGGTTACGGCGCAGATACGCGGGCGCGACGGCCTTGCGGAAGCTCTCGGAGCCGATGGTCGCGTCGTGGTACCCGATGCCGGGGACGAGCGCCGGCTGGAGATGGCCCACCAGGCTGCGGAACTCGCCGACCCTGTTCTCCATGGGGGTCCCGGTCATGAACAGGACGTGATCCGTGCGCGCCGCCCAGCTCTTGACGGTCCGCGAGCGGCGGGTCTCGGGATTCTTGACGTAGTGCGCCTCGTCCACGACGAGCATGCCGAGCGCCGTACCGTCGTCGACGGCGAGGGAGCCGAGCACGTCGTACGTGGTGACCGCGACGTCCCCGTGCCGTGTCCACTGCGCCAGGGCCACGCCGCGGTCCTGGCCGTGCACCCGGTACGCGCGCAGGGTGCTGCGGGACTCGATCTCCCGGATCCAGTTGATGACCACGCTGGCCGGGCACACCACCAGGAAGTGCGTCCGCCCCTCCGCCTTGAGGTGCGCGAGGGCGGCGATGGCCTGGATGGTCTTGCCCAGCCCCATCTCGTCGCCCAGGAGCACCCGGCGCTGGGCCAGCGCGAACCGGGCTCCGAACGCCTGATAACCGCGCAGCGACACCCGCCGGTGGGTGTCGTCCAGCCGCTGCGCGCGGACGCGTTCGGAGATGTCGCCGGGCAGGAAGCCCTCGGCCGCGTCCAGGTGCGGGGACGGCTCCGAGAGTTCGGCGAGCAGGACCAGATAGTCCGCGGGACGTACCTGGAAGTCCAGCCACGCCTCGTCCGCCTCGGCGACGGGCCGCAGCAGATCCGTGGCCGCCTGTGCGAGGAGGAGCGGGACCTCGTCGGCTGCGGCGTCGGAGAGGAACGTGTCGACCGACTGGACGGCCCGCTGGGCCTGGTGTCTGCGGCGCTTGCCGGTGAGCAGCATGCGCAGCCGGTCGCCGGCCGGGCGGGCCGGTGGCAGCAGCGGGGTGAGTTCGGCGTCGATCCGTTCCGCTGCGGCGACCGCACGGGGGATGTCGGGACCGGCGTTCACCATCCGGTTCAACGCGACGACCAGCGCCGTCGAATGGGGGTCGGCGTCGTCGGCGTCGTCCGCGTCCAGGCGGACGACGACGTGTTCCGCCATCGCGTCCGCGAGCCCCCGCGCGGCGGCGATCGCCTGTCCGGCGCTCCGCGTGCCGATGCCAGGGACGTGGCAGAGCTCGTACACCGACGAGTCGAGCACCTTCCGTACGTTCGTGTACCCGGCCTGTTCGAGCGCTCCGAGCCGGAGCCGGCCCTCGGTCACATCCGCGAGCCGCGAGAGGGGGACGCCCTCCAACTCCCGGCGGACCAGCGCGTCGCGCAGCGGGGTGATGGCCTTCAGGACGCCGTTCGTCACGTCCGCGTGGTCGCCGGCGACCCGGCGCGCGGCGGCGAGGAGGCGGTCGGCGCGGTCGAGTACGGCACGGGCGCCGCCGCCCAACGGCACCGGAACCGGCACCTGTACGGGCGTGCGCCCGGCCCCTGCCCCGTCGTCCATGACGCCTCTCGTGGTCCACCACATCCGGTCGAGCGACATGATTCCACGCGGGTACGACATCGCCGGGCGGCCGGATCCGGCGCGCCCGGCGTGCCGCCGCCGATTACGCGGTCATGGTCCAGCGCTGGCCGGCGTCACCCGTGCAGGTGCGCAGCTCCAGCCTCGTACCGTTCGCCGTACCGCCCGCCGCCGGTGTCAGGCACTTGCCGGAGGCGACGCCGACGACGGAGCCGTCGGGGTTGACGCGCCACTGCTGGTTGGCCGTGCCGCGGCAGTCCCAGATGATGACGGGCGTGCCGTCGGCCGTGGCGGCGCCGCGCGCGTCCAGGCAGCGGTCCCCGTACACGCGCAGTTCGCCGGAGGCCGTACGGGCCCACTGCTGGTTGGTCCCGCGGTGGCAGTCGTGGACGATCGTCCGCGCGCCCGCGGTCGTCACGGCGCCCTCGACGTCGAGGCAGCGGCCGGATCCCGCGTTGACGAGCGCGCCCCGGCCGGACGCGTCGAGCGGTACGAGAGAGGCGGGCACCGAGCGCAGTGCGTTGTACCAGACGGTCGCCATCTTGGCGTAGCCCGCGGCGTTGGGGTGGACGCCGTCGGCGAGGTCGGCGACCGTCAATGCCTTGTACATGTCAACCAGATGGACGCGTGGGCCCTTGCTGTCGACGATGCCGGGCAGCGCCGCGTTGAACGTCTTGACCCGGGCCTCCAGATCGGGGCTCGACTCCGGGGTGATCGTCGCCACGAACAGCTCGATGCGCGGCTTCTGTTGGAGGATGCGGTCGATGAGGTCGGAGAGCCGGGCCGGGGCGTTCGCCAGGTCGTAGTTCTGGTTCACGTCGTTCGTGCCGATCTGGAGCATGATCGTGCGGGGGTCACTGGCGGCGAGCCAGCCGTCGATGTTCGAACGGAGCTGGTCGATGCGCCAGCCCGAGTGGCCCTGGTGGTCGTGGTCGCCCAGCTCCGGCGGGCCGTTGAACTGCGAGCCGACGAAGTCGACCGTGTAACCGCCGCCGGCGAGGTGCTGCCAGAGGTTGATGCGGTAGCCGCCGGGGACGTTGAAACCGTGGGTGATCGAGTCGCCGAGGGGCATGATCCGGACTCCGCCGTTGGACTCGGCGGGGGCGGCAGGAGCCCTGGGCGTGGCCGGAGCGGCGGTCGCGGCGCTCTGGGTGAGCGTCATCAGGGCCGCCGTCATGGCGAACACCAGGAGACTGAGGAGAGCTTGCGCACGGCGTGAGGCGTTTCTTCGCAAGGCGGGGCCTTCCCTTTGGGCCGCCGGGGAATGGGGGGTGCGCGTGGTGCGTCCGGTGGTGCGTCCGCGCGTGGAGGGAGGTGCGGGGGGTGAGTGGCGGCCATGTTGTAGATACCACCGGTCGATGCCTTCGGCGAGGGATTGCGCAACGGTGTTGGCAAATTGGCGTCGTTCCGGCCGTCTGCCGATGACCTTCCGGCCAGGAACGGCCAGGAACGAACGTAAAGGGCCAGGCGGCGGCAGGCCGTGATCAGTCCTCGGACAGCAGCCGGCGCAGAAAGTTGTTCATGAACTTGCCCGCCGGATCCAGGGAGCCGCGCAGCGCCAGGAAGTCCGCCATGTGCGCGTAACGGCCCCGCAGTTCCGCGGGCGCCGTCGTGAACACCTTGCCCCAGTGCGGCCGTGCGTCGAGCCCCTCCAGCGCCGCCTCCAGCCGCCTGATCACCGGCACCACGGAGGCGGTGTCCTTGATCCAGGTGAAGTGCAGCGCGACCGTCTCCCGCCCCTCGGCCGGGCTCAGCCACAGTCCGTCGGCCGCCACCGTACGGACCTCACAGACCTGGAGCACCGGCGCCATCACCGTCCCCAGCGCGGCCACCGCCCGCAGCGCCGCGACGGCGTGACGGCGCGGCACCAGATACTCCGACTGGAGCTCGGAGCCGTTGCTGGGGGTGAACTCGGCGCGGAAATGCGGCAGCCGGGCGTGCCACGGTCCCGGCACCCCGTGCTGCTCGGTGCAGTGCGTCGCGGGCATGCCGGGCACCGGGTGCATGGCCTCGGTCGCCCGGGCCGCCCACGGGAAGTCCGGCTCCGGGGAGTCCGCGGCCGGGTCGGCGAGCCGCTTGAGCCACACCTGGCCGAAGCACGGGGCCCGCCAGTCGGTGAACAGACTGACGCTGTACGCCGCCGACGTGATCGCGTCGAAGTGCTCCTCCAGCACGGCGAGCGGCAGCCCGGTACGGACGAACTGCCGCATCCCGAAGGCCGGTACCAGGTCCAGGGTGAGCGACGTGACCACGCCGAGAGCGCCGAGCGCGACCACACAACCGGCGAAGCGCCCGCCGTCCTTCTCGCGGTCCAGCGTCAGCGAGTCACCGTCCGCGGTGATCATTTCCACGGCGCGTACGGCCGTGGCGAGCGATCCGGCCGTGTCACCGGATCCGTGCGTACCGGTGGCGACCGACCCGGCCACCGAGATGTGCGGCAGGGACGCCATGTTGTGCAGGGCGAGACCCTGGGCGTGCACCTGCCGGGTGAGTTCCGCGTACCGTACGCCGCCCCCGACCCGGACCGTACCGGCCGCCGTGTCGATGTCGACCGTCCGGGGCAGCCCGGCGAGCGAGACCAGTGCGCCGTCGGTGTCCGCGATGCGGTTGAACGAGTGCCCGCTGCCCAGCGCCCGTACGCGGGGGCTGCCCGAGACGATCGCGCGCAGCGCGTCGAGCGTGTCCGGCCGGTGCACCCGGTCGGCCGAGAAGACGATGTTCCCGGCCCAGTTGGACCCCGCGCGGTCAGCCGCTGCCCCGCCGGCCACTGCCTCCGTCAACTTCGCCGCCCTCTTCCGGTCCCGGCCCGCTCCGAGCTTGGAGTATGCGCCGATGGTGCAATGATCTTCAACAGTTCCCGGCCTCCGGAGCACACCCGTCGGCGATCACTGCCGGCTGACCGCGCGTGTCACACCCGCGATGACCGTCGTGGCCAGGATCCACCCGGTGATGATCAGGACGTACGACAGCCCCTGATGCCAGCCGCCCTCGGGTGTGAAAGCCCGCTCCTGGCCGAAGTCGATGATCGGCAGCAGCAGATCGAGGCTGTAGAAGACCGGGTTGAAGTCGGGGGACTCGTCGGCCTTCAACGGGCGTGGTCGGCGCACGGCGTACGCGGCCGAGGCCACCGCCAGCAGTGACAGCATCCAGGTCACGGCGCGCATGGGCCGGAAACCGTAGCCGACGGTGAGGTCCTGGACATGCCCCCACAGCCGGGCGTACCAGGCCAGCCCCCGGCGCTGCCGACGCTGCTTCGCGAGCTGTACGGTACGGGCCGCCGCGTCGTCGCCGATCCTGCGGTACGAGGCGGTCAACTGCTCGTAGGCGTACGGCACATAGCCGTCGACGTCCCGTTCGAGCACGGCCAGCCGCCGCTCGGCGCTCTCGTGCGGGGCGAGCGTCCCATAGGTCAGCCCGTCGAGATGGACCCTCTCGGGCCAGACCTCCGGCGCCACGTGCAGCAACTCCAGCTGGGAGCGCCGCAGATTGACCGAGCCCTCGACCGGGGCCGCGGCGCGCAGCCACAGTTCGCCGACGACGCAGCTGCTCGCTCGCAGCGCCACTCCGCCCGGCTGCGACAACCGCGCCTCGGTGAGGTTGAGTTGACCGGGTATCCGCGCTCCGCGCAGATCGATCCGCCCCCGTACGCGCAGCCGCGCCGCGCGCAGGTCCGTCCCCACCGCCAGCGTCTGTGCGTCGAGAGCCGTACGGCCCGGCGCGGTCAGGACGGCGTCGTCCAGGCCGACCAGCCCGGTGACCGAGGCGCCGCCGAGCCGCATCTGCCCCTCCACCCGCAGGCCCGGCGCCCAGAGATCGTCGCCGACCGTGGCGTGATTGAGCTGGAGCAGCGCCTCCGGCCCGGCAGCGCCGTCCGGGGCCCCGTCCGGGGCGTCGAGATCGTCGGGACCGCCGGCGGGGGCCGGGTCCGGGGCAGCGGTGATCTCGGCCCCGTCGAGGAACAGGGCCCCGGAGACGCGTGCCGCCGCGAGCCGGACGGGTCCCCGGACGCGGCAGCCGGTCAGCCTGAGCACACCGTCGACCCGCACCGCCGACGCGGTCAGGCCGGGCAGCGCGGAACCACCGAGATTGAGCTGCCTGAACTGCGTGCCGTACAGATTGGGCACCTCGTCGAAGAAGCAGTCGCCGAGCAGGATCGCGCAGTCGGCCGTCGCGTAGCGCAGGTTCAGCTCGCCCGTGATCCGGGCCCCCGCCAGCCGCAGCGCGGGTATCTCGCCGTCCCGGCGCGGCCCGTCGAGCAGTACGGCGCGCACCACCTCGGCCCGCACACGGCGCTCCGGACCCCACCCCGCGCCGAGGGCCGGGTCCCGGTCGCCTTCGGTGCGGAAGTCCACGACCTCGCCCGTCGGGAACGCCCGCCACACGCGCCGTTCGGCCGGCGTCAGCCAGTTGATCTCCATCGCCGCGACTCTCGCGCGGCGGTGCGGAGGTGTCAACAGCCGCCCGGCGCGGGCGGCTCACGCGAGCTGACGGCGTACCAGCTCGTGCAGCCTGCCGCCCGGGTCCGCCAACAGGGCGGCCGGCGGGCCCTGTTCGACGATCCGGCCCGCGTCCATGACCAGCACCCGGTCCGCGTCGAGGACCGTGGACAGCCGGTGGGCGATGACCAGCCGGCCCGCGTTCAGCTTGCGCGTGCTCTCGATCACGATGCGCTGGGTCTCGTTGTCCAGCGCGCTGGTCGCCTCGTCCAGGAAGAGCAGGCGCGGGCGCCTGACCAGTGCCTGGGCGATCATCAGCCGCTGACGCTGGCCGCCGGAGATGGCGCCGCCGCCCGCGATCATGGTGTGCAGACCCATCGGCATCCGCTTGATGTCCTGCGCGAGTCCCGCCATCTCGACGGCCTCCCACACCTCCTCCTGCGAGAACGTCTCGGCGCCGCAGACGCAGTCCCAGATCGAGCCGGTGAGCGGCTGCGCGTTCTGCAGGACGACACCGCACTGGCGCCGTACGGCCGCGCGGTCGAGAGCGGCCAGATCCTGGCCGTCGTACAGCACGCTTCCCGTGACCGGCCGGTCGAAGCCGATCAGCAGCCGCAGCAGGGTCGACTTGCCGCAGCCGCTCGGACCGACGACCGCGACGAACTCGCCCGGCTCCATCCGCAGCGACACGTCGTCCAGCACCAGCGGGCCGTCGTCGGTGTAGCGGAAGGAGAGCTCGCGGGCCTCGATCTCACCGGTCAGCACGCCGGGCTGGGACCCGGTGTCGCCGACCTCGGGCGCCGCGTCCAGCACCGGCTTGATCTGCTCGAACATCGGCAGCGCGGCGGCGACCGACACGAGTGCGCCCGTCAGTTGGGTGACGGACGTCAGCAGCATGGTCACGGCGGTGTTGAACGTCAGGAACTCGCCCGCCGACATCGTGCCGCGCGCCGGTCCGGCCAGCAGCATGAACATCGCGAGGGAGCAGAACGGCAGATAGACCGCGTCCAGCACCGTCGTCAGGTTCTTGATCCGGCCCGCCCGCTGCTGGAGTTCACGCGAACGCGCGAAACCGCGCGCCCACGCCGCGTACGCGAAGCCCTCGGCCGCGGCGACCCGGAGCTTCGGGAGCCCGCGCAGGGTCTGGAACGCCTGGTTGTTGAGCTTGTTGCCCAGTGCGACCAACTGCCGTTGCCAGCGCAGCTGCCACAGCCCCATGCCGAGGAAGACGGCCGCGATGACGGCGAGCATCCCGATCGCCGCCAGCGCGAGCGGGACGCTGTGCGCGAACAGCAGGACGAGGCTCATCGCGCCGACCGCGGCCGACTGCACGATGACCGGCCCGATGCCCGACAGCACCCGGCGGATGCCGCTGACGCCCATCGCGGCGCTCGCCAGTTCACCGGTGGAACGCCCGGCGAAGAACGTCGTCGGCAGCCGCAACAGCCGGTCCCACACGGCGGGTTGGAGCGTGCTCTCGATACGGCCCTCCATCCGCAGGATGGTGAGGCTCTGCATCAGCATGAAGGAGGCCGACACGATACCGGTGATCATGACGGCGAGTGACACCTGCGTGATCAGACCGGTCTGCGCGCTCGGTACGTACTCGCCGAGCACCCGCCCCGTGGCGATCGGCACCAGCGCTCCGAGCCCCACGGTGACGAGGGTGGTGAGCAGGAGAGCGCGCAGATCGCTCCGGTTGCCGCGCAGCCCGAACCGCAGCAACCGCCAGGGCGTCAGGGGCTCTTGGGGCAGCGGACGGTAGAACATCACGGCGCGCGGCTCGAAGTCGTCGGCGTTCCGCTCGCCCACGCGCAGCCGCGCCCCGGTGGCCGGGTTGACCGCCTCGTAACGGCCGCGCCGCCACAGCAGCGCGACCGGTGCGCCGGACTTGGCCCGGTGACCGACCAGCGGCCCGGAGTCGGTCCGCCACCAACGGGCGTCGAGCCGGACGGCGCGGGTACGGACGCGGGAGGCGATCGCGATCCGTTCGACCGCGTCGACACGGTCGTCGAGCGGGGTGCCCGCGCCCCGGGGGTGGTCGCTGAGGGTGATTCCGGAGGCCGCCGCGACCAGGTGGCAGACCGCCAACGTCGCGTCGCGGGCGGCGTCGTCGCTCACTGCGCCGGCCGCGGCCCCCGCGCGGCCCGTTGCGGCGGTCCCTGTTCCGGGCCGTCCGATGGACGCCACCAGCGCCTCGTCGGCCCGCGCCCTGACGGCCTCCCCGGCCTTGATACCGGCGGCGGTGCGGTCCTCGTGGGCGCGCTCCTGCCGCTCGATCCAGTGGTCCACGGCCGACAGCAGCCGGTGCTGCTGGTTGACCATCCGCTGCCACATCGCCCCGTCGACCAGCAGGTCGCCCGCGGCGTCCGAGCTGTAGGAGGCGCCGTACCGCACGCTGCCGGGGGACACCGGCATCCACAGCACGTCGTCGTCGGACACGGCGCCGTCGGTGTGCGGGCGGGCGTCGAGCGGGGTCTGGAAGAGCGCGCCGAGCCCGCGGGCGGCGCCTAGGGCGAAGGCGTGCTCCAGGGGAGTCGGGACCGGGGGAGAGGGCGGCGGGGAGTGGGCGGTGCCGTACGGACCGGCGTGAGGGTCGGCGTACGCGCCGGTGTACGGGACGCCGTACGTGTTGCCGTACTGCGGCGAGTACGGATCCGGGTACGCGTCGGCGTGCAGCTCCCGCAGCGCGATCCGCCGCAGCGCGCAGTCCTGCGAGGGCCTGCTCAGCAACGTGTGCCGGGGGCCCTCGACCGGGCCGAGGAGCAGCGTTCCCGCTTCGAGGCGGCCGAGGAAGTGCCACTGGCCGTGCTGCGCCGCGTCGACGGCGAACAGGTCGAGCACGCCGCCGACGACGAGCCACAGCACGTGCGGGCCCTCCAGCGGCACGTTGCGCAGACCCGCGCAGTCGACCGGGGTACCGAGCGCGCCGAGGGCGTGGACGACCGGGTCCGTGCCGGGCACCGGCCCGGACGCCGTCCCGCCGGTCGGCGCACCGCCCGCCGTCCCGGGGCCGGCCGGCGGCGGCTGCGTGGAGGCCACGTCAGTACTCCTTGACCAGTTGGGCGTACGGACCAGCGGCGGCGACCAGGTCCTCGTGCCTGCCGCGCTCCACGACCGCGCCGTGGTCGAGCACCACGATCTCGTCGCTGTCGCGCACCGTGCTCAGCCGGTGGGCGATCACCACGCACGCGCAGCCGCGACGCCGCAGGTTGTCGATGATCAGACGCTCCGTCTCCGCGTCCAGCGCGCTCGTCACCTCGTCGAGGACCAGGATGCTCGGCCGCCTGACCAACGCGCGGGCGATCTCCAGCCGTTGACGCTGACCGCCGGAGAAGTTGCGGCCGTCCTGCTCGACCCGGCCGTGGATCCCCTCGGGGCGGCGCGCGATCACCTCGTCGTACAGCGCGGCGTCCCTGAGAGCGGTGACGACGGCGTCGTCGGATATCGACGGGTCCCACAGAGCGACGTTGTCCCGGACCGTGCCCTCGAAGAGGAAGACGTCCTGGTCGACGAAGGACACCGAGGAGGCGAGCGCGCTTCGGGAGATGTCCTCCAGGCGCTGCCCGTCGATGCGGATCGTCCCCTCCCACGGGCTGTAGAGACCCGAGATCAGCCTGGAGACGGTGGACTTGCCACTCCCGGAGCCACCGACGAGCGCGACCTGCTGCCCGGGCCCCACCGTCAGGCAGAAGCCGTTCAGCAGCGGCGCGTCCAGCGGGCTGTAGCCGAACACGACGCTCTCCAGCTCCACATGGCCCGTCAGCCGGCGGGTGCTGCTCTCCGGCCGCTGCCGTGAGTAGAGCGGGTCGACGGGGAAACTCTCGACGTCCTTCAGCCGGGCCACGTCCGCGGCGAAGTCCTGGATCCGGCCCGCCACCCCGTTCAGCCGGGTGATCGGCGCGGTGAACCGCACCACCAGCGCCTGGAACGCCACGAGCAGACCGATCGAGATGGCCCCCTCCACCGCCCGCAGCCCGCCGATCCACAGAATGAGGGCGCTGTTGAGCGTGGCGAGCGTGGGCGCGACCACGGCCAGTGCCGCACTGGGCACACCGAGCTTCTGCTGCTCCTCCAGCGTCGTCGCGTGCTGCCCGGCCCACCGGCGGAAGTACCCGTTCTCGCCGCCGGTCGCCTTCATCGTCTCGATCAACTGGAGGCCGGTGTACGAGGTGTTGGTCAGCCGCGCGCTGTCCGCCCGCAGTTTCCGGGTACCGGTGGAGCGCAGATGGATCACGATCCGCATCGCGATCACGTTGAGCAGCGCCATCAGTACGCCGACGACGGTCAGTTGGGGGTCGTAGGACCACAGCAGGGCGGCGTAGAGGATCACCACGACGCCGTCCACCCCGGCCGCCGCCAGGTCCCGCGCGAGTGTCTCGGCCACCGCGTCGTTGGACTGGAGCCGCTGGACGAGGTCGGCCGGGCTGCGCTGGGCGAAGAAGGTGACCGGCAGCCGCAGCAGATGCCGCATGAACCGGGCGCCGCTGAGGGTGGAGGAGATGATGCGCCCGCGCAGCAGGTTCGCCTGCTGGAGCCCGGTCAGTACGGCTGTCAGCACCAGCATGACGGCCATCGACGCGAACAGCGGTCCCAGCAACGATGTCTGACCGCCGATCAGGAACATGTCGATGTACGTGCGGCTGAGCGCGGGCACCGCCGCGCCCACCGCCACCAGCAGCAGACTGGCGAGCAGCGCGGCCAGCAGGGTGGCGGCCGTGCCGCGCATCCGCGCGGGCATGGCGCTCATGACACCGGGCTTGCGTCCGCCCGGGCGGAAGTCGGCGGTGGGCTCGAAGACGAGGACCACACCCGTGAAGCTGGTGTCGAAGTCCTCGATCGGCACGAAACGACGGCCCTTGTCGGGGTCGTTGATGTGCACGCCCCGGCCGGCCGGCCGGCGGCCCATGCCGTCGTACACGACGTAGTGGTTGAACTCCCAGAACAGGATCGCGGGCGCCCGCACATCGGCGAGTGCCTCGGTCTCCATCTGCATGCCTTTGGCCTGGAGGCCGTAACCGCGCGCCGCTTTCAGGACGTTGGAGGCGCGCGAGCCGTCGCGGGAGACACCGCACGCGATGCGCAACTCCTCCAGGGGGACGTGGCGGCCGTAGTGGGCGAGCACCATGGCGAGGGAGGCCGCCCCGCACTCCAGGGCCTCCATCTGGAGGACGGTGGGGGTGCGGACGGTCCTGGGCGCGGGGGGCCTCGGGGCGGACCGGCCGCGTTTGGCGGCCCGGCGCCGTCCGCCGCCGTGGCCGGTGCCCGAGGTGTCGCCGGGTGTCTCGTCGGGCCGGTGCCCGCGCCGCCCGGCGGGCGGCAGTCGCTGCTGCTTCCGGGGGGCCGCGGGAAGCTGGTGCCGGCGCGGGCTCACGGGAGCAGCCAATCGATCGGGTGCTGTTCGGCCAGCCGTACGGAACCGGTGGCCAGGGTCATGGATTCGACGGCGTACGGCGGCCCGTCCGGGGACGACCAGGTGTAGCCGGACTTGGTGGCCGACGACTCGTCGAGCCGCACCAGCACGGCGACGGGTGGCCCTTCGCGCGAGAACTGCTCGCCGAGCTGTGTGCTGCCGAGGAACCCGGTGATGCGCCGGCTGCTCTCGGCGACGCGGCCGACGGATTCCACCTTCCCGCGCAGTACGCCGTAGCGCTGCTTGGGCACCGACTGGACGGTGACGTCCACGGAGGCGCCGACGGGGACGGTCGCGCCGCTCTCGGCGGGTGCGTAGAGCATCACGCTCAGCGGGTCGCCGGTCTTCCCGATCCGTTCCACGGCCGCGACATCGGCACCCGTGGTGATCACGGAGCCGACCGCGGTCACCAGGGTCGTCAGCCGGCCGGCCGCGAGGGTGCGGACCACGGTGTCTCCCTCGGCGGTACGGACCTTGACGAGGGGGGAGTCGGCGGGCACCCGCTCGCCCTCCTCGGCGAGCACCTCGGTGACCTGGCCGGCCACGGGGCTCTGGAGGACGTAACTGCCCTGCGCGTACGTGAGGACGCCGGGGGCGCCGAGGGTGGACGACACGGTGCCCGTCACTGCCCAGACGGCCGCGGCGATCATGGCGACCACGGTGACGGCCAGCACGAGACAGCCCTGGGGCCGGGCGAGCCGCACCGGCAGATCGATCTCCTCGGGCGACTGGAGCTTGGACAGGGCCTGTTGACGGAACTGCACGACACTCTTCCCTGCTGGCTCTTGTGGCCCGGTGGCTCCGGCGCGCACGGCCGGACGGCGCTCCGCCGGACGGCGCACGGCCGTCTCCCACGTCCCACGTCCTGTTCTCCCACGACCAGCGCCGCGCCGGCCGTGACCCGGAACCCGGGCACACGGCCGACGCGGCTGAGCTGGAGTCTCAACTCAGAGGCTGGAGACCACGCCGGTGGCGAGACCGGTCACGCCCGACGTGTTGATGCCGGTGGCACCCTCGACGGTGCCGACGACGCCGCCGACCGTGGCGGAGACGGGGACGACGGAGTCGACGGTGCCCGTGACGGTGCCGACGAGGCCTCCGACGAGACCGCCCGACACGTTGTCGAGGTCGCTGTCGGAGATTTCCTGGGTCTCAACCTGGGGAGAGCGGTTCATGATGTGAGATTCCCTTCGCATGGCTATTCACAATGGCCACGACCGGCCTCGCCGTACTGGCGAACCGGCCGTCGCATGCGGGTCGTCGGGGCGCTCCAGCGGATTTCCGAGTATCAGGATTCGGAAATCCACCGAATGGCGCCGGGTGACTTCCCGCGGTGCGAAGGATCAAAGCACGCTGGCCTGCCGGGTAGCCACTCGAAGCCCGAACACCCGGGCCGGACCGTGGCGTTGGAGTACGCCGAAGTGCCCGGCCGTCCATGACTTGGTGGCATCTTCTTCACGTGATCGACCACCCCGAAGTGGACATTCCCGCACCAAAGTCCATGCGGATGGGGCGTCGCAGGTACGGACCAGGCGGTGAACCGTGGCCACCTGCGTATTCGGTGTGCAGATTCACCGAAGGAGGAGGCGGCCCGAAAGTGCGCCGCCGTCCGCCCGGATTGCCTCGTCACGGTATTTCCGGGGAAACAGCGCGGCTTCCAGGAGAAGGCAACATAAACGCATAACGGCGTTGCGCCGGACGCGGGGGAAATGGCCGCCTTCCGCACGGTCACCGCCCGGTTCGACGCCTTCGGTACTGTTTGTCACCGGGTGCTCGGGATCGCCGCCCCTGATGTCCGCGCCGACCGGATCGCGCACCGGCCCGCCGCGGCCCGCTCCCTGTTCCACGTCCGCGTCGCCGCCAGTGCCGGTGCCGGGGAGCCCCCCCCTCGGACGTGAGCGCGTACTCGGCGCCCGGCGGAGCGGAACTCGCCGCCGTACGCGCGACAATGCCGCATTGTTCCAGTTCACGCAGTCGCCGCGACAGTGTCCTCTCCATGATGTCCGGCATCGGCCGACCGGCCGGGGAAAAGCGGAGGGGGCCATTCTGCTCGCTGCTCCGGCCCGGCCGGCGCCGACGACACAGCGGATACGCACCGAAAAGCGGGTACCCCGGGGCCCGGAAAGTTCTGTGTATTCTCGCTGCCGGAGGTGGGGACACATGATCCTCGAATACATTCGCTACCTCATTCCCGAGAACCGCGCGGCCGAATTCGAGGCCGCCTACGCCCGTGCGGCCGGTGCGCTGGGCAGGTCGCCCGTCTGCCACGACTTCGAGCTCTCGCGCTGTGTCGAGGAGCCCGGCCACTACATCCTCAGGATCCGCTGGGAGTCGCTCGACAAGCATCTGAAGGACTTCCGGGCCAGCGAGGAGTTCCGCGCCTTCTTCACCGAAATCCGTCCCTACGTCGACGCGATCGAAGAGATGCGGCACTACACCCCGACCGATGTCGTCGGAATCGGCGCCGGCACGCCACAGCCCCCGACCCTTTATGAATGGGCCGGCGGCGGCGAGGCTTTCGATCGACTGTTCAGCCGCTTCTACGAAAAGGTCGCCGCGGACGAATTACTCGCACCGATGTTCGCCGGTATGAGCGCGGACCATCCGCACCGCGTCGCCCTCTGGGTCGGCGAGGTATTCGGCGGCCCCGCCGAATACACGGCCCACCGCGGCGGTTACGAGAACATGCTCGCCCACCACATCGGAAAGGCCATCACCCCGCGACAGCGCCGGCGCTGGGTGGACCTCCTCACCGACGCGGCGGACGACGTCGGCCTCCCGGCCGACCCCGAATTCCGCGCCGCCTTCATGAGCTACCTCGAATGGGGCACCCGAATCGCCATGGAGAACTCCCGCCCGGACGCGACCCCGGTACCCCGCGCACCGGTCCCGCGCTGGGGCTGGGGAGTGGCACCGCCGTATCAGCCGTGACGCCGTGACACGGGCCCGCGCCGCTCCAACTGCCGCGCGGTAACCTCCTGATGACCCCGCGGGACCTGCCACGGTCCGTCCGGTACGGGGCGCAGGGCCGTACAAGGGAGACCTCGTACGACACAGGGAGACCCGAGGAGGACCGTGGAGCGGCGGCACGAGCCGGGGCGGCGGCAGCGATGACCGACCCCGGCCCCACCCTGGAGACCGTCACCGGCGCACGCCAGACACTCACCGTCGTCCTCCCGGTCCGGCTGCACCGCACACCCGACGCCCGCTCCGGCTGGGCCCAGGGCCCGTACCCCTTCGTACAGGGCAGCCGCCGCACCGACACCGCCACCCGGTCCGGCTACTTCGCCCCGGCCTCCGCCCGCGTCCTCTACGGGACACCGGAGCGCCCCTGCCGCTGGCACCGGGCCCTCGCGGTCACCCACGACGGCCTGCACCTCACCGGCCTGGAGATCCTGCGCACCGCCACCCTCCGCGACCCCCGACACGCCCTCGCCGTACTGCACTTCACCGTCGACGGACCGCTCCTCCCCGTCCTGCGGGCCATCGGGCACCGCCCCACCGCCGGACCCGAACCCCTCAGCGGCCCGCTCGACCCCACCGCCCTTCTGGACGGAGTCGCCGAAGTACGCGACGGGGCAGGCACGTTCGCCCTCGCCCGCCCCTACACCGTCGCTTTCCTGACCCCCGAGGCCCACCACACACCGGCGCTGCGTACGGACCCCGAAGCGACGCTGCCGCCCTCGGCCGGCCGCTGGCTGTGGCAGCTCGCCTCCCGCTCCGCCCCGGGCGACTTCCCCGTGGCGCCCGAGAGCGCGCCGCACCACGACGCCTCCACCGTGCGGATATCCGCCGACTGGAGCGCCCTGGTGCTCCGCCACGGCGCCGCGTTCCTCGGACACCGGGCCGACAGCGGCGAGGGCGACTTCTACGACTTCGGCGCCCTGCACGCCCGCACCGTCTACCTCGACGCGCTGCTCCTCGGTTCCCTCCAGCGCGACCACATCGACGAACTCACCGAGGAACTCTCCGAGGTCTTCGACTCCGAACGCCTCACCCGCCGGGTGACGGCGCTGGAGAAGAACATCGCCCGGTTCCGCAGCACCTACTGGCGCCAGCACCTCACCGCCCACGGTCCCGCCAACGGACTGCTGCGTGCCTTCCAGCACCAGCACCGGCTCCCCGAGCGGTTCGCCGAGATCCTCGCCGAGGCCGCCGACTACAGCCGGCTGGTCCAGACCCTGGAGAGCCAGCAGATCAGCGGCGCGCTGGGCCTCCTCACCGTCCTCGGACTCCCGCTCGGCACGGCGCTGAGCGTCCTGCAGGTCCTCGGCGACGAATCCGTCCCCCATCTCCTGGTCGCCCTCGGCCTGTCGGTCGCCGTGACGGCCGCCGCGCTCACCACCCGCTACGGCAGGCTGGTCCTCGCGTCGCTCCGCGGCGGCTCGACCGCCCCGGCCAGACGTCGCTGACTTCGGCCGGGGGACCGCCGACACCGGCAGACGATCGACACACGCATACGATCGATCAGGATCGGCCGAAAACGTTCGGAACCGCGCTGATCCCTGCCCGTCCGCACGACGAGCGGACTAGGGTCGGGACCTGACCTGCACGCCCGTTCATCTCAAGGAGGCTGATGGTGCCCCCGTCGGAGCACTCGGTCGGCCCCCAACTCCTCGAACGCGAACCGGAGATCGCCGCGGCCGCGCACGCCGTCGACGGACTCTTCGGAGCGACACCCTCCGGCGGACTCCTCGTCTACCGGGGCGCCGCCGGACTCGGCAAGACCGCGCTGCTCTCCGAGGTCCGGCGCATGGCGGCCGGCCGCTGCACGGTGTGGTCGGCGCGGGGCGGCGAGACCGTCACCTCCGTACCGTTCCACGTCGTACGGCAACTGCTGCAGCCCGCCCTGACGGGCCGTGCGCCCCACGAGGTGCGCGAACTGCTCGGCGACGGTCACGACATCGTCGGCCCCGCCCTCGGCGTCGCGCCGCCCGGCGAGCGGCACGCCGATCCCCAGGGCGTCAGGGACGGCCTCGAAACCCTCTTCCGCACCCTCGCCGGAGCACTGCCCCCGCTCGTCCTGATCGTCGACGACGCGCACTGGTCCGACCTCGAATCCCTCGCCTGGCTGGCGTCCTTCGCCCGGCGTACGGGCGGCCCGCCGATCCTGGTCGTCGTCGCGTACCGCGTCGAGGACGCGATCGGCGAATGCGCCCACCTCCTGCGGGCCCTGGGCGAGAGCGCCAGACTGCTCGTCACCCTGAAGGCGCTCACCTCGGAAGCCACCGCCAGACTCGCCCGCGCCAGCCTCGGGGAGCACGCCGACGAACGATTCTGCCGCGAGGTGTGGGAAGTCACCGGCGGCAACGCCTACGAAACCGTCGAACTGCTCGCCAAGGCACGCGACCAGTCCCTGGACCCCGTCGGCGGCTCCGCCGACGCCCTCAGCGCCCTCGGCGCCGCGACACGCGGCACGGGCCTCGTCGCCAGACTGGAGGAGCTGGGCACCACCACGACCCGCTTCGCCTGGGCCGCCGCGATTCTCGGCACCGACATCTCCCCCGAACTCGTCGTCTCCCTGGCCGGAATGGGGCCCGCGGAGGCAGCCGACTGCGCCGAACGGCTCCGGCTGGCCCGCATCCTCGTCGGCACCGACCCGCTCGAATTCGTCCATCCCCTCATCGCCACCGCCGTCTACCGCGCCATCCCGGCGGCCACCAGGACCGCCCTCCACGGCCGGGCCGCCTGGCTCGTCACCCGCAGCGGCCGGGG
The DNA here is from genome assembly GCF_022695985.1 of Streptomyces sp. NP-1717. Taxonomy (GTDB): domain Bacteria; phylum Actinomycetota; class Actinomycetes; order Streptomycetales; family Streptomycetaceae; genus Streptomyces. Next base: position 4,606 of record NZ_JAAPBF010000056.1, on the reverse strand, counting down.
CGCCGCCCTCGCCGCCCGGCACCTCCTCGAAGTCCACCCGGACAACGACGCCGAACTGGTCGGGCAGTTGCGCGAGGCAGCCGCCGAACACCTCGCCGTCGGCGCGCCCCAGGCCGCCCGTCGCTGCCTCGAACGCGCCCTGAAGGAACCGCCGTTGCCCCGGATACGGGCCGAGGTCCTGTACGAACTGGGCTGCGCCACCCTCCTGTCGTCACCCGCCACCACCGTCGGCCATCTGCGCGCGGCGATCGACACCCGGCTCCTCGACGACGCGCTGCGCGTCGACGCGGTCTTCCGGCTCTCCCAGGCCCTGACACACAACGACCAGACCCGGGAAGCCGCCCAGGTCGTCGCCGCCGAAGCCGCCCGCACCGCACCCGGGCCCGCCCAGATGCGCCTGAGGACCGCGCACTTCCTGTGGGAGGGAGTCCAGGACGCCGAGGACGACGGCAGGGAACGCTCCCAGCGCCTCACCGGGACGGCGGCGGCCCTCAGCGGACGCGACAACACCGAACGCGTCCTGCTCATGCTGCGCGCCTTCGACGCCACGGCACGCGGCGAGAGCGCCCAGGAGATCGTCCAGATCGGCGAACGCGCTCTGGTCGACGGCGCGCTCGCCCCCGGCACCGGCTGGACCGGCACGGCCTGGGGCTTCGAACCACCCGCCCTGCTCGCGCTGTCCTTCGCGTTCGCCGACCAACTCGACCGCGCGGAGAAGCTGTTCGACGAAGGCATGCGGGCCTTCGAGATCTCCGGCTGGAGCGGCGGCCATCTCGCCTTCGCCCATACGCTCGTCGGCTACGCCCACCGCAGACGCGGTCACCTCGCCGACGCGGAGACGTATCTGCGCGAGAGCCTGCGCCTGGCCGACCGGGTCGGCGACCGGCTGCCGATGCACTGGAACGCCATCTGCATGCTCGTCGACACCCTGCTCGCCCGGGGCCATGTCGAAGAGGCGCGCGAAGCGGCCGAGCGCTACGCCTTCGCACCGCCGTACGCCTCCTCCATCGCCATCCCCGACGCCCGGTCCGTACGCGGACGGCTGCTGCTCGCCCTCGGGCGCACGGAGGAGGCGATCGCCGAACTCGAAAGCACGGGGCGGGCGTTGACGGCGCGTGGCAGACACAACGGGGTGATGGCGCCCTGGGCGTGCGATCTCGCGCGGGCACTCGCCGACGTCAACCCGGCCCGCGCGGCCGAACTCGCCGCGTACGCCCGTGACCGTGCCGAGCGCTTCGGCACGCACACCGCGATCGGCGTCGCGCTGTGCACGTCGGCCGCGCTGACCGAAGGACCCGCCGCCGTCGAGCTGCTGGCCGAGGCCGTCACCCATCTCGAAGCGTCACCCTGCACGTACGAGCTGGCGGTCGCGCGTGTCGAGTACGGCATCGCCGCGCGCTCGGCGCCGGACCTCGGCCGTGGCCGGGTGCTCGCCGAGGCATGCGGCGCCGACGGACTGGCGGAGCGGGCCCGGCTGGCTCTGGAGGGCACCCGAACGGCGGGCGGCGGCGCGGGCCACGGCCAGGACTGAGCACCGCCGCGACGCGGGCCGGTGCCGGTCATCCGCGCGGGGGCGATACCGGCCCCGCACGGCGGCTCCGCCCCGTCGTCGGTGAGGCGGAGCTCACGGCCGGCGTCGTGGCCGTAGGCCCGGACCCTCCGCACGGTGACGTCCCGCGCCCATGGCGGTGGGGTCGGTCACGGCTCCGCCGGGTCCCGGTGTCGCCTCGTGGCGCGCCGTACGACGAACAGCGCCAGCGCGGCGAGGCATGCGGCTCCGATGAACACGATCGGCCAGACGTACCCGGACGGCGCGGCCGGCCGGCCCGCCGCCTCGGCCCGCGCCACCCGAGGGCCGGCCGAAGCCGTGGCCGCGACCGTCTCCGGTTCCGGTTCCGCGTGCCGCGCCCGCGCCACCGGTCCCCGCTTCTCCGTCTCGGCCGCCCGGCGCGGCGGACTCGGCGGCCGGGGCGCCTCCAGCGAACCCACGGGGGTCACGGCCGGCGCGGCCTCGAAGCCCCAGTTCAGCAGGGTCCGGGCCTCCTCGTACACCGCGTGAGAGGCCCCGGACTGCGGATTCATCACCGTCGCCAGCAGCGTGCGGTCCCCCCGCCGGGCCGCCGCGATCAGTGTGTTCCCCGCGTTCGTGGTGTAGCCGTTCTTGACGCCGATGAGCCCCCGGTAGCGCCGTACGCCATCGGCGCCCGTCAGCAGTTTGTTGGTGTTCCTGATGCCGAAGGCCGAGCCGCGGTCGCCGGGGAACCGGGCGTCGACGGTCGCGCAGTACTTCGCGAACGCCGGCATCTTCAGCCCTGCGCGGCCGAACACCGCGAGGTCGTACGCCGACGACACCTGCCCCGGCTCGTCGTAGCCGTCCGGTGAGACCACACGGGTGTCACGGGCCCCCAACTCCCGTGCCTTCGCCTGCATTTGCCTGATCGTCGATTTCCAGCCGCCGTTCATCCCGGCGAGGACCCGCACCGCGTCGTTGCCCGAGCTGAGGAAGACACCCCGCCACAGGTCGGCCACGTCGTACGTCTGCCCGGGGGTGATACCCACCAGGCTGCTGCCGGCGCCGACGCCCGCCAGATCCGCCCGGGTCACCCTGTGCCGGGTGCCCGAGGGGATCCGGGGCAGCGCGGTGACGGCGAACAGGGTCTTGAGCGTGCTGGCGGGCGGCAGCGCGCGGTGCGCGTTGTGGGCGGCGAGCACCGCGCCCGTACGCGCGTCGGCGACGACCCAGGAGAGGGCCGAGACCTCTTTGGGAGGCGCGGGCGCGCCCGACGTCGCGCGTACGTGGGTGCCGGGCCGGTACAGCAGTGAGGGGTCGGCCCGCGACAGCCCGCCGCCGGTGGAGGCCGTGGCGGTCGGTACGGACACCGCCGCCGGGAGCAGGGCCAGCAGGCCGGCCAGTCCGGTGGTCAGAGCCACGGTGCGGGCGAACACGGGGCGCGGGAACAATCTGATGATCATTCGGTCACCGTAGGAACGGCGGCTGCCCCGCGCGCGGCCGCGTGAGCCGACCGGACGTATCCCCGTCCGGCCCCTCCGCCGCTCGCCCCGGCGTGTCGGCGTGCGGCGGATACGGCCGACGGGGCGAATCCGCCCGGGTGGACCGGCCGCGGTCGCCAGGGGTACAAGGCGCCGCAATTCGAACTGGTGTCGTCACTTTCTGTGCCGTCCAAGAAGCGCTCCGTGCAAAACGCGCGAGTCTATGCCCGCCGGGCCCGCCCGCGCACGAGGTTGGTGAATATGCCGTTGGGCGGTATCGCCCGCACTAAGCTCTCGCGGTGCGCACCGAGTTGATACGGAATCAGGCGCTTGTTCCCATGTGCCGCAATAGTTTCGAGTATCCCCGACCCTGAATCGACCGCCAGAGGCCTTACATGGTTCGTGTTGAAGCACCCATGAATGACCAAGCGTCACCCACCGTTCGCGCGCTTCTGCTCTCCGCGGCCCTGATGGTGACAGCGACGGCCGTCGTCGTGGTCCTCGTCGCCGACGCCGCACGGATCCCGGTCGCGGCGTACGGCGCGGTCGCCACCGTCCTCGTCACCTGGGCGGCCGTGGAGATCGCCCGCCGGGGGGAGGCGACGCGCGCGCTCCAGGTGCGGCACGGGCAGCAAGTCGCCTTCCTGGAACGGCGCATCGCCGAGCACGACAACCAGAGTGTCCGGCTCGGCAAGGAACTGATGCCGCTCGCCATCCACCAGCTCCGCCGGGGGAACTCGCCCCAGGAGGTCATGCACGTCATCGTCGACGGTGACGACCGCTACCGCGAACTCCCCGACTCGCAGCGCGCGTTGCTCCGCGCGATCCTCGACATCGTCGACGACGAGGAGGCCATGCGCGAGTCCGCGCAGCGCTCCTTCGTCAACATCGCCCGGCGCGTCCAGTCGCTCGTGCACCAACAGGCCAGCGAACTGCGCGAGATGGAGGAGCACCACGGCCGTAACCCCGAGGTCTTCGACGACCTGCTGCGCATCGACCACGGTACCGCCCTCATCGGGCGGCTCGCCGACAGTGTCGCCGTACTCGGCAAGGCCCGCCCCGGACGCCAATGGCCCAGGCCCGTACCGCTGTTCAGCGTGCTGCGCGGGGCGATGTCCCGGATCCTGGAGTACCAGCGGGTCGATCTGCACTCGATCGCCAAGGTCGCGATCGTCGGTACGGCCGTCGAGCCGCTGATCCACGCGTGCGCCGAACTCCTCGACAACGCCACCCGCTACTCGCCCCCGCAGACGCGCGTCCATGTGACCGCCGTCGAGGTGCAGACCGGTATCGCGATCGAGATCGAGGACGGCGGCGTCAGCCTCAGCGAGGAGGCGCGGGCCCGGGCCGAGCGGATGCTCGCGCAGGCGCAGGCCGGTATCGATCTGAACGACCTCGGTGAGAGCCCCCGGCTCGGCATGGCGGTCGTCGGCCGGCTCTGCCAGATGTACAACCTCCAGGTCTCTCTGCGGCAGTCCGCCTACGGAGGCGTCCGCGCCGTCCTCGTCGTACCGCGCGACGTGGTCACCACCGGACCCGCGCCCGGTATCGCCCACGGCATCGGCGCGTCCGCGATGGGCACCGGCGGTACCGAGCTGCCCGAGATGCGCCGCCC
>NZ_JAAPBF010000055.1 GCF_022695985.1 Streptomyces sp. NP-1717 | reverse complement strand
CGCAGAGCTCCCAGCGCCGGGCCGAGCACGGGCCGACGCCCTTCGTCGATCTCAGCCGCGCCGAGTGGAGCGCGCTGCGCGACAGGACGCCGTTGCCGCTCAGCGCGGAGGAGGTCGAGCGGTTGCGCGGGCTCGGGGACGTCATCGATCTGGACGAGGTGCGGGACGTCTATCTGCCGCTCTCCCGGCTGCTCAACCTGTACGTGCAGGCCACCGGCCAACTCCGCGGCGCGCTCAACACCTTCCTCGGGGAGGCCGGCAACGGTCACGGCGCCCAGCGCGGTACGCCCTTCGTGATAGGGGTCGCCGGGAGCGTGGCCGTCGGGAAGTCGACCGTCGCGCGGCTCCTCCAGGCGCTGCTCGCCCGCTGGCCCGAGCACCCGCGCGTGGAGCGGGTGACCACCGACGGGTTCCTGCTGCCGATGAAGGAGTTGCAGGCGCGCGGGCTGATGTCGAGGAAGGGCTTCCCGGAGTCGTACGACCGCCGGGCGCTGACCCGCTTCGTGGCCGACATCAAGGCCGGCAAGGACGAGGTGACCGCGCCCGTCTACTCGCATCTGAAGTACGACATCGTGCCGGACGAGCGGCTCGTCGTACGGCGCCCCGACATCCTCATCGTCGAGGGCCTGAACGTCCTCCAGCCCGCACTCCCGGGCCAGGACGGCCGCACCCGCGTCGGCCTGGCCGACTTCTTCGACTTCAGCGTGTACGTCGACGCGCGGGCCGAGGACATCGAGAGCTGGTACCTCAACCGCTTCCGGGAGCTGCGCGAGACGGCGTTCCAGAACCCGTCCTCGTACTTCAGGAAGTACACCCAGGTCTCGGAGGACGAGGCCCTCGCCTACGCACGCACCACCTGGCGCACCGTCAACCGCCTGAACCTGCTGGAGAACGTCGCGCCGACCCGGGGCCGTGCCACCCTGGTCCTCCGCAAGGGCCCGGACCACAAGGTCCAGCGGCTGTCCCTGCGCAAACTCTGAGCGGCGCCGCAGCCACGGCGAAGGGCGGTGCCAGGCCCCCAGGCACCGCCCCCGGATCCGAAAGAACCTAGCCCAGCGCCGACTTCACGACGTCCGCAAGCCGGCCCGCCACCGCCCGTGCCTGCTCGATGTCGGCCGCCTCCACCATCACCCGGACCAGCGGTTCGGTGCCCGAGGAGCGCAGCAGCACCCGGCCCGTCGTACCGAGCTGCGCTTCGGCCTCCGTCACCGCCGTCGCCAGCTCCGCCGAGGTCGTGACGCGGGACTTGTCGACGTCCGGCACGTTCACCAGCACCTGCGGCAGCCGCCGCATCACACCCGCGAGGTCCGCCAGCGAACGGCCCGTGCCGGCCACACGCGCCGCCAGCATCAGGCCGGTCAGTGTGCCGTCGCCGGTCGTCGCGTGGTCGAGGGCGATAACGTGCCCGGACTGCTCGCCGCCGAGCGCGTAACCGTGCTCCTTCATCGACTCCAGTACGTAGCGGTCACCGACCGCCGTCTGTACGAGGGTGATGCCCTCCCGCTCCATCGCCATCTTGAAGCCGAGGTTGGACATCACCGTCCCCACCACCGCGTCGCCGCGCAGCGTGCCCGCCTCGCGCATCGCGAGGGCCAGGACGGCCAGGATCTGGTCGCCGTCGACCTCCTCGCCCGCCGCGTCCACGGCGAGGCAGCGGTCGGCGTCGCCGTCGTGCGCGATGCCGAGGTCCGCGCCGTGCTCGACGACCGCGGCCTTCAGCAGCTCCAGGTGCGTGGATCCGCAGCCGTCGTTGATGTTCAGGCCGTCCGGCTCGGCGCCGATCGTGATGATCTCCGCGCCCGCGCGGGTGAACGCCTCCGGCGAGACCCGGGCGGCGGCGCCGTGCGCCTCGTCCAGGACGACCTTGAGGCCGTCGAGCCGGTTCGGCAGCACCCCGATGAGATGCGCGACGTACTGGTCGAAGCCCTCGTCGTAGTTACGGACCCGGCCCACGCCCGCGCCGGTCGGCCGCTCCCACGGGGCACCGGTCCGGTGCTCGTCGTACACGCTCTCGATCCGGTCCTCCAGTTCGTCGGCCAGCTTGTGGCCGCCGCGCGCGAAGAACTTGATGCCGTTGTCCGGCATGGCGTTGTGGCTCGCGGAGAGCATCACGCCGAGGTCGGCGCCCAGCGCCCCGGTGAGATACGCCACCGCCGGGGTGGGCAGCACACCGACGCGCAGGACGTCCACGCCCGCGCTCGCGAGACCCGCCACCACGGCGGCCTCCAGGAACTCGCCCGACGCCCGCGGATCACGTCCGACCACCGCTGTCGCCCGATGGCCCTCGAACGTGCCCGCCTCGGCGAGTACATGCGCCGCGGCGACCGACAGGCCGAGCGCGAGCTCCGCCGTCAGATCCGCGTTGGCGATGCCGCGCACGCCGTCCGTGCCGAAGAGTCGTCCCACAGCTGTCCCTCCGAAAAGTGCTCAGGTTGTGCCCCGAAGAGCCCGGAAAACGAACGCCCCGGCAGCACAGAGTGCCGCCGGGGCGAACATATGCCATACATACGCCGTACGACCGTAAGGGCCATGGCGTGGGTAGGGCCGAGCCAGCGTTTAGCGCTTGCTGTACTGCGGCGCCTTGCGGGCCTTCTTGAGACCGGCCTTCTTGCGCTCGACCGCGCGGTCGTCGCGGCTCAGGAAGCCGGCCTTCTTCAGCGGGCCGCGGTTGTTGTCCACGTCCGCCTCGTTCAGCGAGCGGGCCACACCGAGGCGCAGCGCGCCGGCCTGGCCGGAGACGCCGCCACCCGAGATACGGGCGATGACGTCGTAGCGGTTGTCGAGTTCGAGCACCTTGAAGGGCTCGTTGACAGCCTGCTGGTGAACCTTGTTCGGGAAGTAGTCCTCGAGCGAGCGACCGTTGATCTTCCACTTGCCGGTGCCCGGAACGATCCGGACGCGGGCGATGGCGTTCTTACGACGGCCCAGGCCGGCGGCCGGCTGGGGGTCGCCGAAGCGGGAAGCCAGCGACTCGGAGGTGTACTCGCCCTCGACGGGGGTCTCCGACTCGAAAGTCGTCACCTCGGCGAAGGTCTCCTCGCCCTCGGCGGCGTCCACGGGGGTCTCTGCAGTGGTCTCGGCCACGATGTTCCTCAGATTTCTTTTCGTCTTAGGCGGTGGCCGGAATTACTGCGCGACCTGGGTGATCTCGAACGGGACCGGCTGCTGAGCGGCGTGCGGGTGCTGGTCCCCCGCGTAGACCTTCAGCTTCGAGAGCATCTGACGGCCCAGGGTGTTCTTGGGGATCATGCCCTTGATGGCCTTCTCCACGGCCTTCTCGGGGTTCTTGGCCATCAGCTCGTCGTAGCGGACGGAACGCAGACCACCCGGGTAGCCGGAGTGGCGGTACGCCATCTTCTGGGTCTTCTTGTTGCCGGACAGGTGGACCTTGTCGGCGTTGATGATGACGACGAAGTCGCCCATGTCCATGTGAGGGGCGTAGATCGGCTTGTGCTTGCCCCGGAGGAGGTTCGCTGCCGTAGTCGCCAGACGGCCCAGGACGATGTCCTGCGCGTCGATGATGTGCCACTGGCGCGTGACATCGCCGGGCTTGGGGCTGTACGTACGCACGGTCGTAGCCTTCGCTTCTTCAGTGAGTGGGTCCTGACAAGGCCACCCGGACGATCACGACAGCCCTGGCAGACATACGGGGACGCAACCCGTGCCTGCCGCTGGATCATCGGCCCGGTGGACCGGCGTAAGGGCCTCTCACGTGAGAATGAACAAGCCAATACGCATAACGAACCAGCAGGATACCCAGGGTGCGCCGTACGGGTCAAAACGAGGCCCGTGCCGCCTCCCGGGGCCCCGCCCCGGACCCCGGTCCTCGAACGCCGGACGGGCTGGAGGAGATCACCGCGCCCGCACCACCCGCCGCTCGTCCCACACCGGCTCCACCGACTCCCGCACCACGCCGTCCGAACCGAAGACCAGGTACCGGTCGAAGGTCTTCGCGAACCACCGGTCGTGGGTCACGGCCAGGACCGTCCCCTCGTACACCTCCAGCCCGTCCTGGAGGGCCTCCGCCGACTCCAGGTCCAGGTTGTCCGTCGGCTCGTCCAGCAGCAGCGCCGTCGTCCCGCGCAGCTCAAGCAGCAGGATCTGGAAGCGCGCCTGCTGCCCGCCCGACAGCTTGTCGAACGGCTGGTCGCCCTGGCGCTCCAGCTCGTAGCGGCGCAGCACGCTCATCGCGCCGCCCCGGTCCTTCGCGTGCTCGCTCCACAGGATGTCGACCAGGCTCCGCCCGAGCAGCTCGGGATGCGCGTGCGTCTGCGCGAAGTGGCCGGCCACGACCCGCGCGCCCAGCTTCCACTGCCCCGTGTGCGCGACCGACGTGTCGCCCGCGAGCAGCCGCAGGAAGTGCGACTTGCCGGAGCCGTTCGACCCGAGGACCGCGACCCGCTCGCCGTAGTAGACCTCCAGCGAGAACGGCTTCATCAGACCGGTCAGCTCCAGGTTCTCGCAGGTCACCGCCCGCACCCCGGTCCGGCCGCCCTTGAGCCGCATCCGGATCTCCTGCTCGCGCGGCGGCTCCGGGGGCGCCCCGGCCTCCTCGAACTTCTTGAAGCGCGTCTGCATGGCGTGGTAGCGCGAGGCCATGTCGGGGCTGATCGCCGCCTGCTGCCGCAGCCGGTGCACCAGCGCCTTCAGCCGCGCGTGCTCCTCGTCCCAGCGGCGCTTCAGCTCCTCGAAGCGCGCGAACCGCTCCTTGCGGGCCTCGTGGTACGTACCGAAGCCGCCGCCGTGCACCCATACGTCCGACCCGGCCGGACCGGGCTCGACGCTGACGATCCGCTGCGCGCTGCGCGCCAGCAGCTCCCGGTCGTGGGAGACGAACAGCACGGTCTTACGGGTCTCCTTCAGCCGCTCCTCCAGCCACCGCTTCCCGGGCACGTCGAGGTAGTTGTCGGGCTCGTCGAGCAGCAGGACCTCGTCGGGCCCGCGCAGCAGCGCCTCCAGCACGAGCCGTTTCTGCTCACCGCCGCTGAGCGTCTTCAGCGCGCGCCACTGCGCCTTCTCGTACGGGACGCCGAGCGCCGCGACCGTGCAGATGTCCCACAGGGTCTCGGCCTCGTACCCGCGCGCCTCCGCCCAGTCGCTCAGCGCCTGCGCGTAGCTCATCTGCGCGGCCTCGTCGTCCCGTTCCATGATCGCGGTCTCGGCGCGGTCCACGGCCAGCGCCGCTTCCCTGATCCGCGGCTGCGCGACGGAGACCAGCAGGTCGCGGACCGTGCGTTCGTCGCGTACGGAGCCGACGAACTGCTCCATCACGCCGAGGCCGCCGGACACGCTGACCGTCCCGCCGTGCGGCTGGAGGTCTCCCGCCATGAGTCGCAGCAGTGTCGTCTTGCCCGCGCCGTTGGCTCCCACGAGCGCCACGACGGCGCCCTCGCCCACCCGGAACGAGGCGTCGCCGAGCAGCACCCGCCCGTCCGGTAGGTAGTACTCCAGGTGCGCGGCCTCCAGATGTCCCATGCTCCGCATTGTGGGGGCCGGAACCCCGCTCTCCCAACCCAATTCCGTTCCCGGCCCCGACCGGATCGCCTTCCGGGCGGTTTAAACTCCCGCCATGAGCTTTGGTCAAGGGGGGCCTTACGGGCCGCCGCCACAGGGGCCGTACGGATCGCGGGACCCGCAGGGGCAGACACCGGACTGGGCCGCGCTCGCCGACGCCTCGGCACAGCGGGCCCGCCGCAGGCGGTGGACGCTGATCGGCGGTGGCGTACTCGCGACCGCCGCCGTCGCGGCGATCGTCGCCACGGCCGTCGTCTCCGCGAACGGCGACGGCGGCGACCGCGGAGCCGGCAAGAACAGCGAACTGCCCGCGGCGCCCGACCTGCCCAGCGAGAGCGCCGAGCCCGAGCCGTCGTTCTCCGACGCCGAGCCGCTGCCGCCGCCGGACCCGAAGGACTTCATCTCCGCCGAGGACAAGGACAAGCTGCCGCTCGGCGCCGACACCCTCTTCCCCGGCCCGAAGCTGACGATGGGCGACCGCGCGTACGTCAAGGGCGCGACGAACCGCACCACGAACTGCGCGGGCGCCACCCAGGGCGACCTCGGCTCGATCCTCGCCGCCAACACCTGCGACCAGGTCATCCGCGCCACGTACACCCGTGGCGGCACGGCGGTGACCGTCGGTGTCGCCGTCTTCTCCACCGAGACGCAGGCGCTGAAGGCGAAGGAGGAGGCGCGCGGCGGTCTCGCCTCCCTCTCCGGGGCGGGTGTCCCGACGTTCTGCCGGGGCGGCACGATCTGCCGCAAGACCACCAACTCGTACGGCAGGTACGTGTACTTCACAGTCGGCGGCTTCACCAACGGCAAGGACGTCGTGAAGACCGACAAGGACGTCTACACCACCGGTGACGACGTCGCGGAGTTCACCTTCCTCCAGATCCGCCGCCGCGGCGAGGTCCAGGCGTCAGCAGCAGCCACCGCACCCGTCGACTGAGGTGGTCCCCCCGGCAGCCGGCAGGGTCCGCTTGTTGCGGGCCAGCCGGTTGCGCGCGGCGAGCTGGTCGTCGGCCGGGTAGCCCACCTCTTCGAGGGTGAGTCCGTGCGGCCGTACGACATGGACGGCCGAGTCCCGCACCCCGGCGGCCAGCACCTTCGCCGGCCACTCCACGGGCCGGTGCCCGTCCCCCACGAACAGCAGCGCGCCGACCAGCGAGCGCACCATGTTGTGGCAGAACGCGTCGGCCCGCACGGTCGCGGTGACCACGCCGTGCGCGTCCCGCTCCCACTCCAGCCGCTGGAGCGTGCGGATCGTCGTCGCGCCCTCGCGCCTCTTGCAGTACGCGGCGAAGTCGTGCTCCCCGACCAGCCCCGCCGACGCCGCGTTCATGGCGTCCACGTCCAGCGTCCAGTCGTGCCACAGGACATGGCCGCGCAGCAGCGGGTCGACACCGCCGGGATCGTCGGTGACGCGGTAGGCGTAGCGCCGCCAGATCGCCGAGAAGCGCGCGTTGAAGCCCGGGGGCGCCTCCTCGACCCTCCACACCCGTACGTCGTGCGCCAGGCGCCCCGCGAGGCGCCGCAGCAGCTTCTCCCGGTGCTCGGCCCACAGCTCCGCGGGCAGGTCGACGTGCGCGACCTGTCCGCGCGCGTGCACGCCGGCGTCCGTCCGCCCCGCGACAGTGAGGTCGTACGTCCGCGAGGACCGCGTCACGATCTTCAGCGCGTCCTCGATGTCCCCCTGGACGGTCCGCCGGGTGGCCTGCCGCGCCCACCCGGAGAAGTCCTTCCCGTCGTAGCTCAGGTCGAGCCGTACCCGTACGAACCCGGGCGCCGCGCCCTCGGTCTCCTCGCTCACCACTCACCCCATCCACGCGGAACGGGCCCGCACCGCCCCTGAGGGTGATGCGGGCCCGTTCTGCGACCTCGAAAAAACGGTCAGGCGTCCTTGGAGTCCTCGGACCCGGACTCGGTCGCCTTGGCGTCCTCGACGGGGGCGTCCTCCTTGGAGGACTCCTCCTTCTTGAGGGCGTCTTCCTTCACGGCACGCTTGGTCGCGGCCTCGGCCTCACCGGTGGCCTTCTGCGCCACGGTCAGCGCCTCGACCAGCTCGATGACCGCCATCGGGGCGTTGTCGCCACGACGGGGGCCGATCTTGGTGATGCGGGTGTAGCCACCGGGGCGGTTCTCGTACCGCGGAGCGATCTCGGTGAAGAGCGTGTGCACGATGCTCTTGTCCGTGATCGTCTGGAGAACGAGGCGACGGTTGTGGATGTCGCCCTTCTTCGCCTTGGTGACCAGACGCTCGGCGACCGGACGCAGGCGGCGGGCCTTGGCCTCGGTCGTCGTGATCTTGCCGTGCTCGAACAGCGCCTTCGCGAGGTTCGCGAGAAGCAGCCGCTCGTGCGCGGCGCTGCCGCCCAGACGGGCACCCTTGGCGGGCTTCGGCATGGTGTTACTCCTTCATATCTGCACCGGCCGTATCAGGTACCGATGTCAGTTCCCCGCAGACGGTCGTCTGCGGGAAGGCATATCAAGCCCGTCCGGCGTTTGAGGACAGAGCCCCAGCCCCGGGCCCGGGGTCCTAGTACTGCTCGGTCTCCACGAAACCGGCATCCGCGTCGTCGTCCGCGCCGAACGCGTCGGCCGCGGCGGTCGGGTCGAATCCGGGCGGGCTGTCCTTGAGGGCCAGGCCCATGCCGGCCAGCTTCGCCTTGACCTCGTCGATCGACTTGGCACCGAAGTTGCGGATGTCGAGCAGGTCCGCCTCGGACCGCGCCACGAGCTCACCCACGGAGTGGATGCCCTCGCGCTTGAGGCAGTTGTACGACCGAACGGTGAGCTCCAGCTCCTCGATCGGCAGGGCGAGATCGGCGGCGAGCGCCGCGTCCGTCGGCGACGGGCCCATGTCGATGCCCTCGGCGTCGATGTTGAGCTCGCGCGCCAGACCGAACAGCTCGACCAGCGTCTTTCCGGCGGACGCCATGGCGTCACGGGGGCGCATGGCCTGCTTGGTCTCGACGTCGACGATCAGCTTGTCGAAGTCGGTGCGCTGCTCGACACGGGTCGCCTCGACCTTGTACGTGACCTTGAGCACCGGCGAGTAGATGGAGTCGACCGGGATACGGCCGATCTCCTGGCCCACCTGCTTGTTCTGGACGGCGGAGACGTAGCCGCGACCGCGCTCGACGGTCAGCTCCATCTCCAGCTTGCCCTTGCCGTTCAGCGTGGCGAGGACGAGGTCCGGGTTGTGGCACTCGACACCGGCCGGGGGCGCGATGTCGGCGGCGGTGACCAGGCCCGGGCCCTGCTTGCGCAGGTACATCACGACGGGCTCGTCGTGCTCCGAGGAGACGACGAGCTGCTTGATGTTGAGGATGAGGTCGGTGACGTCCTCCTTGACGCCCGGCACGGTGGTGAACTCGTGCAGGACACCGTCGATCCGGATGCTGGTGACAGCCGCACCGGGGATCGAGGAGAGGAGCGTACGACGCAGGGAGTTACCGAGCGTGTAGCCGAAACCCGGCTCCAGCGGCTCGATGACGAATCGCGAACGGTACTCGTCGACGACCTCTTCGGTCAGCGACGGACGCTGAGCGATAAGCATGGAAAATGCCTCCAGTCTTGGCACCCACTATTTGATGCCAACAGGAACAAGGGTACGGGCGGTACGGAGCAAAGGCCCCGTACCGCCCGCGATCCATACCCCCAGGGGGTACAGAGGATCAAACGCGGCGACGCTTCGGGGGGCGGCAGCCGTTGTGCGGGGTGGGGGTGACGTCCTGGATCGAACCCACCTCCAGGCCGGTGGCCTGGAGCGAGCGGATCGCGGTCTCACGGCCGGAGCCGGGACCCTTGACGAAGACGTCGACCTTGCGCATGCCGTGCTCCTGCGCGCGGCGGGCGGCCGACTCGGCGGCCATCTGCGCGGCGAAGGGGGTGGACTTGCGCGAGCCCTTGAAGCCGACGTGGCCGGCGGAGGCCCAGGAGATCACGTTGCCCGAGGGGTCCGTGATCGAGACGATGGTGTTGTTGAACGTGCTCTTGATGTGGGCGTGCCCGTGAGCGACGTTCTTCTTTTCCTTGCGGCGCACCTTCTTGGCAGCGCCCTGACGACCCTTGGGGGGCATCTATTACTCCTACGGGAGGTGGTCGGTCCTACAGCGAAGACCGCTGATGAGCGTCCGCTGAGGACTACTTCTTGCCCGGCTTCTTCTTGCCGGCGATGGCGCGACGCGGACCCTTGCGGGTACGGGCGTTCGTGCTCGTGCGCTGGCCGTGGACCGGCAGGCCGCGACGGTGGCGCAGACCCTGGTAGCAGCCGATCTCGACCTTGCGGCGGATGTCGGCCTGGATCTCGCGACGGAGGTCACCCTCGGTCTTGAGGTTGGCGTCCACGTACTCGCGGAGCTTGACGAGGTCTTCCTCGGCAAGGTCGCGGACACGGACGTTGGGGTCCACGCCGGTGGCGGCGAGGGTCTCCTTGGACCGGGTGCGCCCGATGCCGAAGACATAGGTGAGGGCGACCTCGACGCGCTTTTCGCGCGGGAGGTCAACGCCTGCGAGGCGTGCCATTCATGGCTCCTGAGTGATTTCGGAGGTCTTCCGCAGTGACTGTCCCGGACGGTTCAGCTCTCTCCGGGTCCCCGGCCTCCGCCGGGGGTGTCGGCGCCATCAGCTGCTGCGGATGACGTCGGACACTGCGTATATACGTGTTCGCTCGCGTCGCGCGAAGTACTGCGAGATGCAGGTGGTGCTGCGTCAGCCCTGGCGCTGCTTGTGGCGCAGGTTGTCGCAGATGACCATGACCCGGCCGTGACGGCGGATCACCTTGCACTTGTCGCAGATCTTCTTGACGCTCGGCTTGACCTTCATGGTGTGAGGTTCTCCGGGTCAGTGCCGGCACCCCGGAAGCGGGGTGAGGCAAGATCTACTTGTATCGGTAGACGATCCGGCCACGCGTCAGGTCGTAGGGAGACAGCTCCACCACAACCCGGTCATCGGGCAGGATCCGGATGTAGTGCATCCGCATCTTGCCGCTGATGTGCGCGAGGACCTTGTGACCGTTCTGGAGCTCCACCTTGAACATGGCGTTCGGGAGGGACTCGATCACGGTGCCCTCAATTTCGATGGCACCTTGCTTCTTGGCCACGCTTCGCCCTTCGAATCGGCTACCTTGGTCGATTCTGGACCACCGCATGTGGACACACGGGTACACCAGAGCCGACGAGTCAGTCTACGGCAGGGCTCCCGAAAAGACGAATCCGTTGAGTTTGCCCACCACGGGAGATCGTCAATCCCCCGATCCCCCGAACGAGCGCGCCGCCGCGCTCGGCGCCGGAGCCCCTCACAAGCTTCGCGCGGCTGCGCCGGACCCCGTCCGGCCCCTCAGCCCAGCGGGACTGATCCTCCCCACGCCCCGCTCGCGGGCTCGGCGCCGGGGCGCCTCACAAGCTTCGCGGGGCTGCGCCGGACTCCGTCCGGCCCCTCAGCCCAGCGGGTCCGGTGCCGCGGTGATGCCCAGCTCCGCCAGCTTCGCCTTGCCGCCGTCGACCGCCGTCAGGACGAGCGGGCCGTCCTCCGTCAGGGCGACCGAGTGCTCCCAGTGCGAGGACCAGGTGCCGTCGGTGGTGATGACCGTCCACTCGTCGGCGAGGACCTCGGTGCGCGGGGTGCCGAGCGAGACCATCGGCTCGATCGCCAGACAGAAGCCGGGGACCAGCTTCGGGCCCTTGCCGCGCTTGCGCGCGACGTAGTTCAGCAGGTGCGGCTCCATGTGCATCTGGGTGCCGATGCCGTGGCCGCCGTAGTCCTCGACGATGCCGTACTTGCCGCCGCCCGGCTTCGGCTGGCGGCGGATGTAGGTCTCGATCGCCCGCGACACGTCGACCAGCCGGTTACCGACGCGCATCGCGGCGATCCCCGCCCACATCGACTCCTCCGTCACCCGGGAGAGCTCGATCAGCTCCGGCGCGTGACCGTCGCCGACGAACGCGGTGAAGGCCGCGTCACCGTGCCAGCCGTCCACGATCGCGCCGGCGTCGACCGAGATGATGTCGCCGTCCTTCAGTACGGTCGCGGTGTCCGGGATCCCGTGCACCACCACCTCGTTGACCGAGGTGCAGATCGTCGCGGGGAACCCGCCGTAGCCGAGGAAGTTGGGCTTCGCGCCGTGGTCCGCGAGGACCTTGCGCGCGACCTCGTCCAGGTCCTTCGTGGTGGCGCCGGGCACCGCCGCCTCGCCGGTGGCCGCGTGGATCGCGGCGACGACCAGTCCCGCCTCACGCATCTTCGCGATCTGCTCGGGGGTCTTGATCTCCACCATGACGGCGGCCTGCCTCACTCGGTCGATGAAACGCTGTCTCCCCGGCGGCGTCCGCCGGGACATCTACGGTAGTCCCCGGACAGCAGTACGGCCGTGGTGCCCCTCGGGGCGCCCCGGCCGTATCACTGTGCCGTGCTGTGTGGTGCGGGTGTTGCGGGTGACGCGTGGTGCCTGGTGCGCGGGTGGTGGGTGAACCGGACCGGCCTAGGCCGCCCGGCCGCCCCCTTCGAGGGCCGCCATCGCGCGCTGGGTCACCTCGGCGACCTTGCCGAGCGCGGAGATGGTGACCACCAGGCCCTGCTCCCGGTAGTGGTCGATGATCGGCTCGGTCTGCGTGTGGTAGACCTCCAGCCGCGTGCGGACCGTCTCCTCGGAGTCGTCGCCCCGCTGGTACAGCTCGCCGCCGCAGTCGTCACACACACCCTGCTTCTTCGGCGGGCTGTACGTGACGTGGAAGACGTGCGAGCTGTCGTTGCGGCAGACGCGCCGACCGGCGATCCGCTTGACCACCTCGTCCTCGTCGACCTCCAGGTCCAGCACGGCGTCCAGGTGCAACCCCTCGGCAGTGAGCGCCTTGTCGAGCGCCTCGGCCTGGAAGACGTTGCGGGGGAAGCCGTCCAGAAGGAAGCCGTTCGCGGCGTCCGGCTGTGCCATCCGATCCAGCGCCATCGCGATGGTGACCTCGTCGGGAACCAGGTTCCCGGCGTCCATGAAGCTCTTCGCCTGCTTGCCGAGGTCGGTGCCCTGGCTGATGTTGGCGCGGAAGAGATCACCGGTGGAGATGTGTGGAATGGACAGGTTCTTGGCGAGGTACGCAGCCTGCGTTCCCTTGCCGGCACCGGGCGGTCCGACGAGGACGATTCGCATCAGCGGAGGAACCCTTCGTAATTACGCTGCTGGAGCTGGCTCTCGATCTGCTTCACGGTCTCCAGACCCACACCCACGATGATCAGGATGCTTGTCCCGCCGAACGGGAAGTTCTGGTTCGCGCCGCCGAAGCCTGCCAACGCCATCGTTGGGACGAGAGCGATCAACCCGAGGTACAGCGAGCCCGGCCAAGTGATCCGGTTGAGTACGTAACTCAGATACTCGGCAGTAGGTCGACCTGCCCGGATGCCCGGGATGAAGCCACCATACTTCTTCATGTTGTCCGCGACTTCTTCGGGGTTGAACGTGATGGCCACGTAGAAGAAGGCGAAGAACACGACCAGCACGAAGTAGGTCGCGATGTAATACGGATGGTCACCCTTGATGAAGTGGGCTTCGATCCATGTCTTCCAGCCCGACTGCGAACTGGAGAACTGCGCGATGAGCGCCGGGATGTAGAGCAGCGACGACGCGAAGATGACGGGAATCACACCCGCCTGGTTGACCTTGAGCGGAATGTACGTGGACGTACCGCCGTAGGACCTGCGGCCGATCATCCGCTTCGCGTACTGGACGGGGATCCGGCGCTGCGCCTGCTCGACGAAGACGACGAGACCCACCATCACGAAGCCGATCAGGATGACGGTGCCGAACTCGATCCAGCCCTGAGCGAGCTTGCCGCTCTCCTTGATGGCCCACAGCGCGCCCGGGAATCCGGCGGCGATGGAGATGAACATCAGGATGGACATGCCGTTGCCGATGCCCTTGTCGGTGATCATCTCACCGAGCCACATGACGGCGGCCGTACCGGCGGTCATCGTGATGACCATCGTGACGGTGATGAAGATCGACTGGTCGGGGACGATCTCCGAGGCGACGGGGCAGCCGCTGAAGAGCGCGCCGCTGCGAGCGGTGGCCACCAGACCGGTGCCCTGGAGCACCGCGAGGGCGACTGTCAGGTATCGGGTGTACTGGGTGATCTTGGCCTGGCCGGACTGCCCTTCCTTCTTGAGGGCTTCGAGTCGGGGGATGACCACAGTCAGCAGCTGCAGGATGATGCTTGCCGTGATGTACGGCATGATGCCGAGCGCGAAGATCGTAATCTGCAGCAGCGCTCCGCCGCTGAACATGTTCACCAAGCCGAACAGGCTGTTATTGCCCTTCTGGGCTGCGTCGACGCACGTCTGCACGTTCTCGTAGCTGACGCCCGGTACGGGGATGTGTGCCCCGAACCGGTACAGCACGATGATGAACAGCGTGAAGAGCAGCTTCTTGCGCAGGTCGGGCGTCTTGAACGCCCGGGCGAACGCGGTGAGCACGGTGCCTCCTGCGACCCCCGCGCTCGCGCGTCAAGGGTGACGGTCTTGAGGATCGACGGATACATATCAGGCAAAAAGCCACGCGACCACCCCTGCGGACAGTCCGCGTGGCTCGGGGTCCGGGGGCGGACCCCCGGGTTCAATACAGCAACAACGCACGCCACCTTACCGGCGTACCTGCCCCCCTAGGAACGACCAACCGGGGATGCCCCTTATGAGAGGCATCCCCGGTTGGGTGTTCAGTCCATCAACTTGTCCGAGACGTCTCAGACGAGCTCGGTGACGGAGCCGCCGGCGGCGGCAATCTTCTCCTTGGCGGAGCCGGAAGCGGCGTCAACCGAAACCGTCAGTGCCACGGAGATCTCGCCCTGGCCCAGGACCTTGACGAGGCTGTTCTTGCGGACCGCACCCTTGTCGACCAGATCGGCCACCGTGACCTCGCCACCCTGCGGGTAGAGCTCGGCCAGCTTGTCCAGGTTCACGACCTGGTACTCGGTACGGAACGGGTTCTTGAAGCCCTTCAGCTTCGGCAGGCGCATGTGGAGGGGCATCTGCCCGCCCTCGAAGCGTGCCGGAACCTGGTAACGGGCCTTCGTACCCTTGGTGCCACGACCGGCCGTCTTACCCTTGGACGCCTCGCCACGGCCCACACGGGTCTTGGCGGTCTTGGCTCCGGGGGCGGGACGGAGGTTGTGGACCTTCAGCGGCTTCTGCTCCGCCATGTCAGTCGACCTCCTCAACCGTCACGAGGTGCCGCACGGTGTTGGCCATGCCGCGGAACTCGGGACGGTCCTCCTTGACAACCACGTCGTTGAGCCGCTTGAGGCCCAGCGAACGGAGGGTGTCGCGGTGGTTCTGCTTGCTGCCGATGTACGACTTCGTCTGCGTGATCTTGAGACGGGCCATCACGCACCCGCTCCCGCACGCGCACGAAGCAGAGCCGCGGGGGCGACGTCCTCGAGGGGCAGACCGCGGCGGGCCGCGATCTCCTCGGGACGCTGCAGACCCTGGAGGGCCGCCACGGTCGCGTGCACGATGTTGATCGGGTTCGACGAACCGAGCGACTTCGACAGGATGTCGTGGACGCCGGCGCACTCGAGCACCGCACGCACCGGGCCACCGGCGATGACGCCGGTACCGGGGGACGCGGGCTTGAGCAGGACGACGCCCGCCGCCTTCTCACCCTGGATCGGGTGCGGGATGGTGCCCTGGATACGGGGGACCTTGAAGAAGTGCTTCTTGGCCTCCTCAACACCCTTGGCGATGGCGGCCGGCACCTCCTTGGCCTTGCCGTAACCGACACCCACGGTGCCGTCACCGTCGCCCACCACGACCAGCGCGGTGAAGCTGAAGCGACGACCACCCTTCACGACCTTGGCGACACGGTTGATCGCGACGACACGCTCGACGTACGCGGTCTTCTCGGCGGCACCGCCACCGTCACGGCCCTTCCGGTCCCGCCGCTCGCCGCCACCGGCACCGCTTCCGCGGCGCTGGGGTCCAGCCATTGGAATTACCTCTCTCTGTTACGTCCGCTAGCTCCGGAACCGGGGCTTAGAACTTCAGCCCGGCTTCACGGGCGGCGTCGGCCAGAGCGGCAATCCGCCCGGCGTACTGGTTGCCACCACGGTCGAACACGACAGCCTCGATACCGGCGGCCTTGGCACGCTCGGCGACCAGGGCACCGACCTGCTGTGCCCGGGCGCTCTTGTCGGCGTCGCCGCCGCGGATCGACGTGTCCAGGGTCGACGCCGACGCGAGCGTGTGGCCCGCGATGTCGTCGATGACCTGAGCCACCATGTGGCGGTTGGAACGCGTCACAACGAGCCGGGGGCGGACCTGCGTGCCCGAGACCTTCTTGCGTACGCGGATGTGACGGCGCTTGATGGCAGCGGCCTTGTAGGCCTTGCCCTTGGCGATCTTTACACCGTATGCCATGGCTACTTACCCGCCTTTCCGACCTTGCGGCGGATGACCTCGCCGGCGTACTTGACGCCCTTGGCCTTGTACGGGTCGGGCTTCCGCAGCTTGCGGATGTTCGCCGCGACCTCGCCGACCTTCTGCTTGTCGATGCCCTCGACACTCAGCTTCGTCGGGGACTCGACCTTGAAGGTGATGCCCTCGGGGGCCTCGACGACGATCGGGTGGCTGTATCCGAGCGCGAACTCCAGGTTGGAGCCCTTCGCCTGGACGCGGTAACCGACACCGCTGATTTCGAGCGCCTTGCTGTATCCCTGGGTCACACCGGTGATCATGTTCGCCACCAGCGTGCGGGACAGGCCGTGCAGGGCCTTGTTCTGACGCTCGTCGTTCGGGCGCAGCACCGAGAGGGTGCCGTCATCGCCCTTGGAGACCTCGATCGGCGCTGCGACGGTGTGCGAGAGGGAACCCTTGGGGCCCTTCACCGCGACCGTACGGCCGTCGATGGTGACGTCCACACCGGTGGGAACCTGGATGGGGAGCTTGCCGATTCGCGACATGAGCTTTTCCTCCGTTCCCGACTACCAGACGTAGGCGAGGACTTCCCCACCTACGCCCTTCTTGCCTGCCTGCTGGCCCGTCAGAAGACCGTGGGACGTGGAGATGATCGCCACGCCCAGGCCGCCGAGCACCTTGGGCAGGTTGGTGGACTTGGCATACACGCGCAGACCCGGCTTCGAGATGCGCTTGATGCCGGCGATCGAACGCTCGCGGTTCGGGCCGAACTTCAGCTCGAGGGTGAGGCTCTTGCCGACCTCGGCGTCCTCGACCTTCCAGCCGGTGATGAAGCCCTCCTGCTGGAGGATCTCCGCGATGTGCGACTTGATCTTGCTGTGCGGCATCTCGACGGTGTCGTGATACGCCGAGTTCGCGTTACGCAGACGCGTGAGCATGTCTGCGATGGGATCAGTCATGGTCATGAATTGGCCTTCGGCCTCTCTCGCCGGGGTTTCCTGTATGCGCCATCCCTCTCCCCACTCGATGGCGGGACGGGTGCGGCACGGGGACCTACGGCGTAGTAAGTTTTGGGCGGCGGACGCCCAACCCCCCAAGCCTACGGCATGTGGAGCAGGGCTTCCGCCGACCAGTTGCTTACCGAGAGCTTCTGGTTGATTCCCCCGGAGGGAGAATTACCAGGAGCTCTTGGTGACGCCCGGCAGCTCGCCGCGGTGTGCCATCTCGCGAAGGCAGACACGGCAGAGGCCGAACTTGCGGTAGACGGAGTGGGGGCGCCCGCAGCGCTGGCAGCGGGTGTAACCGCGCACGCCGAACTTCGGCTTGCGGGCGGCCTTAGCGATCAGAGCCTTCTTCGCCACGGTCAGTTCTCCTTGAACGGGAAGCCGAGGTGACGAAGGAGGGCACGACCCTCGTCGTCGTTGGTCGCCGTGGTCACCACGGTGATGTCCATGCCCCGGACCCGGTCGATCTTGTCCTGGTCGATCTCGTGGAACATGACCTGCTCCGTGAGACCGAAGGTGTAGTTGCCACGGCCGTCGAACTGCTTGGGCGACAGGCCGCGGAAGTCACGGATACGCGGCAGCGCGAGCGACAGCGTACGGTCCAGGAACTCCCACATGCGGTCACCGCGGAGGGTGACGTGGCAGCCGATCGGCTGCCCCTCGCGCAGCTTGAACTGCGCGATCGACTTGCGGGCCTTGGTGACGGCCGGCTTCTGACCGGTGATCGTGGTGAGGTCCTTGATGGCACCCTCGATCAGCTTGGAGTCGCGGGCGGCGTCGCCCACACCCATGTTGACCACGATCTTGATGAGACCGGGGACCTGCATGACGTTCTCGTACGAGAACTCCTCACGCAGCTTGCCCGCGATCTCCTCGCGGTAGCGCAGCTTCAGACGCGGTGCGGTTGTGGTCGTCATCAGATGTCCTCACCGGTCCGCTTGGCAACGCGGATCTTGTTGCCCTCGTCGTCAAAGCGGTAGCCGACGCGGGTAACGACCTTCTTGCCGTCCTTCTCCACGACCAGCTGAACATTGCTGACGTGAACGGGGGCTTCGGTCGTCACGATGCCGCCGGTCTGCGAACCACGTGCGGTCTGGCCGGCCTTGGTGTGCTTCTTGACCCGGTTGACACCCTCGACGAGAACACGGTCCTGCGTGGGGTAGGCCACGATGACCTTGCCCTGCTTGCCCTTGTCCTTGCCGGTGATGACCTGAACCAGGTCGCCCTTCTTGATCTTCATGCTTACAGCACCTCCGGCGCGAGCGAGATGATCTTCATGAACTTCTTCTCGCGCAGCTCACGGCCCACCGGGCCGAAGATACGGGTGCCACGAGGGTCGCCGTCGTTCTTCAGAATGACGGCGGCGTTCTCGTCGAAGCGGATGTACGAGCCGTCCTGGCGGCGGCGTTCCTTCACGGTGCGAACGATGACCGCCTTGATGACGTCACCCTTCTTCACGTTGCCACCGGGGATCGCGTCCTTGACGGTGGCGACGATGACGTCACCGATACCCGCGTAGCGGCGACCCGAGCCACCGAGAACACGGATGCAAAGGATCTCCTTGGCACCAGTGTTGTCGGCGACACGCAGTCGCGACTCCTGCTGGATCACGTCTATCTCCTGATCGTCTGCCGGTTCCCGGCGGGGGCCGTCCTTACGGTCGGCCCCCGCCGAGCCTGGCGGAACTACTCCTAGGGAATGCCCTGGGAGGGATTACCTGGCCTGGATTACTTGGCCTTCTCGAGGATCTCGACGATGCGCCAGCGCTTCGTCGCGGACAGCGGCCGGGTCTCCATGAGGAGGACACGGTCGCCGATCCCGGCGGCGTTCTGCTCGTCGTGAGCCTTGAGCTTGTTCGTACGGCGGATGACCTTGCCGTACAGGGCGTGCTTCACGCGGTCCTCGACAGCGACGACGACGGTCTTGTCCATCTTGTCGCTGACGACCAGACCCTCACGGGTCTTGCGGAAGCCGCGCTCGCTCTTCTCGGTCGTCTCAGTCACGTTGCTCTCAGTCATCAGGCGCTCTCCACCGTCTCGATGCCCAGCTCGCGCTCACGCATCAGGGTGTAGATCCGCGCGATGTCCTTCCGGACCAGCTTCAGCCGGCCGTGGTTCTCGAGCTGACCGGTCGCCGCCTGGAAGCGGAGGTTGAACAGCTCTTCCTTGGCCTCGCGAAGCTTGGCGACAAGCTCCTCGTTGCCCAGTTCACGCAGCTCGGACGCCTTGGTAACGGCCGCCATCACGACTCACCTGCCTCGCGCCGAACGATGCGGCACTTCATCGGAAGCTTGTGGGCGGCGCGGGTGAGCGCCTCCTTGGCAACCTTCTCGTTCGGGTAGGACAGCTCGAACATCACCCGGCCGGGCTTGACGTTCGCGATCCACCACTCGGGAGAACCCTTACCGGAACCCATGCGGGTCTCGGCGGGCTTCTTCGTGAGGGGACGGTCCGGGTAGATGTTGATCCAGACCTTGCCGCCACGCTTGATGTGACGGGTCATCGCGATACGAGCGGCCTCGATCTGACGGTTCGTCACGTACGCCGGGGTCAGCGCCTGGATGCCGTACTCGCCGAACGCAACCTGCGTGCCACCCTTGGACATTCCGCTGCGCTTCGGGTGGTGCTGCTTGCGGTGCTTGACCCTACGGGGGATCAGCATTTCGGTCAGGCCTCCGTTCCGCCGGTAGAAGAGGGCGCGGCCTCCGCGGCCGGAGCAGCCGTCGCTTCGGCCTTGGGGGCCTCGGCGCCGGGAGCCTGCTGCGGCTTGCGGCCACCGCGACCGCCACGCTCGCCACCGCGGCCACCGCGGCCGGCGGGACGGTCGCTGCCGCCACCACGGGCCGGGCGGTTGCCCGCGCGCGCCGCGGCGTTCTCGGCGCGCACCTCGGCGATGTTCTTGACGTCGCCCTTGTAGATCCAGACCTTCACGCCGATGCGGCCGAAGGTCGTCTTGGCCTCGAAGAAGCCGTAGTCGACGTTGGCACGGAGCGTGTGCAGGGGCACGCGGCCCTCGCGGTAGAACTCCGAGCGCGACATCTCGGCGCCGCCGAGGCGGCCACCACACTGGATCTTGATGCCCTTGGCGCCGGCCTTCATCGTCGACTGCATGCTCTTACGCATGGCGCGACGGAAGGAGACACGCGAGGACAGCTGCTCGGCGACGGCCTGGGCCACCAACTGAGCGTCCACCTCGGGGTTCTTGACCTCGAGGATGTTGAGCTGAACCTGCTTGCCGGTCAGCTTCTCCAGCTCGCCGCGGATGCGGTCGGCCTCGGCGCCGCGGCGGCCGATGACGATGCCCGGACGTGCGGTGTGGATGTCCACGCGGACGCGGTCACGGGTGCGCTCGATCTCCACCTTGGAGATACCGGCACGCTCCATCCCCTTCGTCATCATGCGACGAATGGCGACGTCTTCCTTGACGTAGTCCTTGTACAGCTTGTCGGCGTACCAGCGGGACTTGAAGTCCGTGGTGATACCGAGCCGGAACCCATGCGGGTTAACCTTCTGGCCCATTACCGGGTTCCTTCCTTGCTGCTGACGACCACGGTGATGTGGCTGGTCCGCTTACGGATCCGGTAGGCACGGCCCTGGGCACGCGGCCGGAACCGCTTCAGGGTCGGACCCTCGTCCACGTACGCCTCGCTGATGACCAGCGAAGAGGCGTCAGGGTGGTCGTAGTTGTGCGCGGCGTTGGCAATGGCGCTGTCCAGCACCTTGCCGACCGGCACGCTCGCGGCCTGCGGGGCGAAACGCAGGACCGCCTGAGCCTCCGTGGCATCCATGCCACGGATGAGGTCCACCACGCGGCGGGCCTTCATGGGCGTGACGCGGATGTACCGCGCCTGGGCCCTGGCTTCCATGGTTGTCCCTTCGGTGTAAGTCATAGTCGTTTCCACCCCGCGGTTAGCGGCGCTTCGACTTCCGGTCGTCCTTGACGTGGCCGCGGAAGGTGCGAGTCGGCGAGAACTCGCCGAGCTTGTGGCCGACCATCGACTCGGTGACGAACACCGGGACGTGGATCTTGCCGTTGTGCACCGCGATGGTGTGACCCAGCATGGCCGGGATGATCATCGAGCGACGGGACCAGGTCTTGATGACGTTCTTGGTGCCAGCTTCGTTCTGGACGTCCACCTTCTTGATGAGGTGGCCGTCGACGAAGGGCCCCTTCTTGAGACTGCGCGGCATCTAAACCCGCTCCTAGCGCTTCTTGTTCGTCTTGCGGCGGCGGACGATGTACTTGTTGCTCGCCTTCTTCGGCGAACGCGTACGACCTTCCTTCTGACCCCACGGGCTGACCGGGTGGCGACCACCGGAGGTCTTGCCCTCACCACCACCGTGCGGGTGGTCAACGGGGTTCATGGCGACACCGCGGACGGTCGGGCGGACGCCCTTCCAGCGCATACGGCCGGCCTTGCCCCAGTTGATGTTCGACTGCTCGGCGTTGCCGACCTCACCGATGGTGGCGCGGCAGCGGACGTCGACCAGCCGGATCTCTCCGGACGGCATACGAAGGTGGGCCATGGAGCCCTCCTTCGCCAGCAGCTGTACGGAAGTGCCCGCGGAACGGGCGAACTTCGCGCCGCCGCCGGGACGCAGCTCGATGGCGTGGATGGTCGTACCGACCGGGATGTTGCGCAGCGCCAGGTTGTTGCCGGGCTTGATGTCGGCGGACGGGCCGTTCTCGACACGGCTGCCCTGCGTCAGGCCACGCGGCGCGAGAATGTAGCGCTTCTCGCCGTCCGCGTAGTGCAGGAGCGCGATGCGCGCGGTGCGGTTCGGGTCGTACTCGATGTGCGCGACCTTGGCCGGCACGCCGTCCTTGTCGTGACGACGGAAATCGATCACACGGAAGGCGCGCTTGTGGCCGCCACCCTGGTGGCGAACGGTCACACGACCGGCGTTGTTACGGCCGCCCTTGCTGTGCAGGGGGCGGACCAGCGACTTCTCCGGCGTGGACCGCGTGATCTCTACAAAGTCGGCGACGCTGGAGCCACGACGGCCCGGGGTCGTCGGCTTGTACTTGCGGATACCCATTTCTCAGTCCTCGGAATATTCCGGACTTCGATTCGATCCGACTCCCGTTAGGAAGTCGGGCCGCCGAAGATGTCGATACGGTCGCCCTCGGCGAGGGTCACGATGGCGCGCTTGGTGTCAGCGCGCTTGCCGAAACCGGTGCGGGTGCGCTTGCGCTTGCCCTGGCGGTTGATCGTGTTGACCCCGGTGACCTTGACCGAGAAGACCGCTTCCACGGCCTGCTTGATCTGGGTCTTGTTGGAGCCGGGCGCGACGATGAACGTGTACTTGTTCTCGTCGAGCAGCGCGTAGCTCTTCTCGGACACCACGGGCTTGACGAGAACGTCACGCGGGTCCGTGAAGGTCTTGCTGGTGATCTCGGCCATCAGGCTTCGCTCCCCTCGGTCTCGGCAGTCTGTCGCGCAGCCCCGCCGGACACGAAGGACTCGAAGGCGGCCTTGGTGAAGACCACGTCGTCGGAGACAAGCACGTCGTACGTGTTGAGCTGTCCCGGGTCCAGCAGGTGGACCTCGGGGAGATTGCGCGCGGACAGCCACGCGGTCTCGTCGCTCCGCTCGACGACCAGGAGCACGTGCTTGCGCTCACTGACCTTGCCGAGCAGGGTCTTGGCGGCCTTGGTGGACGCCGCGCCCTCGACCACGTCGGAGACGACGTGGATACGAGCGTTGCGGGCCCGGTCCGAGAGGGCACCGCGCAGGGCGGCGACCTTCATCTTCTTCGGGGTCCGCTGCGAGTAGTCACGCGGGGTGGGGCCGTGTACGACGCCACCGCCGGCGAACTGCGGCGCACGGGTCGAACCCTGACGGGCGCGGCCGGTGCCCTTCTGGCGGTAAGGCTTCTTGCCACCACCACGGACCTCGCCACGGCGCTTGACCTTGTGCGTGCCCTGACGGGCGGCGGCCAGCTGCGCGACGACGACCTGGTGGATCAGCGGGATGCTGACCTTGGCGTCGAAGATCTCGGCCGGGAGCTCAACGGTCCCGGACTTGTCGCCCGAGGGCGACATGATGTCGATGGTGCTCATGTCTTCAGGCCCCCTTCGCCGCGGTGCGGACCAGGACGAGGCCGCCGTTCGGACCGGGGACCGCGCCCTTGATGAGGAGCAGGCCCTTCTCCGCGTCAACGGCGTGAACGGTCAGGTTCTGGGTGGTGACCCGCTCGTTGCCCATGCGGCCCGCCATGCGGAGGCCCTTGAACACACGGCCCGGGGTGGCGCAGCCACCGATGGAGCCGGGAGAGCGGTGCTTGCGCTGGGTTCCGTGACCGGCGCCGAGGCCCTTGAAGTTGTGACGCTTCATGACACCGGCGAAGCCCTTGCCCTTGCTCTTGCCCGTGACGTCCACGCGGACGCCGGACTCGAACACAGCGGCGGTGACCTCCTGGCCGAGCGTGTACTCGGACGCGTCGGAGGTGCGGAGCTCCACCAGGTGGCGGCGGGGGGTCACGTCGGCCTTGGCGAAGTGACCCTTGAGGGGCTTGTTCACCTTGCGCGGGTCGATCTCGCCGAAGGCGATCTGGACCGACTCGTAGCCGTCGGAGTCATTCGTACGGACCTGGGTTACAACGCAGGGTCCGGCCTTGACCACGGTCACCGGGACGACACGGTTGTTCTCGTCCCAGACCTGGGTCATGCCGAGCTTCTCGCCCAGGACACCCTTGATCTGCTTTGCCATCTCTTCCGCGCCTCTCAGAGCTTGATCTCGATGTCGACGCCGGCCGGAAGGTCCAGGCGCATCAACGAGTCAACGGTCTTGGGCGTCGGGTCGAGGATGTCGATCAGGCGCTTGTGCGTGCGCATCTCGAAGTGCTCGCGCGAGTCCTTGTACTTGTGCGGCGACTTGATGACGCAGTACACGTTCTTCTCAGTGGGCAGCGGCACCGGGCCCGCGACCGACGCACCAGTGCGAGTCACCGTCTCGACGATCTTCTTCGCCGAAGAGTCGATGACCTCGTGGTCGTAGGCCTTGAGCCGGATGCGGATCTTCTGTCCCGCCATGGCTACTCAGTAGTCCTGTTCTCTCAAACGCTCTGGCCCCTGGTGGGGTGTGCGCCATGTCCACGCACTGCTTGTCTCCGACCCACGCGGTCGGGCGTGTCGCATTCCCTCCACATACGAGATCCCGAAGGATTTCCCTGCCAAGGGGTTGCGGGCCCGAAGTCCGCGAGACCGGGGACGAACGCCCACCGGGTGCCTGGCCGGTACCCCGCTGACACTTCCCGGAAGATTCCCGTACGTCCGTCCCAGCGCTGCCGTGAGAGGCAGATGGGCCGACGAGTACTGTGGGACTCGCTTCCGGTCCTCCCGGCGGGAGGCGCGCAGCATCGGCACTCAACCGAGCAACCTGTGCAGTGTGCCATATGGCCCGGAGCCCTGGCCAATCGCGGCCCGAGAGCGTACCCCACGGGGTGACGGGCGAACCCCACGGCTGACGCGTCAGGCGCA
Organism: Streptomyces sp. NP-1717; assembly: GCF_022695985.1. Classification (GTDB taxonomy): domain Bacteria; phylum Actinomycetota; class Actinomycetes; order Streptomycetales; family Streptomycetaceae; genus Streptomyces. Next base: position 11,141 of record NZ_JAAPBF010000055.1, on the reverse strand, counting down.
CACACCATGTCCGGAGCCACCCGAAGGGGTGGATACTGGTACATGGAGGTGTGAATCATGCGCAAAGTAGTGGATTGCCGTGACATGCCGAGCGAGACGAACTGCACCCTCGCGATCACGGGCGAGGAGGACGAGGTGGTCCGCGCCGCGAGCGAACACGCGGCCTCGGTACACGGCCACGAGAACACAGCGGAACTGCGGGCCCAGATCCGCTCCAACCTGAAGGACGAGATGCCGCAGCACGCGTAAAAGCCGAGTCGCCTTTACAGCGCCGCCTGTACAGTTATCTGTACGTAGCGCTGGGAGGCGATCTCATGAGGACGATGTCGTACACCGAGTCGCGGGCAAAGTATGCGGAGACGCTGGACTCGGTCGTCAACGACCGTGAAGAAGTCATAATCACGAGAGCCGGGCACGATGCGGTCGTGATGGTGGCGCTGGACGACTACGAGTCCCTCAAGGAAGCGGCCTACCTGCTCAGGAACCCGGAGAACGCCCGGCGCCTGCTGGCCTCGATCGACCAGCTCGAGAACGGCGGCGGCACAGTGCAGGAGCTTGCCGAGTGAAGCTGGTGTGGTCCGAGTCCGCCTGGGACGACTACGTGTGGTGGCAGTCGGAGGACCGAAAGGTTCTGAAGCGGATCAATACGCTTCTCCAGGACGTGATGCGCAACGGCAACGAGGGCATCGGGAAGCCGGAGCCCCTCAAGCCCGGGTTCCAGGGGTACTGGTCGCGCCGTATCACTGAGGAACACCGTCTCGTCTACAAACTGGTGGGGGACGAGGTCCGGATCGCGGCCTGCCGCTACGACTACGGCCGCTGAGCCGAACCTTGCCCTCTGTGGGACATGCGCAGGGCGGGTTCAGCACTCAGAGGCGTAAGCCACGAAGCTCACCCAAGCGGCGGGCCCGAGCCCGAGACGCGGGCCCGCGATGTTCTTGGAGTCGCGGACGTGCACCGTGGCGGAGGTAAGGGCGACCTCGACGCAGTCGTTTCCACTGCTGCTGTCGCTGTAGCTGCTCTTGAACCACTTGAGCCCGGAGCTGTGCTCGGCGCCCGTTGAAGGCTCCTCCTGAGCGTCCAACCGCCGTTCCGTCTCCGAACTTCAGCACCTCTCAATGCCCCCGTCCAGCCCAGGGTGGGTCTCGCAGTCGAGCGGCATCACCTGCAGGGAGACGTTTCTCAACTGTCCGATCTCCAGCAGCCGTTCGAGCTGGCCGCGCCACTCGTCACCCACGCACGGCCGGCCGTCCGGGCGGGACTTCCCGCTGGAGCTGCGCAGGACAGACGACGGTCGGGTTCTCCGCATCGAGGCGACCGACACCCGGGGCGACCGCGTCCCGGGACTCAGCCCCCAACTTCCGCCTCCGGACGCCGAGTCTGGGAGAGGGCTGCTGCTGGTCGAGGTACTGGCGGACCGGTGGGGAGTGGCGTCGGGCCCGGTGCCACGCACGACGGTCTGGGCGGAGCTGGACCTCGCACGGTCGACCTCACCCCTGCGGGTGAATATGCCCAACTGAGCTATGACCAGGGCCGATTGTCTGTTTACGCTCAGCGGAACAGAAGTCCTGGCATGTGCCAGAGGCAACCTCTAATCACCCAACAGGAACCCGCATGGTCAGCGCGCCCCATGAGGCGATGCATCGCATCTTCCAGGACCACCCCGGGCTCTTCTCCGGTGTCTCCGAAGTGCTCGGGGTCGACTTCGGCCCCCTCGTCGGGGTCACCATCCTGCCCACGGACCTCACCGAGTCCCGGCCCGTCGAGCGGCGCGTGGGCACGCTGTTACGGGTCGAGACCGAGGACGGTGGGTCCTATCTCCTCGCGATCGAGGCCCAGGGAAAGAAGGACCCGGCGAAGCCCGCGAGCTGGACCTACTACCTGTCGTATCTGCACACGAAGTACCGGCTGCCGCCCGTACTGCTGGTCGTCTGCCAGGACCGCGCCACGGCTGAATGGGCCACGCTGCCCGTCGACATCGGGCCACCGCAGTGGCCGTCAATCACCCTGCGCCCGCTGGTGGTGGGCCCGCACAACATGCCGGTGATCACCGACGCGGCCGAGGTCCGCAAGGACCTGGCGCTCGCCACGCTGTCTCTCATCACGCACGGTGCCGATCGGGACCCCGATGTCATACTCAAAGCGATGACGACCGCGCTGCGGGAGACCCCGGAAGCCATCAAGAACCCGATCGTCGAACTCATCTCACAGGGCCTGGGCAACCTGCCCGCCGCAGCACTCTGGAGGAAACTGGTGGCCGTGGACCTTTCTTTCTACAAGTCGCCGCTCTCGGAGGAAATCCGGGACGAGGGCCGAGCCGAAAGCCGGGCGGAGGACATCCTCTTCATTCTGGAGCTGCGCGGGATCGACGTCTCCGAGGATGTCCGAGGGCGCATTACCGGCTGCAACGACGCCGAGACCCTGCTCGGCTGGCTCGCCCGCGCCCTCAACACGCCGTCCGCCGAAGGGCTCTTCGAAACGACGTAGCCCCCCACAGACACGTCCCGGCGGGCGGGAGCGGAACACGAGCTCCCGGCCGCGTGGGGCGTCGCGGTGAGCCAGAGTCCGGGCAAGCGCTCAGCCGCCCAACAGTGGAGGAACCTGGGGGGCCGTGGACCCTTCCCCCCACACCGGAAACCTGGACCCGGAAGAGTCACTGAGCGGTGCACTTTCCGGTCTGGGTGGGATCAGGACGCGCTTGGACCGCAGGGGGTCACTTCGCGCGGAAGCAGGCCGATTCGACCGCGACGAGGATCAACGAAGGGTCATCTCCGTACTTACGTTGGTCCATCAACCGAATGTCCGCCCCGAATTCTCTCCCCTTGGATTGAGCAATAATCTGCGGAGCCTTGGCAGGAGTTCCGTCCGTGCCGTCCTTGACAATGGTCCAGCCCGCCTTCGGCAATTCTTGCCGGAGTCGGTCCATGGCCTTCTCCAGCTCCGGCACAGGAAGGTCGTACACGCTCCACGGTTGACGAGCCCGGTAGACCTCGTCCTCGGGCTCATAGTCCGAACACCGCGAGACCTTGGCACCCGACTCGGTCACCTTCCCCTTGAGCGCCATCATCTCCAGGATGCGACTGGATGCCCCCTCGACTTCAGTCGAGACCGAATCGCCGTCACGTACTTCCACCTCTGCCTCGTTTCCCTGTGAGCACCCGGCCAATATCAAGCAAGCCGCCAGAGCGGAGAAAAAGACCGACACTTCTCTATTCAAGTTTCACTCTCTGATAGTTCCCGGTGATGACAGCCGCCTGATTGAGCAGGCTTGTGGAACCTTCGTCCCAGAATCCGCCGTGATCGGCCGAGTCGCTCGCCATGATGTTGCCGCCGAACCATGAATCGGTCGGAATGGTCGCGTTGTCGCCAAGACCCACCAGGCGACCGCCCTGCCTCACACCCTGGTCGTCCCAGGGCGCACCCATCGCCCACACGTGATCGGCACCTGCTCCCAGATCCGCCGCATGGTCCGCCTGGACCCCAGGGCTGCCGGCGAATACGAAGTCGTCGACGGTTTTGGAGTCCTGCCAACTTCCTGACTGCGCCGCGACACCCACCACAGTGCTGCCGTAGCTGTGACCGATCGCCGTGTTGTGGGCAGCGCTGCCGACTGCGCTCTCCTGCGCTGCTCTGTTGCCTTGAAGGAAGTCGTACAGCCGAGGTCCACCCTCATCGGCGTACTTGCCCTGTGTCGCCTCCGTCGGGATGTTGTCCGGAGCGTTGTAATCGAGCCAGGTGATTGTAGAGACCTGCTTCCCCGGCGACATGGCGTTGCTCTCGTCCCAGAGCTTCTCTGCCTTACCGAACTCACCCAGGTCATCGCCGTCGCCAATGCTCTCGATGCCCGCGTGGGTGCCGGGCACATAGACGCCCACGTGGTCCGCCACATCCGGATTTCCGTTGGCGAGGATGACTTTTCCGTCCCCCAGTCCTGTGAGATCGAAGCCCAGCAGATAAGCCTCGGGAAGCCCCTTCTCTCCGGTCCGGTCGAACCTCTCCTGGATCTGGTCCATTCCCTTCATCGCATTCTCCAGCCGGGCACGCTTCTCTCCGTACTTGCTGTTCCAGTCTCGCCATTCGGCTGTGGTCATGCCCGATGGCCACGAGGCGTTGAGGCTGGGCTGGAACTTGGTCGGCTCTGGAGGAATACCGCTCAACTCCATCTGGTACGTCGCTCTGGTCTGCGCGAGAACCATCCGGTTCCCCTCGTCACGGATGTCCGCCGGGAGGCCGTTCAACGCGCCGATCGCTCCTGGATGAACAGCGAGGTAGTCCGCGCGCTGCTCGGCGGTGAGGGAATTCCACCATTCAACGTTCTGCCCAGGGGTACCGTCCTTCGGCGATGGCGTGATTCCGTCGAGATACGCGTCGGCGGCCTGGAGCACGCCGCCTGCGTCCTCTTTGGTATCAACCCAGTCCGCGTCGGACACAACGAGGTCGTCGTCTGCCTTCAGCGCACGCAGCTTCGGCGCCCACTTCGCGTCCGCGTCTGCCGCTTCCTTCAAAGAATCCGCGATCCGGTCCGCGTACTGGGCCGCCTTGCCGTAGTTCGGGTTCGGATGCATGGCAGCCGCCTGTCGGTCCAGCGCCGCCGTCGGGCTGCCCGAGCTGCCTGCCGCACCCGTCACCGTGCCGCCGTCCGGGACCCTGCCGTCCTGCTCCTTGCCGCCGGGCGGATAAGTGACGGCGCCATTCGCGTCCACCGTGCAGCCGTTGGATCCAGCGTCTTCGAGAGCCGCTTCGAGCTTGCGTTTGGCCACCGCCATGTCGAACGCGAACCCGTTCAGCGCCGCGCTTACGAGTCCGCATTCGCTCTGCGTGTAGTGGAAGTTCTTCGACAGCTCACCGAGCGCCCGCAAGGCGGCTTCCGCAGCTTCACCCTTGAGCTGATTACGGATCCCCGCGCAGATCTGATTATCGATCGTGTCCTTGGCCGCGGTGGCCATCGCGGCCGTCCCCCGGTAACCGTCCGCCGCGTTCTCGAACTCAGCGGGCTTGAAAGCCTTCAGTGTCGCGAGATCCATACCCCGGATCACTTCTCCGTCTTCGCGCCACCGACGGCGGCCGTGTCCTGGTACTGATTCTTGATCTTGTCCAGCTCTCCCTTGAGCTGTTCATCGGTCTTCGACAGCGTGTGCCCCGCGGTGTCCAACAGCCCTCCCAGGTCGCCGCACCGCCTGCTCACACCTTTGACGTACTTCTTCCAGGAGTCGTACAACTCCTTCTGTGCCACGGCACTCTGCACCCCGACCGCTTCCAACCCCGTCTGCCCGTCGCTCAATTGCGTCAGCGCTCTGCCGATGGGCTCATCCAGGAGCTTGAGACCTGTCCCGGCTGTCGACCACGCCTTCTTGTCCGACTTCACGTCCCCGGACGCGGTGCCACCCGACGTACTGCCGCCCTGACCTGCCGATAACTGATTCAACTGCGTCTGCGCCGAACTACGCTCCATCGCATCGGACTTGAGCTGCTCCCACTCGTCCCACGCCATCCCCGTGTCCTCCCCGTGTCCCGTCCGCCCGTTGCCCTGTGGTGACCGGTCATGAACCGAGCGTCACGAACTCGGCCGACAGGCATGATCCTTGGACTCGTTGAGTGAAATCAAATGCTTCTCTGTGTCCGCGTGGCGTTGAAGGGACGGTTGCGCTTGGTCAGTGCCGACGGCGTCGGCCGCTGCCTCCGAGGCCATGTGGATCTGCTGGAGCACTGTCCTCCGGCGGGGACTGTCAGTGCCGTGTACCACCATGGGCGGCAGGAGAACAGCGCGCCCGGGAAGGAGACCGTGGTGGATGCGATCAGGGCCCTGGCCGACCCCGACCTGCGGGAGGCCGCGCGGGAGAGGCTGGCCGCGCAGGGGGGCGCGGCCGTGGGGGCGCTGCTCGGTGAGTTGCTGGGTGGGGACTCGCCCGTCCCGCACGGGCAGATCGAGTTCGTGCTGGCGAAGCGGATCGGGCCGGTCGCCTTCGACCAGGTGCAGGCGGCGCTGGCCGCCGCCGGGGACGAGGAGTCGCGGCGCCGCGTCAGCCGCGTGTTCGTCGCCCTGCGCACGGTCGACCGGTACGTCGAGGCCCTCTCGCACCCGTCCGCCCAGGTGCGCAGCTCCGCCGCGTACGGAATCCAGTGCGCCTGCTCGGTGGCCTACGGCCGGGAGCCGAACCCCGACGTGGACTACCCGCTGGTGATCGACGCGTTGACTCCGCTGCTCGCGGATCCGGACCCGGACGTCGCCCAGCGCGCCGAGTGGGTGCTGACGATGCTGGGGCCGGACGTCGTGGACCGTATGCGCGAGGTACGCGTCCATGGCCCCGGGCGGCTGCGGTCCCGCGCCCTGTCCGTCCTCGCGTCGGTCGGCGGCGAGGAGGCGCTGTCGCCTGCGGACCGTGCCGCCGTGGAGCGGCTGATCCGTATCAAGGTGCTGGACGACCGGCCACAGTCCCTCGACACCTGCTCCACCTCCTGGATAGCCGTCCCCACCGGCGACCAGCGGGGGGTCATGGAGGTGCTCGACCTCTTCGAGGCGCGGCCCGCGACGTTCGAGCTCGGGCTGAACGTCGGAGTGCACGACAGCCACGACGGCGCCGAGTACGGCAGGGTCTACGTCACTCCGGAGGTCGACGGATGGACCCTGGTGCTTGGCCCCTGGTGCAATCCCGTCGATCCGGTGCGCGCGGAGGATGTCCTGCGCGTCGTGACCGGGCTGAGCCGACGCTACGGCCGGGCCCAGGCGTACTACTTCGGGGAGCAGGGCGGCGGGGCGGGGTGGCTCGTCGTCCAGGAGGGGACCGTCGTGCGCCGCTTCGGCTCCTACTGGGACGACGACGGAGCGCGGTACACCGTGGGTGAGCCACTGCCCGAGGAGCGCGCCGCCTGCGTCGAGGAGGGCATCACCCCGGTGGGGGACCCCGGGGCCGACGACGAGGAGTGGGCGGACCTCGCCGCGTATCTCTCCCCGCAGCTCGCGGACCAACTGGGCGTGAGCCCGCTGGATTTGGGCCCGCAGAACACGGTGCGCGGGATCGGGGCGGTGGCTCTCACCCCGTACGCGCGCGAACACGGAAGGCCCCACACGGGCGCGTACGCGATCTGACGCGCGGGCACGACCATCCAAGGGAAATGAGCGACATGGGCATGGTGAAGGACATCGACGTCCGTGGCATGGAGCACTGTGAGACGACGGCGCTGGGCGTGCTGCTGCGGCATGAGGGGATCGACCTGTCCGAGCCGATGCTGTTCGGGCTCGGCTCCGGGCTCTCCTTCATCTACTGGGACAGCAGAGCCATGGGCTTCCCGTTCCTCGGCGGCCGGGTCAAGCCGTTCGAGCTGACCAGGAATCTGACCGCCGCACTTGGGCTCGATCTGCTGGTCGAGGAGACCACGTCCGCGCGCAAGGCGTGGCAGAACGTGGCGGGACCCATCGACGCCGGCCGGCCGGTCGGTCTTCAGCTCGACAGCTACCACCTGGACTACTTCAGTACCAAGGTGCACTTCGGCGGGCACGTCGTGGCGATGTACGGCTACGACGAGAGGGACGCCCACCTGGTGGACACCGCCCCGCAGGGCGGAGCGGTCACGACCGGCCTCGCCGCCCTGGCCAGGGCAAGGGCCGAGCGCGGCCCCATGACCGCCAGGCACCGCTCCTTCACGATCACGGCGCCCGGCGGCACGGCGGCCTCACCGCAGGGCCGGATCATCCCCGCCATCAAGACCTGTGCCGACGCCTTCCTGAACCCGCCCATCGCGAACCTCGGCCACCGGGGCATCGAGAAGACCGCGAAGCAAGTGCCGAAGTGGCTGGAGCGCAGCGACGATCCGCGGGAGGACCTGCCACGGGCGGCCGTCCTCATGGAGAAGGCCGGCACCGGCGGCGCCCTGTTCCGCAATCTCTACCGGGACTTCCTCGCCGAGTCCGCCGGGCTGGTCGACAGCGACCACCTGCGCACCGGCCACCGCCTGTACGCGGAAGCCGCCGCCCGCTGGACGGAGGTGGCCGAACTCGTCGCGGCGGCAGGCGAGTCCGGCGACGCGAAGACCCTCACCCGGGCCGGCGCCGTCCTCCACGAACTCGCGCGCATCGAACGCGAAGCGATGCGGGCGCTCAGCAAGCTGTAGCCGCCCTGCCGAGCGGTCAGCCCGCCCCGGGACCCGCCGGGCGCGGATCCGGTACGAACACGCTCAGCCGGTAGGTGGTCGGATACGTGAGCCGGCCGCACAGCGTGTCGATCCGGGCCGACTCCCAGTCGATCGGCTCGTCGGCGGCGCGGAGTTCACGCAGTCGGGTCCGCCACTCCGAATGGTCCTGGGTCTCGAAGACCACCATCCAGCGCCCGGCCTCGTTCTCCCGGCCACGCGCCCGCCGCTGCTGCTGTCGCTTCCTCTTCCGCTGTCCTGGCACCGCCCAAGCATGACCCGCTCAGCCGGGCCACGTCGCCACAAGGTCGGCGTGGTCCGCGAAGTTGGGGCCAGGGACCGTGTCCCGCACCGGCCGGCCGTTGAGCCAGCAGATCTGGAAGGTGTCGCTCTCGGTGTCCAGCAGACAGCACACCCCGCCACTCGCGGCTGTCAGTCCCGTGAACACCTCCCAGACGGCTGCGGAGCGCTCGAACATCCTGCTCATCCCCGAGGTGGCCGCGGTGAACTCCAGTGCGGCGTGGGCGGGGTGCTGCGCGGGCGCGAACCGCACCGTGAGGTAGATGTACCCGATCTGGACTCTGCCCAGCTCGTCGGGTTCGAGGCCACGGCCCGCCACGTACTCGCGCACCGCGTCGTCCACGCCGGACATGATGGAGGTGTCGAGTTCGAGCGTCTCGCTGGCGGAGCAATCGACCGGCTCGCTCCTGAAGTGGGACGTGAACGGGACGGAGAGCCGGCCGCCGCCGGGCAGGGTGAGCGCGAGCGGCGGTACCCGATCGGTTCGCGGCGCCAGGTCGGAGAGCGCGATGAGTGCCTTGCCGACGTTCCGCGCCGGGACGAATATCTCGTAGCCGTAGTCGAGCCCCATGCGCCCCACCCCCTGTAGACCGCACGAATCCTTCCATGACATGCCTGCGGGGGCTCCTGGGTTTCCGCGGGCGTGAGCAGGGGGCGAACCCGGCCCGCGGGCTCTAACTGGTGACGGCGATGGCCGTCCCCACGGACGTCGCCACCACGGTCCGCATCACCGCCGCGTTCACCGCCTCGGCGCCCCAGCTGCCCTGCTCCAGCTCCTTCGCGCGCTTGTAGATCTTGCCCGACCACGGGATGGACCGGTGCAGGCTCGGCAGGGTGCCGCTCGCGGCCAGCAGTCCGACCAGCGACGCCGTACGGGCATCGGGCTCCGCGCCGTCGACCAGGACGGCGCGGACCTTCTCCATGAGGGCCTTCTTGTGCCCGGTGTCCGCCGCCTTCGTCGCGGTCGTACGGAACAGCCCCAGCGTCTTCTTCGTCTCCTGGCGCAGCATGCCCCGCTCCACGAGCCGATCGAGCACGGTCTGCCGCATCCCGGTGCCGATCTCGATGAGGAGGGTCTGCACACCGCGCTTCCGTTCGGCGACCTTCTCGTGCGCGGCCCGGAGCACCGGATCCGCCGGCCGGTCACCGGCGACGGCGTGCACCTTCAGGCCGTTCAGTCCCTGATCGTTCTCGTCGACCCTGACGTACTTCCCGAGGCCGAGCTCCACGAGTACGGCGCCGCCCAGCGTGTAGTACAGCGTGCCCTCCCCCGCGATCGCTCCCGATTCGTCGTCGAACATCAGCAGCAGAAGGTCTTCGACGATGAGCATCTCGTTCGGCATGGTCTCTTTCCAACCGTTGGCGTCGGGCGGGCCGTCAGGAGCGGGCCCTGCTGCGTCCAAGCTAGGCGGGGTGGGGACGGCGGGAGCAGTGCCGACCTGTCATCACTGTTCATGACAGATGTCATCCGTCGTGCTCAGTGCCGGATCAGGCCGCCGACCGTGACGGGGGCGACGTGGCCGGTCGCCGGCAGGGTCCGTGCCAGGGTCAGGCCGATGTCGACCAGCGAGGAGCGGCGCAGGCCGGCGACATCGGGGATCGGAGTCCAGACGGACTCGGCGATCTCGCCGTCCGGCTCGGGCCGGAGCCGGCCGCCGGTGATGCGGACCTGGTAGAAGACGCCGACGTTCTGGTGTTCCGGTCCGCCGGGGACGGCACGTTCCGCCGCCGGGACGACCCTTGAGTCCACGCCCAGCAGCCGTTCGACCACCGCGTCGCAGCCCGTCTCCTCGCCGACCTCCCGGATCACCGCGTCGAACGGATCCTCCGCGTGCTCGACCCTGCCACCCGGAAGCGTCCAGGTGCTGTCGCCCGTCGCCGATACGTGGCGGGCGAGCAGCACCCGCCCGCCCTCGACGCACACGGCGTACGCCGCCAGCCGAAAACTCATCCCGCCAACTCCCTAAGGTGCGTGGTCTCGACCGGATCGCGGAGAACGGATCGCGGCCGACCGGATCGCGGTCTGCCACGACCCGGTGAACCCCGACCCGGTCGGCCGCGACCAGGTGCCCCGCGACGTAAAGAACCTTCAATGACCTGGAGAGGAAAAGACCCTCCCAACCCCACCAGCCTCCCATCACCCGCATGGGTGAACTCCCGCAACTGGGCTGGATTTCGTACGGGTTGGCGGGCATATGCTCGCGGCGACAGCTCAATACAGACAGCGGCCCCCGGCCGGGACTGGCATCCCGAACGAGGGCCTCACCACCTAGGAAGCAAGACCTTCCCAATGGATGTTCAGCACCTTAGCGCGCCGTCGCGCGCCACGTCCGGAGTTCCCCGGCCCCTCGCCCGATCCGGTGTCGTACACGCCAACACCCGGCACACCAAGCGCTACACGGTCGTCGGCAACCACCTCGCCCAGCACCGTGAGCTGACCCTCGTCGCGATCGGGCTGGCCGTCCACATCCAGTCGCTGCCCGCCGGGGCCCGGATCGGCATCAAGTGCCTGACGGAGCGCTTCCCGGAGAGCGAGGCGCGCATCGCCGCCGCGCTGCGGGAGTTGGAGACGACGGGCTATCTGGAGCGGACGCGCGAGCGGCTGCCGAGCGGGCGGATCGTGACGCACACGGTGTCGTACAACCAGCCGCAGCGGGCGGTACGGAGGGCGGAGCCCGTACACGTACCGGTGCAGAGGCGCGCGCCGGAGCCCG
>NZ_JAAPBF010000054.1 GCF_022695985.1 Streptomyces sp. NP-1717 | reverse complement strand
CCGGCGGAGCGAGACGTACCGCGGACCGGAGTTCCCGCGGCTCGCCGACGCCGACCGGGAGGTCGTCGCACCGAATCCGGATCTGATGGCTCGTTTCGCCTCAGGCATCAGGCTCGCCAGCTCGGAAGACGGCCCGCAGGGGCCCCCCGACCAGTCGAGCTGACGCTGCCCGCGGCGGTAGCCCAACCACTTACGGAGTCACTCTCTTGCCAAACGAAGGTTTTTCGGCCCAGCAGCCCGATCTGGACTGGTTGATGGCTGATTTCATCAGGCGCGTCCCCGGTACGGAAGGCGCCGTCCTGGCTTCCAGTGACGGAGTGCGCAAGCATTCCTACGGTCTGAGCATCGACTCGGCGGACAAGCTGAGCGCGATCAGCACCGCGTTGTGCTCGCTGGCCGGCGGCGTCCGTGACATCAAGGGTCCCGCCGACGGCAGGGTCAGGCAGGTGGTGGTCGAGCACGACAACGGGCTGCTCTTCGTTTCCATGGCCGGCCCCGGGGCCGTGCTGGGTGTGCTGGCTTCCGACAGCGCCGATCTCGGCGCGGTCGGTTTCGAGATGGGGCAGCTGGTCAAGAGCGTGCCCGAGCACCTGAGTACGCCTCCGCGGCTGCGTCAGTCCTCCGTCGACGACCGGGTGCACTGATCATGGCGGCCTTAGACGGTACCCCCTGGGTGGACGACGACGAGCACGAGATCCGTCCGTACGCCCTGACGGGTGGGCGCACGCGGCCCACGAACGAGATGAGTCTGTCGTCGCTCCTGAAGGCACGGGCCACGGCGCCGGAGGGCTACCTCAGTCCGGAGGCGGCCCACTGTCTCGCGCTCTGCCGCGGCGAGGCACGGTCGGTGGCCGAGGTCGCCGCCACCCTGGGCCAGCCGGTCCAGGTGGCGAAGATCCTGCTCTCCGACCTGCTGGACGAGGGAGCGTTGATCATGGCGATGCCCACGAGAACGGCCGACCCGAAAGATCCGAATCTGCTGGAGGCAGTGCTTGAGGGGCTACGAACCTATGTCGTCTGACGATCCCATCGCCCTGAAGATCGTGGTCGGTGGCGGCTTCGGCGTGGGCAAGACCACCATGATCGGCGCGGTCAGCGAGATCAAGCCGCTCTCGACGGAGGAGACCCTGACCTCCGCGAGCAGCAGGACGGGCACCGACCGGCTGGAGGGCATCGAGAACAAGGCCACCACCACGGTGGCCCTGGACTTCGGCCGGATCACCCTCCAGAAGCAGAACATGGTGCTGCTGCTGTTCGGCACTCCGGGTCAGCAGCGGTTCTGGTTCACCTGGGACGATCTGTCGCTGGGCGCCATCGGGGCCGTCGTCCTGGCCGACACCCGCCGGCTGCTGGACTGCTTCGCCGCCGTCGAGTACTTCGAGAGCCGTGATGTGCCCTTCGTCGTCGCCGTGAACGAGTTCGACGCGGAGGACGCCTACCGCTACAGCTCGGAAGAGGTCCGCGAGGCGCTCGAACTCAGGGCGGACGTACCGGTGTTGCTCTGCGACGCACGCGACCCCGCGTCGGCGAAGCACGTACTGGTCTCCCTCGTCAGTTACGCGCACTCGGTCTCGCTCCGCCGCACGCGGGAGCGGGCCGTCCACACCCCGCCCCCCGCATCACCCCTTCAGCACTCCAGCGATCTGGGAGCCACTTCATGACCTACGACACCGAAGCGGGGCTGCATCTCCCCGCGCCCGACCGGGAATTGGCGCACCGCGAGGCCCGGCTGCGTGAACTGGGCCTCGGGGACATGCCCGACGCCGAGTTCGACGCGTTCGCGACGCAGCTCGCGCAGGCGGCGGGTGCTCCGTACGCGATGGTCAACTTCATCACCGGCCACCAGTTCTTCGCCGGTCTGCACACGCCGTCCGCGGCCCAGTCGGGGCCGGGCGGTCCCGAGGCGGGCGGCAACCCCGAGGTGAGCCGGATCATGTCCCGGGACCACGGCTACTGCCCGGACGTCCTCAACCGCCGCAAGGCGCTGGTGCTTCCGGACGTGTACGCGTATCCGCGGTTCGCCTCGAACGAGGTGGTGGACCTGATCGGTATCCGCACCTACGCCGGCGCCCCGCTCATCGACGAGCGCACGGACACGGTCCTGGGAACGGTCTGCTTCGTGGGTACGGACCCGCGCGGCAAGGAGACGGGCCGCGACACCCTCCAGCTCATCAAGGAGAGCCGCGACCAGTTGATGCGCCTGATCTACCAGCGCACCGGCGGCGGTCCGCGCCAGTAACCGCCGCCGGCCTCGCCGGACGAGCCGCGGTTGGCAGCCCGTCCGGCGAGGCCGGGGTGAGCCGGCGGAGGCCGGCGAGGAACGTGTTCAGCCGACGACAGCGGCCGCTCCCGCACCCGCGTGGGCGGCCAGTCGTCGTGACCAGTCACCCTTCGAGGTGCCCAGCGCCGTCTCCGCCAGCCGCTGGAGCTGGATGTCCGACGTGCCGGCCGGCGCGAAGATGTGGAACGCGTCGCGCGTGTAGCGCTCGATGGGGCGGTCCGTCGAGAGGCCGATGGCCGCGTGGACCTCCATGGCGGCCCGGGCGGAGTCCATCGCCGACTCGACGTTCACCAGCTTGGCGTTCATCAACTCGGCGTCGCACGGCAGCCCTTGATCGAGCAGGTGCACCGCGTGGTACGCCGTCAGCCGCGCCGTCATGAACTGCGACTGCATCTTCCCCAGCTTCTGCTTGATCGTGGGGAGTTCGGACAGCGGGGCGCCGTAGCGCTGGCGAGCCGTCGCGAACGCGACCGTCTCCTCCAGGATCGCCCGGTGGATGCCCAGCGCGACCGCGGTCAGGTTGGCCCGGCCGTAGAGGATGCTCGACGAGTACGCGACGGGCAGCCCGTCGCCCTCGTTGCCGAGCAGATTGGCCGCGGGCACCCGGCAGTTGTCGAAGATCAGCTCGCCGAAGGAGAAGCCGTGCAGGCCCATGGCGGGCCGGTGCGGGGCCAGGGAGAAGCCCGGGCGGTCCGCCTCCACGAGAAACGCGGAGAGGCCCTTGCTGCCCGGTCCTGTGCGCACCACGACACCGTGCAGATCGCCGACGTGCGAGTTGCCGACGAAGACCTTGGCGCCGTTGAGGATGTAGTCGTCACCGTCGCGGTGGGCGGTCGCCTCCATGCCGAGCACGTGGCCGCCGGAACCGGCCTCGGTCACGGCGATGGTCGGCAGACAGCCGCCGGCGGCGATCTCCGGGAGCCAGGTCTTCTTCTGGATGTCGTTGCCGAAGTGGTTGATCTTCGCGACACCGAGCTGCGAGGCCTGCACCATGGCGCCCATGGCGCCGCTGACGCGCGACAGTTCCTCGATGATGATGGTCTTCGCGACGTGGCCGGCGCCCATGCCGCCGTACGCGGGATCGATGGTGACACCCAGCCAGCCCTGCCAGGCGATGAGCTGGGACAGCTCGTGCTGGACGGCTCTGGACGCCTCCATCTCGGGTATTCGGGGTCGGACCTCGGCCTCCGCGAACGCCCGGACCTGCGCCCTGAGACGTTCATGGAACTCCGTAGTGAAATAGCCACTCATGCGCCTGTACAGCCCTCTCGAATGAGACATCTGTCAACTGTCAACATGGTCAGAACTGATCGGTGCTCTCAGATCGGCCAGCGGAACCGGAACTCGCCCTACCGGTGGCAGGCGCCCTTACACAGTGCCGATTTCCCGCTCTCGTTGCAGCACCGGACAGGGGTCGTTTGTGGGTCGTTTGCTGTGATGACTACACCCCGTGTCCGTCTGACTCAGTGTCAATCCGGCCTTTCTCACGTTTTGGCCGACATGACACGGCACCCCATCCGAACGGCAAACGATCCCCGCGCGAGCCGGGAACGATCACGTTCGACAGCATGAAAGTCGCCAAGGGACGTTTGCGGGCTATTCGGACACGGTTCGGGCACTCTGCGGTCACGTACGAGCACCGTGAGAGACGGCCGCGATCAGGTCGTCCTCGGCGAATCGCACGGCGACCGAGTACCCGTTCCGCGCACCGTGCACGTGTCGCCCGTCGGGGGACTCATGAGTCTCAAAACCGTGGTGCCGGAGATATCCGGCCACCGGGACGGGCATCGGCATCAGGGGCGGGACCTCTCGGGCTCGTCGGGTGGAACGGCAAGCGTAGGGGCACCGGAAAACGCGGTGCGACGCCGGTGGGGGTCCGGTACGTTGCCCGCCCATGACCACCTCGCCCGTGCGCCCCGACTTCACCGCCGACGAACGCACCCAACTGCTCGGCTGGCTCGACATGCAGCGACGGATCGTGCACTGGAAGTGCGAGGGGCTGTCGGAGGAGGCGGCCCACCGCACCGTGCTGTCGACCTCGCCCTTCATGACCGTGACGGGTCTCGTCTCCCACCTGCGCTGGGTCGAGCACTGCTGGTTCGAGGTCCTGTTCCTGAACCACCCCGCCACGGGCCCGCACTTCGACGACGGGCCGCAGGACGCGGACATGATGACCGAGGGCATCCCGCTGGCCCAACTCCTCGCCGAGTACGAGGAGCAGTGCGCGGTGTCGAACGCGATCGTCGCGGAGGCGTCGCTGGACGACGTGGGCCGCAACAAGGACTTCCGGTCGGGGGCGGCGAGCCTGCGCTGGATGCTGCTCCACATGATCGAGGAGACCGCGAGGCACGCGGGGCACCTGGACATCGTGCGGGAGCTGGTGGACGGGGAGAAGGGCTACTACTGACAGGACGGGGCCGCCGCGGGACTGAACCGCGGGCCGGCCCGTCGCGGGTCAGCCCGCCGCGCCGTCGAGCAGCCAGTTGTAGCGCAGCCGCAGCGCCCGCTCCATGGCGGCCGTCACACTGGCGGCCGTGACCGTGATGTTGAGCCACAGCGGCAGACGGACGGGCGAGTCGAAGGTCCCGATGTGCTCGGCGACCGGGGGCACCTCGGTGAGCGGCTGGACGAGCTGCGGTATGAGAAGAAGCAGCGCGCCCGCCAGCACGAGGGCCGAGACGAAGCCGATCCAGCGGCTCAGCACGGGGTGCGAGCGGTCGAGCCGCGCGCGGCGCCCTTCGGCGGAGGCCGGGTCCGGGACGAGTTGGTACGCGGCCCCCTCGGCGGTGACGTAGTGGCAGCGCTTGAGCCCGAACGCGCTGGCCCGCACTTCGACGGTGCCGCCGGGGACGGGGAGGACCGCCGGGAGTTTCGACCTGGCGTGGTGCCTGCCGTCGAGGTACAGATCGGCCTCGACCTCGCCGGACTCCTTGTTCCCCCACTGTCTGACGTCGACGGCGTAGACCGTCTGCCGGCCGTCGCCGTGCGGCAGACGGAGGTAGAACAGTGAGCGGCCGATCAACTGCCACCACCGGAAGCGCTTCAGCGGGCGCCCGTCACCGGGCTTGACCCGGCGTACGGCCAGACGGTGCCGAAAGCTGTTGAACATGCCCCCACTCCCCTGAGTACGTGCGAGTACCGCGACCTGACCTCAAGTCTTCTTCCGGCGCCGCCGGGCGGGCAGTGACAGACGTCATCACTTGGACATGACGGATCAGCAACCGCACCAGGCCTGGGCCTTGGCCGTACTCACCGGTCCCGTTCCCCCGCGGCATGGAGGTCGGCGAACGAACGGGTGGTCCCGGCCAGCGCGCGCATCAGTTCGTACGCGTGCAGGGGCGGGGTGTCCGCGTCGAAGGTGTCGCAGAGTGCGAGCAGCCGGTAGGCGTCCCTGTGCAGGGCGAGTGTGGCGGGGACGGCGGTGTCCCCGTCGTACTCCGTCAGCAGGAGTTGCAGATGGCCGCGCAGCTTGAGCGTGGTGATGTCCACCCAGGCGCGCTCTGGCGGGAGTTGGGCGCCCAGGGCCTCGGTGACGGTGCGGGAGATGGTCGCGAAGTCGATGGGGTGGTCACGGTTGAGTGCGTCGAGGAGCCGGCGGAGCGTGTCCGGGTCGTGGGTGAACCTCGGCGCCTGGTGAGGCCAATGGGCGCCGGGCGTGCGGCGGTCGGGCGTCATGGCGCCTCCCCGGTGGCGACCGTGCACCACGTACGGGTGCCGTGTCGGCCCCAGGCGCGTGCGAGCGCGTCCACGAGGAACATGCCCCGACCGGTCTCGTCGTCGCTCTCCGGGCTGCGCACCTTGATCCGCGCGGGGTGCCCGTCGTCCACCTCGATCAGCACGTCGTCGCGCCCGCTCCGGTCGTAGGAGACCGAGAACCGCACGCGGTCGGTGTGCCCGTGCACGACGGCGTTGGTGACGATCTCGCTGACGAGCAGCTGCACGGTCTCGACCACGTCCTGCCCGATGCCGCCCTCGGCGAGGAGCGAGCCCGCGATGTGGCGCAGGTGCGCGACGCGGCGGGTGTGAGGGCGGAAGGAGATGTCCAGGCGGACGGCGTCGTCCTGTATGTCGACTGCGGTGGGTGGGGCGGGAGTTGCGCTGCGCGTCGTGGGAGGCATGGGAGTCCTTGTCGTCGAATCTCCATGCTCACGCAATGAGTTGAATCGACTGCGGTGCGTGAGCTGCGCGTATAGCCTCGCATCAGACCGGGCTCTACCGGGACTGTTCTGACGGGATTCTGCGAGCAAGTTTCTTCGCGAATTCCCTTGCCTGTCAGGGGCGTTCGCGCCAAGACTCGGCGGCTCCCGCTCAGACGCAGAACGTTCTTGTGAAGGCCGAACCAACACCGACACACTGGGCAGCACACAGATGGGACAGCAGATGATCACGGACATCGAGTCGGCAACGCCCGCTCTGTGCCGTCTCCAACTCGGGAGCGAGCTCCGCGAACTGCGGCAAAATGCCGGACTGACGTCGCGTCAGGTAACGAGGAAGCTGCTCTGGAGCCCGTCGAAGCTGACCCGCCTGGAGACGGGTGAGAATGCGTCCGTCGAGACGGCCGATGTCATGGCGCTCTGCCAGATCTACACGGCAGAACCGGAGACGACCGAGGTGCTGAAGGGCTATGCGGCAGTCACCAAGACCCGGCGGGACTGGTGGCAGTCACCACAGTACCGACCGGTGATCAGCCCAGGATTCAAAGCCCACCTGGGACTGGAGGCCACTGCCTCGGCCGTGCAGAACTACGAAGCCGAGTACGTCCCCGGTCTGCTCCAGACCGAGGACTACGTCCGCGTAATCCACCAGCACGCCCACCAGGGGCTCAGCACGGAGGAGATCGATCGACTCGTTGAGGTGCGAATGACACGGCAAAAGGTCCTGCGTCGGACTCCACCGCTCAAACTCACGGCGATCATCAACGAGTCCGTGCTGCACCGACGAGTCGGAGGCCCGGAGATCATGCGCGCTCAACTCGCGCACATCGTTGAGGCCGCCGCAGCGCCCAACGTCCGGGTCCAGGTAGTGCCGTTCAAGCTGGGAAGGCACCCGGGTATGAACGGGGCGTTTACGATCTTCCAGTTCCGTGACCGGGTCGCGCTCAAGCCGATCATCTACTTTGAGAACTTGGCCGACGGCTGGGTGAGCCGACGTGAGGCGGACGTGGAGCGCCACGAGGAAGTCTTTACCGACCTACAAGCCATGGCTCCGGGACCGCAGGAGTCCTTGAGCATGATCAAGAACGCGATGAAGGAGCATTGATACCGATGACCACCACGGCTGACACGCTCGCCAACGCCAGCTGGTTCAAGTCGAGCTACAGCAACGACCAGGGCGGAGCCTGCGTCGAAGGCGCCCAACTCCCCGGCGGAGCCATGGCCGTACGCGATTCCAAGAACCCCCACGGCCCCGCCTTCATCCTCACCGGCGCCGCCTGGACCGCCTTTGTCGGCGCTCTCGTCGGCGGCGAGTTCTAGCGTCGGTCGTCCAGTGCTTCGAGCACGGGCTTGAGGTCCACGAACTTGAAGTTCGTGGCGTCCCGGTCCGGCTCGCCCGGCTTGTCGTCGCCGTCCTGGACCACCAGCAGGCCGTTCGGGTACTTCGCGCCCAGCGGCTTGTTGAGGACGGCGGCGCCGTCGCTCTCCTCGGTGCCGTCGAGGGTTTCGGAGGCGGCCGTCACCCTGAAGCCGCCTTCGTACCCGTCGCCGCGCCCCCACGCGTACGCCGCGAAGCTGTTGTCGCCCTGGCTTGAGGCGAGCAGGTAGCCTTCACCGCCCTTCCGGTGGAGCAGGGTCAGTCCCTCGACGTCGGCCGACAGGTGCGTGCCGCCGTAGCCGGGGTCCTTGCCGGGGACGCACTCCTCGGTCTCCTCGTCGTACGTGCCGGGCACCCCGTACTCGCGGACCTTGTCGATCAGCTTCGGCTTGCCCTTGAGGTCGGCGCCCAGACGCCAGATGCCGACGTTCTCCTGACCCGCGTAGAGCGTGCCGCTCTCGGGGTCCACCACCATGCCCTCGACCTGGGGCAGTTCGCCCGGCTCACCGCACGGGGTCCAGGTCCCGCCCTTCGGCAGCTTGAACTCGGACGGCAGCTTCAGCGTGCGCACCGTCCGGTAGGAGACCGTGCCGTCAGCCTTCGCGGTCAGCTCCAGCAGACGCAGGGCCGTGCGCTCACGCTGGCTGACCACCGCGTACGCGCGACCGTTGGACGGGTCGGTCCAGGTGGCGAGGCCGTACGCGGTGCGCTGCTCGTTGATCTCCTCCTGCGAGGAGGAGAAGATCGCCGGCGCGGAGGGGTCGGTGACGTCGGTGAGCGGGGCGTCGGCGTTGCCACCGTCGACGCGGTAGATCCGCAGCCGGTCGCTGCCGCGGTCGCTGGTGACGGCCAGGTCGCTCCTGCGGGGACCGACCTTCATGCCGTGCACGAGGTCGACGTTGTTGAACCGGCCGGGGGCGTCGTCCGGGCCGGGGGCTTCGGGCGCCGCCACCGCCTGCACTTCCCGGGCGTCGAGGTCGTAGACGCGCAGGCCGCCCTCCTTGAGCGTGGCGACGACGAGGCTGCGGGCCGGGTCGGCGGGGTTGCGCCAGATCGCCGGGTCGTCGGCGTCCGCGTTGCCGCCCGCCTCGTCGTCGTACACGGCGGGGGTCTCCGCGGTCGGCCGCACGCCGGGCAGTTCACCGACCGCGACGGCCGACTGGGGCATGGCTGTGGCGAGCACGGCGAGTGCGGTGAACAGCGTGAGGCGGCCGACGGTGGTGCGCGGTCGGTGGGTCTGAGGCATGAGGGTGATCACTCTCGTGTCGCGAACATGGCGAACCCACCATGGGACCGTCCCGTGAAGGTCTTAGCCGGAGTGACGGGACGGTCTGCTGTCCCGGACATGAACAGCGGGTGCGGTCCACCTGCGGGGCGTGCGCCGTCCTGTGACGGAGCGCGCCGAGGCCGCCACCGCACGCGTTCTGGTGCGTCCCCCTCAGTGCCCGGCAGCCGCCGCCCGTTCCCCCTTGCTCCGTTCGACGCAGAACTCGTTGCCCTCGATGTCCGCCAGCGTCGCCCAGCCGAGGCCGTCCGGGCGGCGGTGGTCCGACACCAGGGTGGCGCCCAGGGACAGGAGGCGTTCGATCTCCTCCTCGCGGGTGACGTCCTGGGGTTCGAGGTCCACGTGGACGCGGTTCTTCGCCGACTTGCCCTCCGGGACCTGCACGAAGAGCAGCGTGATGCCGTCGGCGGCCACCAGTGCCTCGTCGTCGCCGGGTTCGTCCTCGTCGGACACCTTGGCGCCGAGCACTTCCGCCCAGAAGGTGCCGAGGCGGTAGGCGTCGGCGCAGTCGATGGTCACGTGTCGTACGCGAGAAGTCATGGCGGTCACTGTGCATCAGGGGGCGGGCCGCGCGCAGGTCAATTTCCGGTGCGTGCGCCCCACTCGCGGACCGCCGCCGCCATCGCCGCGACCGCGCGGGCCGAGCGTGCCGTGTCGCCCCGTACGGCCCGGCTCACCTCGATGTGCAGGAACGGCACGCCCTCGGCCGCGGCGAGCTTCCCCTGGGTGTTGTTGCGGCCCTCCAGCGGGCACTTCTCCTCCCAGGCCCGGCAGACCTCGAACCCGTCGCCGGCCAGGGCGCCCGCGAGTGTGCGTGCCTGCGGGAGGGCGCGGTCGCCCGCGCCGGTGGAGACCACGACGTCGCGGCCGGGCACGCTGCTGTCGGCGTAGCCGTGCACCTGGATGCCGGGGAACCCGCGGTCGACGAGTTCGGCGGCGACCGCGTGGAAGACGGTGTCCTGGCGGTGGGCGACATCGGCCGCGTTTCCCTCGCCCGCCCGGCGGTGGGCGCCGGCGATGACCAGGACCCCGCCGGGCGCGCCGCGCAGCACGCCCGCGCCGAGCCGGTCGGTGTACGCGTCGGCGACCGGGTGCGGGACCTGGACGCTGTAGCGGGGAGCGGTGTCGAGGTCGACGTACACCCGTCCCCAGCCGCGCCGGGTCTCGTCCGTACGGTCGGCGATCTCCGCGTACCGGCGGCCGGGTCCGTCCCCGTCGCGCGGTGTGTCCCGCACGGTCCGTACGCCGAAGCCGACCTCGACCAGTCGGCGCGCGGCGCGCTCGTGCTCGCCGTCCAGGTACAGCGCGACGCCCTCGGCCAGGGTCTCGCGTTCGGTGCGGCCGGGCGGCCGGTAGTGGGCGTCGGCGACGACGTCGGTGGCGTACGAGGCGAGCCGTTGCTCCAGGCCGGGCGCGGCCTCGGTGGGGCCGGGGTGGGGCGGCCGGGTATCGGTGCGGGGGCTGTCGAGCGCTGGGACGACCACGGCGGCAGCCGCCACAAGGAGCACGACGAGCAGGGCTTTTTGGGCCACTTTTGTCGTTACCGTTACCTTTTTGGTCGGATCAGGGCTCATATTGCAGTGAAAATATCAGGGTGAGACCACACAGACACTCCTCCAACCGGGGCCCCCGCCTGCTCCGGAGCACCGCCGCGCTCGTGATCGCGCTTCTCGCGACGACCGCCGCGGGCTGTTCACTCGCCGGCGGCGACAGCGACGACGCGGCGCCCAAGGGCGATCCCGCGTTCACCGTCGCCGCCGCGGGCGACATCCTCATCCACCCGCAGCTCACCGAGCAGGCGTACCGGGACGCGGGTGTCACCCAGGTCCCCGAGGCGGTCGGCAAGAAGGTCGGCGCCGATGTCCCGGACCCGGACTTCGGCAAGATCATGGCCGGGGTGAAGCCCGTCATCAGCAAGGCCGATCTGGCCATCTGTCACTTCGAGCCGGTGGTCGCCGGGCCGAAGGGCCCCTTCCGCAGCTTCCCCGACTTCCTGGTGCCGCCGCAGATCACCACCGCGATCAAGAAGACGGGGTACGACACCTGCTCGACCGCGTCCAACCACACGCTGGACGACGGCCCCAAGGGCGTCACCCGCACCCTGGACGCCCTGGACGCGGCCGGGCTGAAGCACACCGGTTCCGCGCGCAGCGCCGCCGAGGGCGCGAAGCCGCTGATCGTGGACGTCAAGGGCGTACGGGTGGCGCAGCTGTCGTACGCCTTCGGGTTCAACGGCCGCGAGATACCGGCCGACAAGCCCTGGCTCGCCAACGAGAACTCGTTCGACGCCATCGCCGCCGCCGAGAAGGCCGCCCGCGAGGCGGGCGCGGAGGCGGTGATCCTCAGCATCCACTGGGGACGCGAGCACCATCCCGACCCCAGCGCCTCGCAGCTCAAACTGGGCCGGCGGATCGCGAAGGAGACCGGGATCGACCTGGTCATCGGCCACCACGCGCATGTGGTGCAGCCGATGGAGAAGGTGGACGGCACCTGGATCGCGTACGGCCTCGGGAACCAGCTCGCCCGGCACGACGTGCCGTCAGGGCTGACCGAGGAAGGCGCCATAGGCTGGTTCGAGTTCCGGAAGAAGTCCGGCGGCGGCTGGGACGTGCAGGCACGGTACGCACCGACCTTCGTCACCATTCCGCCGGAGGAGGGCGAGGAGAGCGGCACGGACGGCGCGGGCGTCGAGCAGTCCACCGAGGGCGGTGCGGGCACCAAGGGCGCGGCCAAGGACCACCGGCTGCTGGACATCGCGGGCGCGCTGCGCGCGGACAAGGATCTGTCGGCCGAGGAGCGCGCCCAGTACCGGCTCGCCTTCGAACGCACCCGGGGCACGATGCTCAACCGGGGTGCCTCGAAGGACGGTCTGCGTCCGCTGAGCGAGCTGCCCGACTGAGCGAGCCCCGAGCGGTGCGCCCGATTGGGCGGAAACCGTGACGACTCGCGCGCGTTGACGGAATCACTCAGTCCAAACGTCGCGTAGATCACACCCGTAACTCTTCGTGCAACCTTCCCCAAGGCCTGCGAGTCGGACCCTTCCGGCTGGGGCTGTTTTCCGCGCGCCCGCACGCACGCACAGCGCCCGCCGATCACGAACATCCGAAAGGGAACGCTCATGGCCGCTTCGCCCGCGAAGCGACGGCACAAGGTCCGCAGGCGGGCCGACATGTCCCTCCTGGGCGGCATCCGCCCACCCATCGCGATCCTGTCCGCGCTGCTGCTCAGCCTCGCCGGAATCACCGCCCTCGGCTTCGGCCGCGCGGGTGAGGAGTCCGTACCGAAGGCCGTCATGACCTCGCAGCAGCACTTCGCCGAGGACGGCGCGGTGGCGATGCGCGCCTCCATCGACGAGAGCGCCGCGGACCTGGCGAGAACCGCGGGACTGTTCAACGCGGGGGACCCGGCCCAGCCGGACGCCGTGGTCGACAAGATCGGCAGCGTCTACCAGAAGTGGGTGGGCACCGCGGTCGTCGAGATCTCCTCGGGCAAGATGCTCGCGGCCCGCGGCGAGAACGTTCCCGTCACCGCGATCGACACCTCCAAGCTCTCCGAGAAGGACGGTCTCAGCCCCCGTATGGTGCGCCTCGCCAACGGCGAGACCCGGCTGCTCTCCCTCCAGCTCCTGTCCTGGGAAGGGCAGCCCCAGCAACTGCTCATCGCCTCCAGCAGTCTGCGCTTCCCCGGTATAAGCCTCGGCAAGTTCCGCTCCATCGCCGTCATCGACAGCACCGGGCGCATCCTCAGCAGTGACGGCATCCCGGAGAGCGAGCAGGTCCTCACCGAGGACCAGCGCACCGGCGTCGAGCGGTCCAAGAAGCAGCTGAAGGCGTTCGCCAAGGTCGCGGCCAAGCGTGCGGAGGAGCACCCTCTCAAGGCCAATGTGCCGGGCGAGGGCGGTTACCTGGGCGTCAGCGGCAGTCTGCGCGGCGGCACCTTCCAGGGTGACCGCGCCATCGCCGGTTACGCGGCCCTCACCGGTCCGGAGCCCGGCAAGGGCACCGTCGCCACCTCGCTCGGACTGACCGTCGTCGCCATGGTGGACGTGGCCGAGGACCCGACACGGGTGACCGACCCGCTGTTCGGGCTGCTCGCCGCCGGCGCGCTGCTGCTGATCGGCGCACTCGCCGTCGGTGTCCTGCTCGGTACGGTCCAGCGGCCGCTGCTGCGGCTGTTCCTGGAGAGCCGCCGGCTCACCCGGGGCGATCTGACCCGGCCCGTCCGGGTGCCCCGCCACGGCGAGGCCGCCCGGATCGGGCAGGCGCTGGAGCGGCTGCGCCGCCAGCTCCTCGGTGAGCGTTCCGAAGCGGACACGGCCGGGGCGGGGCGCCGGGGCCGGATCGGCGCCCGCGCCCTGCTCGTCGTCTGCGGCGTCCTGCTGCTCGTCTGGTCCGGCCCGATGCTGCTCCTGGTCAACCGGGCCGACGCCACCGCCGTCGTACCGGAACAGGTCACCAACGACCAGCGCGAGCGCACCGACACGCTCTCCGACCGGGTGCGGCGCTCGCTCAACGAGGGCCACGCGGACCTGGTGTCCGTCGCCGGTCTGCTGGGCGCGCGCACCTCGCCCGAGGACATGACGAAGGTGCTGGACCGCACCCGTAACGAGCACGGGCGCTACCGCTCGCTGTACGTACGCGCGGCCGACGGCACGATCCTGGCCCGCTCCGGCGAGTCCCCCCGGCTGCCCGACGCGCCGAAGGACGGCGGCAAGGACGGCGGGAAGGACGGCAGGCCGTTCGCCGACGACATCGCCGTCCTCAACGACTCCGGTACGGAACCCGTCATCGCGAGCTACGCCGAGCTGTCCGGACGCGACGGCAGCACCGTCGTCGGCGAGTTCCGGATCGACTTCATCAACTCGCTCCTCAAGCGGCCGGGGCTCGGCGAGATCCGTGTCGTCGACGCCGAGAGGCGTGTCCTCGGCGGCAATTCCGGCTATCTGGCCTTCGAGGGCCTGCCCTCGGCACGGCTGGACGAACTGGCCGCCGGCACCGGTCAGAAGACCGGCATGAGCGCACGCGCCGGGGCCGTCGTCTACCGCGACGGAAGCGGCGTGCAGGTCGCGGGCGCGGCCCCGTTCGTCGGCGGCGGGGCGGCCAAGTCGCTCAACTGGATGGTCGTCAGCTGGCAGCCGGCCGCCGGGCTCGCGATCCCCGAGTACAGCCTCCAGAACCGCACCGTCCTGGCCGGTCTGCTCGGCATCACCGCCGCGGCCGCGTGCCTCGGGTGGCTGCACATCGTCGTCGTCCGGCCGCTGCGCGAAGTCGCGAAACAGGCCGAGTCGCTGGCGGGCGGCGACCGCCGCACCGTGCTCTACCCGCGCCACCACGACGAGGTCGGCGCCATCGCTCGCTCGCTGGAACTGCTGCGCCAGCAGGTGCTCGAACAGCGCAAGCGGGACGGTGCGGCGGCGACGGCGGCCCCGGCCCCCGTCCCCCCGCAGGCACCAGCCCAGGCACCCGCCGGAAGGAACTGACCGCCCGTGCTCTTCCTCTACACCGTACTGATGGTGTGCTGCGCGTTCCTGCTGGTCGCGGGCGTCGTCGAGCAGCGCCGCCACTTCACCAACCTGAACCGCATCCCCACCCGCGTGCTGGTCAACGGCATCCGCGGCAAGTCCTCCATCACCCGGCTCTGCGCGGGCGCGCTGCGCGGCGGCGATCTGATCACCGTCGCGAAGACCACCGGCACGGCCGCCCGCTTCATCCACCCGGACGCCACCGAGGAGCCGGTCTACCGGAAGTTCGGCATCGCCAACGTGGTGGAGCAGATCGGGATCGTACGGCGCGCCGCGTCGTACAACCCCGACGCGCTGGTCATCGAGTGCATGGCCGTCATGCCGGCGCTCCAGGAGATCAACCAGTCCAAGCTGATCCGCTCCACGATCGGCGTGCTGTGCAACGTGCGTGAGGACCATCTGGCCGAGATGGGGCCGACGCTGGACGACGTGGCGCGCTCGCTGTCGCGCTCGATGCCGGAGGACGGCATCTGCGTCACGGCGGAGAAGGATCGTTTCGACATCCTTCAGGAGGAAGCGGACGCGCGGAACTGCCAGTTGATCTACGCGGATCCGGAGACGGTCAGCGACGAGGAGCTGCGCGGCTTCAGCTGGTTCACCTTCAAGGAGAACGTGGCCATCGCGCTGAAGGTCGCCGAACTGCTGGGCGTGGAGCGCGAGACGGCGCTCCAGGGCATGTACGACGCGCCGCCGGACCCGGGAGTCCTGTCGGTCGAGCGCTACCTCACTCCGGACGGCAAGCGGCTGCGGTTCGCGAACGTCTTCGCGGCGAACGACCCCGAGTCGACGCTGATGAACATCAACCAGCTCCTGGACCTGGGCGCGATCCACCGTCCGCTGAACGTGGTCATCAACTGCCGTCCCGACCGCGTCGAGCGCAACGGCCAGATGGGCGAGATCGTCCCCGACCTCCAGCCGGACCAGGTCTTCGTCATCGGCCACCCGGCCAAGAGCGCGATCGACGCGATCCCGGCCGAGTGGCGCTCGCGCGCGGTGGACCTGGGCGGTGACAAGCGCGATCCGGAGGAGTTCATGCGGGAGTTGCTGTCGCGGCTCGGGCCGGACACGTCGCTGGTCGCGATCGGCAACATCCACGGGCAGGGCGAGCTGCTGCTGGAGCAGCTGGCCGAGCTGCCGGCGGACGAGACGCCGGACCCGGAGACGGACGCGCGGACGGACGCACGGACGGACGCGGTCCCGGCCGCCTCGACTCCCGCCCCGGCTCCCGCATCGACGGCGCTCGCGGTGCCCGACCCGGCCGGTGACCCGGCGGAGACGGCGGCGCTCCCGGTGGCCGTACCGGACCAGGCGCCCCGGCGGGCGATCGAACCGGCCGCCGAACTGGTGGCCCGGCTGAGGGCCCAGCCGCCCGCGCAGACGGCCCCGATCCCGCCGCCCGCCCCGTACCCGCGCCACGAGGAGACGCTGACGCTCCACCGCTACTCACCGCACATCGACCCGTTCCAGCCGTACTCCGAGGCGTACGAGCAGCGCTATCAGCACCAGCAGCCCGCCCGTCCCCGCGGCCCCTTCGAGCCCGTACGGATGCCGGACAGCGCCGCGGCCGAACCCGCTGCCCCGACTGAGCCCGACCCCGAACAGCAGTCCCGGTACGGCCGCACCCCGCGCCCCCCGCAGAGCCCTGGAGAACCCCGTTGATCCCCGCAGTTCTCACGCCCGAGATCGCCGCCATAGGTATCGGCCTGGGCCTGATGTTCTCCCTGATCTGCTACCTGACGACCAATCTCTCCCCCGGTGGCATGATCACCCCCGGCTGGCTGGCCCTGACCCTCGTCGAGGACCTCCAGCGCGCCGCCATGGTCGTCGGCGTGACCGTGCTGACGTACGTGACCACGCTTCTCGTCCAGCGCTTCGTGATCCTCTACGGCAAGCGGCTGTTCTCCGCGGTCGTGCTCATCGGCGTGCTCCTCCAGGCGACGGTGATGCTCGTGCTGTCGCTGGAGTTCCCCCTGCTGTACGCGAACCAGACGCTCGGCTTCATCGTGCCGGGCCTGATCGCGTACCAGCTCGTCCGCCAGCCGAAGGGGGCGACCATACTCGCCACCGGCACGGTCACGCTCATGGCGTACGTCGTCCTCACCGCCGGCATCCTGCTCGGCGCCCTGCCCACCACGTGACCGGCCGCACCGGCGCCCACGTGACCGCGATACCCGGACCCCGACGGAGCTGACCTCTCATGAGTGCCAAGTCCAAGAAGCGTGGTGGCCGCCGTGTCCTGCACGCGGCGACCGTCATCGCGCTGCTCGCCGGCAGCGCGTACCTCACCGTCGAACTCCGCAAGGACGAGCAGGCGAAGGCGCCCGCCGTGCAGGCGATCACCGACACCCCCGACCTGACGTCCGCGGGGGACGCGGAGTCCGGCGAGCAGAAGTGGGAGCGGCTGAAGAACCCCGCCCGCTCCGTACTGCGCTCCGGGAGCGGGGCCGTGCTGGCCACCTTCACCGACGGCGCGCGCACCGCGACGCTGACCGGGCCGAGCCGTACGTTCTCCGAGCCGACGAGCACCAAGTCACGGGTGGTGACGGAGAACTGGGTGCGGCTGATGCCCGAGCCGTGGATCAAGGACGGGCAGAAGGAGAAGTGGTTCAAGGACTGGTTCGAGGAGTTCTTCGGCAGCGAGGAGGACGACCTGTTCGCGTACTCCTTCCAGTACGTCGAGGGTGCCCCGGTCAAGGAGGACGGCGAGGGCACCCCGTACGCGGG
This sequence comes from Streptomyces sp. NP-1717, assembly GCF_022695985.1. Classification (GTDB taxonomy): domain Bacteria; phylum Actinomycetota; class Actinomycetes; order Streptomycetales; family Streptomycetaceae; genus Streptomyces. The sequence goes on along the minus strand of NZ_JAAPBF010000054.1, from coordinate 18,670 downwards.
GGACGCCGACTTCGGCCCGATAAACCCCGAGGGCAGCGAGGGCGCGGACTACCGGCTCGAACAGTCGGACTTCTACGACTATCTGGGCATCCCGTACACCTTCCGCGACGGCACCACCATCCAGCCGGAGCAGATGCGCTACCGCTCCATAGACTGCTCCGGCTTCATCAGGACGGTCTTCGGCTACCGCGGCCGCTTCCCGCTGATGGCCGACGACAAGAGCGGTGACGGTCTGCCGCGCACGGCGAACGGGATGGCCCGCTCGAACGCCGGCACGGACATAATCAAGCTGACCGGGGACTCGCCGCCGTACGAGCGGCCGAAGTCGATCAGCGTCCTCCAGCCGGGCGACCTGGTCTTCTTCAAGCTCGACGCGCGGACCAAGGAACGGCTGGACCACGTCGGGATGTACATGGGCGTCGACACGGACGGCCACCAGATCTTCGTCTCCAGCCGCGAAGAGGTCAACGGCCCGACGATCGGCGACAAGGGCGGTACGTCGCGGCTGGACGGCAACGGCTACTACGCGAAGACGCTGCGCAGCGCGAAGCGGCTCTGAGGAGCCGGTGAGGGAACCAAACGGCCGCCGCCCGGCTCATGGCGGGGCGGCGGCCGTCCGGTCCGTCGGCCCCCGTCAGCCCTCGTCGCGCAGTTCCTCCGGGCAGGGCGTGCCCGGGCGCAGTTGGTACGGGGCCGCGATGCGGTACGTCCCCGGGCGCGGGGCCAGCAGCTCCGTCCACTCGTCGCCGTCGGTGTTCTTCTCCGCCCGGAACACACAGCCGTGGGGGTTGGTGAACTTCTTGGGACCGTCCGTGTCCGCCTTGGACGCGGGCGTCTCCTCCGGGCGCTCCAGGCTCTCGCCCTTCTCGTCGACGACGGCGAGCCAGCGCGAGTACGGGATACGGATCAGCACCTTCCCGGCGGTCTTCACCTCTATCGTCAGCTCGTCGGCCGAGGCCCGCCGCACGACCGCCGGCGGGTCGGCCAGCGGCATCGGGTCCTGGACCTCGTAGAGCTGCCAGTTGGCGTCGCCCCACAGGTGGTTCAGATAGGGCAGGCCACGCTCCACCAGCTCCGCCTCCAGGCCCGCGCCGTTGTCCGGCCTGCCCTTGGGCAGGACCACGTAGGCCACGGCCCAGCGGTCGAGCCAGGCGCGGTAGCTGTCGTCGGTGAGGCTGTCGTCGTAGAAGAGCGGGTTGCGCTCCATGTCGGCCTGGCGGTTCCAGCCGCGGGCCAGATTGACGTACGGCGCGAGCGCCGACGCCTCGCGGTGGCTGCTGGCCGGGACGACCTCCACCCGGCCGCGCTCGGCGCCGACCTCCTGCAACTCGTTGACCAGCGGGGCCAGTTCACGGGTCCAGGACGCGGTGGGCGCGGTGCGGATGATGTCGTCGACGCCCTTGAACCCGATCCAGAAGTTGAAGGAGACGAACGCCAGCACGAGCGCGTACCACTTGCGTGAGCGCGGCGCCGCGTACGGCAGCGCGGCGAGCAGCACCACACCGCCGACGATCATAGCGAGCCGCGACACGTTGGAGCCGATCTGCGAATCGATCCCCCAGGTCAGCAGGACCCCGATGCCGTAGACGGCGGCGGCGGTGCGGACCGTGTGCCAGTCGCGGGGCACGAGGAAGAAGGCGACGACGGCGAAGATGAAGGGCAGCGACGCCGTCCCGAGCGACATCGGCTGGGTGCCGGAGAACGGGAACAGCCAGGCGGAGAGCGCGACGACGGCGACCGGGGCGAGCCCGACCGCGTACGCCCCCGGACGCCGCTTGTTCAGGAAGAGCGCGGCGGCCACGACCCCGAGGAACAGCCCCGCCACCGGGCTGGAGGCGGTCGCGAGACCGGCGAGCGGCGCGGCGACCACGCCCTTGGCCCAACGCTTGTAGCGCCAGCGGTGCGGCCAGCAGAAGACGGCGGCGACGGCGCCGAGCGCGAACATCGTGCCGAGGCCGAACGTCACACGGCCGGAGAGCGCGTTGCAGAGGAAGGCGAAGACCCCGGCGAACGAGCACGCCAGGGGATTCCGGACGGCCTTGACTCGGTAGAGGATCAGCGAGGTCAGGGCGGCCGAGACGGTCCCGACGATCATCATCGTCGTCCGCACGCCGAGCAGCGACATCAGATACGGCGAGACGACGCTGTAGGAGACGGGGTGCATCCCGCCGTACCAGGCGAGGTTGTACGCGGAGTCCGGGTGGCGGCCGACGAACTCGGCCCAGGCGTCCTGCGCGGCGATGTCACCGCCGCTGTTCGCGATGAAGAAGAACCAGATCAGGTGCACGATCCCGGCGACCGTGCCGGTGAGCAGGACGGGGTGGCGCAGTACGCGGCTGCGCAGGTCCTTGGCGGGCTCGGGGGCCCCGGCGGTCCCCGCGGCGCCTGCCGCTCCGCCTCCCGCTACGGCGGGCCCGGTGGTACTGCCGTCTGCGCGCGTCGGCTCAGCGGTGGTCACTGCGACTCTCCCCGTCTCACCGTCAGCCCGGTGTGCCGGCCCTCCCGAGGTCCGTCCGGCCCTGGAAGAAGTAAGGACGCCGTCCCCGCGTCCTGAGTTGCCTGGCTGCCCTGATCTCGGTGGGATCTCGGACGGATCTCGGACGCTAGCACGCGGCCGGGGTCGGGGAGGACGCCGTTTCCGGCGCCCTCCCGTGCTCGTCGGCTCAGCCGACCCGTGTCAGCTTGTCGCCGAACGTGGGCTCGGCGAGGTCGCCCTGGAGCGCGACGGGCACCTCCACCCGGCTCTTGCCCTCGCCCACGGTGAGCAGGCCGACATGGGTCCCGGCGGCGGCCGACTGCGGCAGGTCCTTGCCCTCGTCGGACAGTTCGAGCTTGACGGTGAGGCCCGACCAGCCGACGGCCTTCACGTCCTCGGTGACGACGACCGGCGCCGTCGTCCCCATACCGTTGTCGAGTTCACCGACGACCTGACCCTTCTTCACCACTGTCGCGCCCTCCAGCTCGTCCTGCGTCGCGAGCATGACGTCCTTGCTCACGGCGTTGACGGTGTCGATGATCGGCGCCCTGTGCTGGCCGAGGACGGCGCCGACGATCAACTGGTCGGTGTCGCCGACCGTCTTGTGCGCGGCGAAGAGGAGGTTGCCGCCCGCCTTGGTGGTCGAGCCGGTCTTGATGCCGAGCGCGCCGTCGTACGGGACGAGGGTGTTGTAGTTCCGCCAGACCTTGCCCGACGGGTCCTTCCACTCGGGCAGCTTGGTGATGTCCATCAGCGCCTCGATCTCGACCAGTTTCTGGCCGAGCTTCACCTGGTCCTCGGCGGAGCTGACCGTCGTCGCGTCGAGCCCGGAGGGGTCGGTGTACGTGGTGTTCTTCATGCCCAGCTCTTCGGCGGTGTCGTTCATCTTCTTGACGAACGCCTCCTCGGAGCCGTCCGCGTTCCAACGGGCCAACAGGCGCGCGATGTTGTTCGCGGACGGGATCATGAGGGCGGCCAGCGCGTCGTGCTGGGTGAGCTTGTCGCCCTCCTTCACGGTGTTGAGCGTCGACTCGCCCTGCGCGTCGAGCCCGCCGTCCTCCTCGGCCTTGGCGTCGACCGTGATGGACGGGCCCTCGGCGCCCTTGGCCAGCGGCTTGTCCTTGAGGACGACGTAGGCCGTCATCGCCTTGGCCACGCTGCCGATCGGCACGGCCTTCTGCTCACCGAACGAGTCGACGGTGCCGAGGCCGGTCGCCGCCATGAAGCCCTGGCCCTCGCCGGGCCAGGGCAGGGCGGGCTTGTCGCCCTCGAAGGTGTACGTCGACTTCGCCGTCAGGTTCAACGAGGGCGCCGGGAGGGGGCGTACGGCCTGCACGATCGCGAAGATGATCAGTACGAGTACGAGCAGCGGCGTCCAGATCTTGACCCGCCTGACGACCGTACGGGTCGGGGTCTCGGGCGGCGCCGGCTTGTTGGTCAGCTCGGCGAGCAGATCGAGCGGCGGCAACGGCGGCATGGGCTGCTGCCGGGTCCGCTCGGCCTCGGCGACGCCGGCGCCGGGGGCGGGTGCGGGTGTGGCGTTCTGCGCGGGTTGGGCCGGGGCCTGTGCCTCGTCCGACCGCAGCGGCACGAATTTGCTGGTCCGCTCGGCGGGCGACTCGGGCGCGGGCGCCGGGGGCTGCGGCGGAAGCTTGAGCATGGCGGTGGGCTGATCGACACCGGGCCGCGCGGGCGCCTTGAAAACGGCGGTCTGCCGGTCGACACCCTCGGGGCTGGTTTGCGGCTTCGCGGAAGTGACGCCCGCGTCCTGCCCTGCGGCCCGCGCGAAGGTCACCCCGGACCGCCCCCCGGACTTCGCGGCGCCGGGCTTGCCCCCGGATTCGCCGTCCGGCTTGCTTCCGGGCTTCGCCGGGGTGCCATCACCCTCCGCGCCGGGGTCGGCTCCCGCCTCCGACCCGCTTTCCGGCTTCGCCGAGGTGGCATCGGCCTTCACACCGGAGGCCCCCGCCTCCGACGCGGCACCGGGCTTCGCCGACGAGGCACCGGCCCCGGCGGCAGCCCGGCCGTTTGTCGACCCTGCGGGCGCGACCTCGGGCTTCGCCCCGCCGGCCGACTCGGACGCGCCGGGAGCGGCTTCCGGCTTCGCCGGGGAGGCATTGGCCTTCGCACCGGAGGCGACTCCCGCCTCCGACGCGCCACCGGGCTTCGCCGACGAGGCACCGGCCCCGGCGGCGGTCAGGCGGCCTGTCTGCCCTGCGGGCGCGACCTCGGGCTCCGCCCCGCCGGCAGCGGCCTCCGGCTTCGCCGACGAGGCACCGGCCCCGGCGGCGGTCAGGCGGCCTGTCTGCCCTGCGGCAGTGGACTCGGACTTCGTCCCGCCCGCCGACTCGGACGCGCCCGGAGCGGCCTCCGACCCGCTATCCGGCTTCGCCGACGTGGCATTGCCCTTCGCGTCGGAGGCGGCCCCCGCCTCCGACGCGGCGTCGGGCTTCGCCGGGGAGGCATTGCCCCCGGCGGCAGCCCGGCCGTTTGTCGACCCTGCGGGCGCGGCCTCGGGCTCGTCCCCCGAACCGGCGGGCGCGTCATCCGCGCTCCGCCCGGAGGTGGCGCCCGGCTCCACACCAGAGGCAGCCTGGCCGCCAGGCACGGCCTCCGGCTCGCCTTCCGCCTCCGGCGCGGCTTCCGGCTTCGCCGACGTGGGGCCGGCCACCGCGCCAGCGGCGGCCCGACTACCTACCGCCCCTGCGGGCGCGGTCTCGGGCTTCGCCCCTTCCGCCGGCTCCGACGCGCCCGGAGCGGCCTCCGACCCGCTATCCGGCTTCGCCGACGTGGCACCGGTCCCCGCGCCAGCGGGGGCCCGACCGCCTGTCGACCCCGCGGGCGCGTCATCCGCGCTCCCCGTGGAGGTGGCGTGCGCCTCCGCGCCGGAGGCAGCCTCGGCGCCCACCGACCCGCTTTCCGCCGCCGACGCGGTGTCCGGCTTCGCCGGAGCAACGTCCGCTTCCGAGGCGGGCGTCGAGGCGGGCCTCGGCTCGGACGTCGCAGGCGCCGCTTCCGGCTTCGCCGAGGTGGCTTCGGTCTCCGCACCGATGGCGGTTTGCCCGCCCACCGGACGGGCGGAGGCGGCTTCCGGCTTCGCCGGGGTGGCGCCGGGGGCGGACTGGCCGTCCGTCGGCCCTGCGGGCGCGGCAGGCGTGTCATCCGCGCTGTCCGTGGAGCCGGCATCCCGCTTCGCCGGAGCAACGTCCGCTTCCGAGACCGCAGGCACGGGCTCGGTCTCCGGTTCGGTCGTGGATTCCAGTTCGGGCTCCGCCGGCTCCGGCGAAGACCCCGTCACAGCCGCCACAGGCGCCTCAGCGGCCTCAGGAGACCCAGCGCCTCCCCGAGCCCCTCTGACCGTGAACACGGCCGTCGAGTGGTCGGCAGCGGCCTCCGGGGAACCGTCCGTGCCCGCAGTCGCGTCCTTCGTCGCGGCGGATTCGCCGGCGGCGGCCGACTCTCGGAAGACCGCGAACCTCGGGTCCTGTTCGTGAGTCGCCTCCCCCGACGACTTCCGCTGCTCCGACTTGTCGGGGGACTCGCCCGCCACCGTGCCTCCTCATGCGTGTGCGACGTGTCGCGCGCTACGCCGCACTCTCCGAACCGATTATCAGTGTCCTGTGTGAAACCACAGCCCAAGCGCAAGACGAGAACGACATACATAACGGTTCCCGCACAAAGCGACCAGGCACTCTCGACAGACCAATGTGAGAGGGGTCACCCTGTCATTCATCCACGCGGGGAGGCATGGATGGGCAGGAGCCGCAGAACAATTCCGGAGGAGCTTCTGTTGCTCGCTCTGGACCCGGCCACGGGTACCACAGCGCAGCCGCAGTCGCTCGACCTCGGCCTGGCCGGAGCACAGCTAGTGGAGCTGGCTCTGGCAGGACGGATAGCCCCTGACGGGGATCGTATCGCCGTGGTGATGCCACGGCCGACCGGAGATCCAACCTTGGACTCCGCGCTGGAGCTGTTGCGCAGACGCGGCAGCCCGGTTCGCGCAGTTCACTGGATCGGCGGGCCCCGACTGGGGCTCCGTCAGATTTATCTCTCGCATCTGGAGCGGTGCGGCATGGTTCATGCCGTGGCGGGCCAGATGTGCGGAGTGCTGCCGACGACGCGCTACCAGGCGACGGAGACGGCGATCAGCCGCGACATCAGGTCACGGCTGGACAGTGCGATCCGCACCGGCGTACCGCCGGACCCGCGGACCGCGGCGCTCGCCGCACTGGCCCACGCGGTCGGTCTGGGCAAGCACCTGTACCCCGGTAACGAGGGGCGCTCGTCGCGCTCCCGGCTCCGGGATCTGATCAGACACGACCCGATGGGCGGTCTCGTGGCGCACGCCGTCATGGACGTCCAGAACGGTGTGGCCGCTCAGCCGCGCCGCAATCCCGCACCGGGAGGCCGACCGCCGGCCGTACCGATGCAACCGCACCGCGGGAGCATGGCCCGCGTCGCGGCGCACTGACAGCACCGCACCGAGAGAGTCGCACTGAAAGAGCACGGACACGCACGGACAGGACAGCACGCGGTACCGGAAACCGCCGCGCCGACGTCCCCGGAGACCCGGTTCGGGAGCCGCAAGAGACGCGCGGGGCCAGCCGTACGACAGGCTGCCCCGCGCGTCGCGCGTCCCGCGTCACCACGCGGCGCCCGAATACAGGACCTGACCACGGCGTGTCCACTTACCACCCGCGCATTCCCCTCTGTCGCCGTTTTCCAGCGCGGTCGGGCCCATCGGTGGCAGTCTGCTGAGACGTAGACACACAGCGCTACGCAGTTACTCAGCAGGAGGTGCCGTTTCCCGTGGCGTCCAACGTCAATCCCACCGTCAGGCGACGCCGATTGGGCCAGGAGTTGCGCCGGCTCCGCGAAGTCAAAGGCATGACGGCGGAGGAGGTGGCGGAGCGCCTGCTGGTCTCCCAGTCGAAGATCAGCCGTCTTGAGAACGGTCGCCGTTCCATCAGTCAGCGCGATGTCCGCGACCTGTGCGGTGTGTACGAGGTCGAGGACAACCGCATTGTCGAGTCGCTGATGCAAATGGCCAAGGACTCGCGCCAGCAGGGCTGGTGGCACGCTTTCGGCGATATCCCGTACAGCGTCTACATCGGTCTGGAGACGGACGCGGCCTCGCTGCGCGTGTACGAGTCGCTCATCGTCCCCGGTCTGCTCCAGACGCGAGACTACGCCCAGGCCGTCATCGAAGGCATGTGGCCGGAGGAGACGCCGGTCGACATCGAGAAGCGGATCCAGATCCGGCTCAAGCGACAGGACCGGCTGACGGACCCTCACGACCCGCTGCGCTTCTGGGCCGTCATCGACGAGGCGCTGTTGCGGCGTGTGGTGGGCAGCCCTCAGATCATGGCCGCCCAATTGGGGCACCTCGCGCAATTGAGTGCCCAACCGCATGTGACGCTCCAGGTGGTTCCCTACGATGTGGGTGCTCATCCGGGTATGTACGGCAAATTCGCGATTCTCGAATTCCAGGAGGCGGCGGACGCGACCGTCGTCTACCTGGAGGGAGTGACGAGCGATCTGTACCTGGAGAAGGCGAATGACGTACAGAGCTACACCGTCATGTACGAGCATCTCCGGGCCAAGGCTCTCAGCGCCGAACAGTCGAGGGACTTCATCAACAAGATCGCCGCTGAATACGCGGCGATTTGACCGTAATTTGACGGTCCATCAGGTGTAGAAGCGCGCATCGTACACTCGTATGGGTCAAAGGGGTACGTCACTCCGGCAATTGCCACTCGGTTGAGTGAACGCTGAATGAAACCAGTGATCTCACCGCGTAGCGTCGATCACGTCAGAGCGCAATGAGGCGCGCTGGGAAATCGACGAGTGCCGTATCCGGCACTGACCCCACCGGAGCGATCATGATTGACAAGCGAGCTTCTTTGACCCAGTGGACGAAGTCCACATACTCGGCGAACGGGGACTGCGTGGAAGTGCGCGCATATCCCACGACCGCGGTCTCCGTCCGCGATTCGAAGAATCCCGGCGGCCCCGTCCTCGATTTCGCCCCGAAAGCCTGGGAGACCTTCCTGGCCGACTCCGTGAGGCCGTCGGCCACCACCGTCTGAACACCTTGGTGAGCGGTGCGACTACGCCCGTCAAGCCGCAGCCCTCTCGACTGGTCGCCGTCCCGGCCGAGGGGGCTCTCGCCTTTTCGGGCACGGAGGCCGTTCACCGCTCGGTCCCTCGATCGGTCCCCTCTTCCGGTCCGCGCGGAACCCGCATTCCGCGCGGCCCTCTCCATGGACGGCCGGAGCATGACGAAGTGCCCGCCCATCGTGTGGTTCCCGTCGCGTTCACGACAACGCCTCGCGAGGTCAAGAACAAGCAAAATGGTTCGGCTTTCTGATTAACGTTCACACCTATGACCGAAGGAACTCTTGACCCGCTGCTGCGACTAGCGGTTCAATCCCCGAAGTCCCCGCTCCCGCACGGGGGCCGCTGACCGGACGTAACTGGCGAAGTGCACCCCCACGTTCACAAGGCGGACCCCTGGAGGGGGCACATGAACAGTCTCGACTGGACCGTGCTCATCGGCTACTTCGGTGTGATGGTCGCGATCGGCATCTGGTCCCACAAGCGCGTGGGCGACGTCCACGACTACTTCACCGCCGGCGGCAAGATGCCGTGGTGGCTGTCGGGCATCTCGCACCACATGTCCGGCTACAGCGCGGTGATGTTCACCGGATACGCGGCCATCGCGTACACGTACGGCGTCACGTCGTACGTCACCTGGTCGTTCCCCATCGCCATCGGTATCGCGATCGGTGCCAAGCTCTTCGCACCCCGCCTCAACCGGGTGCGCTCGCGACTGCGGGTCTCGTCGCCGCTGGAGTATCTGAAGAACCGTTACAACCTGCCCACCCAGCAGGCCCTCGCCTGGTCGGGCGTGCTGCTGAAGATCGTGGACGTCGGCGCCAAGTGGGCCGCGATCGCGACCCTGTTGTCCGTCTTCACCGGTGTCTCGCTCAACATGGGCATCCTGATCACGGGCGCGGTCACCGCGGTCTACTGCACCGTCGGCGGACTGTGGGCGGACGCGCTGACCGAACTGGGCCAGTTCATCATCCAGTTCGTCGCCGGCATCGCGATGCTCGTCGCCGTCATGGCGGAGCTGGGCGGCTTCAGCAGTCTGTGGAACGTCTGGGACGAGCCCGAACTCCAGGGCCACGCGGAGCCGTTGGCCGGGCCGTACATGATGGTCTTCCTGATCGCGTACCTGTTCATCAAGACCTTCGAGTACAACGGCGGCATGTGGAATCAGGCGCAGCGGTACATGGCCACCGACTCCGCGAGGTCCGCGACGCGCTCCGCCGCGCTGTCGGCAGTGCTGTGGCTGATCTGGCCGCTGGTGCTGTTCTTCCCGATGTGGGTCGCGCCGGTGCTCATCGACACGGACGTGCCGGCCGACAGCTACGCGCTGATGGCCGAACAGCTCCTGCCGCACGGTCTGCTGGGTCTGGTCATCGTCGGGTTCTTCTCGCACACGATGGCCATGTGCTCGTCGGACGCGAACGCCATCGCGGCGGTCGTGACGCGCGACATCATGCCGGCGGTGTCGCGCCGCGTACGGGAGTGGGACACCCGGGTCGGGCTGCTGGCCGCTCGCTGGACGACGCTGCTGTTCCTCGGGCTGTCGATGGCCATCGCGACGCAGGTCAACTCGCCCTTCTTCGGCGACATCATCACGGTCGTCATCAAGTGGGTCGCCGGGCTCATGGGGCCGATCGCGATCCCGCTGATGCTGGGTCTGCTGCCGTGGTTCCGCAGGAGCGGTCCCACGGCCGCGCTGATCAGCTGGGCCGTCGGGCTGGTCACCTTCTGGCTGGTCAACTACCCGATCAGCTGGAACGTGGACGGCGGGGTGCCGCTCCAGTACCAGGTGTCGATCCCGCTGGCGGTCTCGCTGGTCCTGTACGTCGTGATCGGCTTCGTGAAGCCGGAGGACACGCCGGAGCGGGACGCGGTGCTGCGGAAGATCAACAACGACGACGACGGCGGGTTGGACGGGGGCGCCGTGGTGCCGGGGCCGGCGGGGGCGGGTGACGCGAAGCAGCTGGGCCGCGAGGGCGCCTCCGGCTGACGGTCCTGTCTCCTCCGGCCTGCCGCCGCTCCCGTACACCCTCAACCGGCCCCGACCGGTGCCCGGTTGGGGCCTCAATCGCCGGACGGGCTGAGATGCCCGCCGGGCGGGGGGCACATCAAGCCCGTCCGGCGATTGAGGACAGAGCCTTGCCACGTAGGGCCCGGCCCTGGCAACGGCCCTAGCCCCGGGGGTACCTCGTCAGCCACGCCGAGGAGGCGATCGCCGGGGCGTGGAGCGCCGGGCCCTGGGTCATCTCCATCGCGAAGTCGTCCGCGATCTCCAGCAGCGTCCCGCGGCCCTCCAGCTCCGCCAGCCACGCGGGCGGCAGCGCCGTCTCCCCGTGCATCGCGCCCAGCAGGGCCCCGCAGAGCGCCCCCGTCGCCGAGGACGGCCCGTCGTGGTTGACGGCCAGCCGCAGGCCGTGGCGTATGTCCTCGCCCACCAGCGCGCAGTACACGGCCACCGCGAGCGAGTCCTCCGCCGCCCGGCCCTCCGCGAGCACCGCGACCCTGCCCGGGGTCGGGATGCCCTGGCGTACGGCGCCGAGCGCCTGCCCCAGCGCGTCGGTGACCCGCTGGTGGCCGGGGCGCTGGGTCAGCAGCGCCAGGGACCGCTGCACGGCCGCGTCGACGCTGTCGCCCCGCGCGACACCGTGCACGATCACGGCGAACGCCCCGGCCGACAGATACGCGGTGGGATGGCCGTGCGTCTGCGCCGCGCACTCCACGGCCAGCTGGCAGACCAACTGCGGCTCCCAGCCCACCAGCAGCCCGAACGGCGCCGAGCGCACGACGGCGCCCGCGTCGCGCGCGGTGGGGTTCTTGGGCTTCTCCAGCGTGCCCATCAGCTCGTCGCCCAGCCCGGTCAGACAGGACACCGAGGGGTCGCGGCGCGCGTACAGCCACTCCTCCTGGGCCAGCCAGCCGTTGTCCTTGCGGCGTTCGTCGGGTCCCCAGTCGCTCTGGGTGGCGGCCCACCGCAGGTACGCGCGGTGCACGTCGGTCGGCGGGTGCCAGGCTCCGGTGTCGCGCCGCACCTGGGCGCGGATGAGGCCGTCGACGGTGAAGAGGGTCAGCTGCGTGGCGGCGGCGACCGCGCCGCGCCTGCCGTACGCGGGGGCGAAGTCGGTCACGCCCTCCGCGCCGTGCGCGGTGCGGGTCTCGTCGAGGGTGAGCGTGTCGACCCCCGCCCCCAGCGCGTCGCCGATGGCTCCCCCGAGGAGGCACCCGCGGACGCGGCTGCGGAAGTCCTGCTGCTCCGCCCGGCCCCATATGGCGGTGGCTGGCCTGTTCACGCGTCCCTCCCTCCGAGTCGTGGAACGCGCTCTGGCGCAGCACTGTAATCGAACGGGAACGGACGGTTCGGCACGGGCGGAGCGAGTGGCCGCACGAGTGGCCGGTTCGTCCCCGGCCACCCCCTTCCGTCCCCGGGGACTACTCGGCGGGCAGCAGCGGCAGCAGCTCCGGCAGGTGCCCGTCGGACGCCGCCGCCGCCCGTACGCGCTCCTCGGGCACCTCGCCGTACAGCGTGGTCCGCGGCCTGGCCGGCCGGCCCGCGGCCTCGGCGATCGCGACCAGGTCCTTGACCGAGCGGTACGAGCCGTAACCGGACCCCGCCATACGGGAGATGGTCTCCTCCATCAGCGTCCCGCCGAGATCGTTCGCGCCGGAGCGGAGCATCTCGGCGGCGCCTTCCGTGCCGAGCTTCACCCAACTGGTCTGGATGTTGGTGATGTAGGGGTGGAGGAGGAGCCGGGCCATCGCGATGACCGCGCGGTTGTCGCGCGTGGTGGGGCCGGGGCGGGCGATGCCGGCCAGATAGACGGGCGCGTTGGTGTGGATGAAGGGCAGCGTGACGAATTCGGTGAAGCCCTCCCGCCCGGCCTCAAGTGCCTTGCGCTGCATGCCGGCCAGGGTGCGGAAGTGCCCGAGCCAGTGGCGGGGCTGGTCCACGTGGCCGTACATCATCGTGGAGCTGGAGCGGATGCCCAGCGAGTGCGCGGTCTCGACGACCTCGATCCACGTCGCCGTCGGCAGCTTGCCCTTGGTGAGGATCCAGCGCACCTCGTCGTCCAGGATCTCGGCGGCCGTGCCCGGGATCGAGTCGAGTCCGGCCTCTTTCGCGGCCGTGAGCCATTCGCGGATCGGCATCCCGGTGCGCGAGGCGCCGTTGACGACCTCCATGGGTGAGAAGGCGTGCACGTGCATGCCGGGGACGCGTTCCTTGACGGCGCGCGCGATGTCGAAGTACGCCGTGCCGGGCAGGTCGGGGTGGATGCCGCCCTGCATGCACACCTCGACGGCGCCGACGTCCCACGCCTGCGCGGCGCGGTCGGCGACCTGGTCGAGCGAGAGCGTGTACGCGTCGGCGTCCGTACGGCGCTGGGCGAAGGCACAGAAACGGCAGCCGGTGTAGCAGACGTTGGTGAAGTTGATGTTGCGCGTGACGATGTACGTGACGTCGTCGCCGACCACCTCGCGGCGCAGTTCGTCGGCGATCCGGGTCAGCGCGTCGAGCGCGGGGCCGTCCGCGTGCAGCAGCGCGAGCGCCTCGTCGTCGGTCAGCCCGGTCGGGTCGGCGGCGGCCCGGGTGAGCGCCTGCCGGACGTCGGTGTCGATCCGCTCGGGCACCATGCCGGGCGCGGCGGCCTCGCGCAGCGCGTCCCAGTCGCCGTACACGTGGTCGAAGTCGTTCCGGCGGTCGCCGGTGCGGCCCTCGGTGTCGATGGTGCGGTGCAGATCGGTGCGGCCGGTGGCGGTGAAGCCCTCGTCGGGCTCCTGCCACGGCAGTCCGGCCGGCTTGACGTCCTCGCGGGCGAGGCCGGTGACGGGGTCGGCGAGCGCGCGCACGTGCGGCATCACGCGCGGGTCGAGCCAGGGTTCGCCGCGCGCGATGAACTCCGGGTAGACCGTGAGCCGTTCACGCAGCTCGAAGCCCGCGGCGGCGGTGCGCTCGGCGAGCTGGTCGATGTGCGGCCAGGGGCGCTCGGGGTTGACGTGGTCGGGAGTGAGCGGCGAGACGCCGCCCCAGTCGTCGATGCCGGCGCCGATGAGGAGCGCGTACTCCTCGTCGACGAGGTTCGGCGGGGCCTGGATCCGGGCCGCCGGGCCGAGCAGGTGGCGGGCGACGGCGATGGTGGCGGCCAGCTCCTCCAACTCGGCGTCGGGCATGGCGCGCATCGCGGTGTCGGGCTTGGCGCGGAAGTTCTGGACGATGACTTCCTGGATGCCGTGGTAGGCGCGGGCGGTGCGGCGCAGCTCGAAGAGGGAGTCGGCGCGCTCCTCGTAGTCCTCGCCGATGCCGATCAGGATGCCGGTGGTGAACGGGACGTTGGAGCGGCCCGCGTCCTGAAGCACCCGCAGCCGTACGGCGGGCTCCTTGTCGGGCGAGCCGTGGTGCGGGCCGCCGGGCTCGGACCAGAGGCGGGTGGCGGTGGTCTCCAGCATCATGCCCATGCTGGGCGCGACGGGCTTGAGCCGCTGGAAGTCGGTCCAGCCGAGCACGCCGGGGTTGAGGTGCGGGAGGAGCCCGGTCTCCTCCAGTACGCGGACGGCCATGGCCCGTACGTACGCCAGGGTGTCGTCGTACCCCTCGGCCGCCAGCCACTCCTTCGCCTCGGGCCAGCGGTCCTCGGGGCGGTCGCCGAGGGTGAACAGCGCTTCCTTGCAGCCCATTTCGGCGCCGTCGCGGGCGATGGCGAGGACTTCGTCGGGCGACAGGAACATGCCGTGCCCGGCCCGGCGCAGCTTGCCGGGGACGGTGACGAACGTGCAGTAGTGGCACTTGTCGCGGCACAGGCGGGTGAGCGGGATGAAGACCTTGCGGGAGTAGGTGATGATCCCGGGTCGTCCGACGGCTTCGAGCCCCGCGTCGCGCACCCGCGCGGCCGAGGCGGCGAGGTCCTTGAGGTCGTCGCCGCGTGCCTGGAGCAGGACGGCGGCCTCCGCGGCGTCGAGCGCGACGCCGTCCCTGGCTCGTTTGAGGGCGCGGCGCATGGCGTTGGCGGTGGGGGCGGAGGGGGCCGTGGCGCTCGTCGTCATATCTCCGAGCATACGAGCGGGGACGGGGGATTCCGGCTGCCGGATGAGTAGGTGAGCGGATGCCCACATTCGGGGATACGGGAATAACTTCGATCGTATGAACGACGCGGAGAAGTTGACCGGCCACGGGGGCGAAGGCGGGGTCGAAGGCAAGAGCGAAGGCGGCGGGGACTCGGGCTCCGGCTCGCGCGGAGGAAGCGCGCTGCGGGGCGTGGGCATCGGCTGCGGGGTGCTCGTCGCCGTACCGCTGCTCCTCGTACTCGGCTTCCTGGTCACGTACTCGGTGCAGCGCGGGACACCGGAGGACTACGAGCGCGTCGCCCCGCAGACGATGATGGCGCGTATCGGGGACGTGTCCCAGGAGTCGTACGAGGTGCTGGGGTTCGACACCGCCGTCGGGTCCGACGCGAGCAGCGCTCTCTGTTACCCCGGCGGCCTGGAGAGCATGGCCGACGAACCGGTGGACGGCGCGTACAGCCTGTCGCACGACTGGTCGGTGGAGGACGTGACGCGGGCCGAGGCCGCGTCCGCGCTGAAGCGGCTGCGCGGGCATCTGAAGGACGAGGGCTGGGACATCGACTCGTACGAGGACGAGGCCGGATCCGCGTACGGGTTGGGGCTGCGCGCCTCGCGCGGCGGTCCTTCCGGCGACGGTGGCGACGTCCGGGCCGTCTTCGAGTGGCGTGAGGGTCAGGGGCGGTTCGACGGCAGTGTCCACGCGCCGTGCGCGTACGACCCCGGCGACGACGGCGACGCCGGGACGGGCGGTACGGCGCCGGCCACGGAGGCCGGGTCGGAGGTCGAGCCGCCGCAGCTGCGGCCGTAGCGGAAAGCCCGGAGGGGCGGTCGCGTCGCGCGACCGCCCCTCGGCGGCTTGTGGTGTCGGGTCACCCGGTGTCATGTCAGGCCGCCAGGGTCACCGCCTCGACCGCCGGGGTACGCAGGCCGCGGTACGCCGTACCGACGCTGGTGACGATCGTCGCGACGGCGCCGATCCCGACGACCGCCAGCCAGATCGTGAGGCTCTGGTCCGGGACGGCGGTGTCGGTGCGGACGATGCTGAAGGAGACGATCCCGGCGAGTGCCGACAGCGTCGCGAAGAAGACGCCGAACACGGTCAGGATGAACGATTCGAGACCGATCATGCCTAGGACCTGTCCCGGCGTGGCGCCGGAGAGGCGCTGCTGGCCGAACTCCCTGGTGCGGTAAGTGGTCGCCGCGTAGAGGCTGTTGACCAGCATGATGCAGGCGAAGATCACGATGATGCCCGCGATCACGAAGTTGAGCGTCTGGATGCTCTTGTCGTCGCTCGACCGGGTGAGACCGGCGGCCTCGGCCGCGTCGTTCTCGATGATCTGCATGTAGAAGATGGCCGTGGCGATGCTGATGAAGAGGATCAGCGGCATGAGCACGCTGGAGAGCTGCGTGGCGCGCTGCCGCATGTTGTGGACGGTGAGGTGGCCACTGGCACCGGCGAGCAGGGTCAGCGGTCCGGACAGGGCACCGAGCAGGAGCCGCAGCAGTGCGGGCGAGAGGATCGCGAAGCCCGCGGCGAGCAGGATGGCGCCGTAGCCGGGGGCGGCCATCAGCGCGACGTCCGTCTTGTCCATCGCGAAGGTGGAGCCGACGGCGCCGACGCCCAGGAGCAGGGCGGCGAAGCCGGCGAAGTGCTTCGCCCGGCCACGGGACTTGCGGCCGCCGGCGGCTTCCCTGGTCGCCCGGCGGACCGCGAGGAACGCGGCGCCGACGGACGCCAGCAGCGTGATGATGGCGCCGAGGCTCAGCGCGATCGGGCCGAAGACGTGGTCGACGCCGTCGGCGACCTGGCCGGTGTCCTTGAAGACGCCCAGCAGTTGCCCGCCGCCGATCATCGCGGGCACGATCGCCAGCAGCGTTCCGATGATCCCCACCGCCGCGGCCTCGGCGACGACCATCCGCTTGATCTGCGCGGGTGTCGCGCCGCTGCGGCGCAGGAGTGCGATCTCCTCGCCGCGCTGGCGGACGTTGACGGTGAGGGTGGAGGCGATGGCGAAGAAGACGAGAAGGGCGCCGTAGCCGCCGACCACGTTCGCGGCGACGGTGATGGGCTCCTTGCTGAGACTGTCGACGCCCGGGGCCGCGGCGGTGTCGTGCATGGAGCTGAAGGTCATGATGACCGCGGCGCCGAGGAACGTCGAGAGCAGGGTCGCGATGAAGCGCCCGGGGCGCCGGCGGATGGAGCTCATGGCGAGGGAGAACATCGGTCAGACCCCCGTGTAGGCGTTGTCGGCGGACGGGACGAACGGCCGCGGAGCCGACCGGTCGAGGGTGTCGCCGAGGTGGGCGAGGCGTTCGGCGACGGTGTCGACGGTGGGGCGGTCGATCTGTCCGGCGAGACGGCCGTCGGCGAGGAAGACCACGGTGTCGGCGTAGGAGGCGGCGACGGGGTCGTGGGTGACCATGACGACCGTGCGGCCGTGGACGCGAACGGTCTCCTGGAGGAGCCGCAGGACGTCGCGGGCGCTGCGGATGTCGAGAGCGCCGGTGGGTTCGTCGGCGAAGACGACGCTGGGCTCGGTGACCAGGGCACGGGCGATCGCGACGCGCTGCTGCTGGCCGCCGGAGAGCTGGTCGGGCCGGTGGCCGAGCCGGTCGCCGAGGCCGACCTGGGTGAGGATGTCCCTGGCGTGGGCCTTGTCGACGCGGCGGCCGGCGAGCTTGAGCGGCAGGACGGTGTTCTGCGCGACGGTCAGGGTCGGCAGGAGGTTGTAGCGCTGGAAGACGAAGCCGATCCGCCGGCGGCGGAACTTGGTGAGCGCCGCCTCGGTGCCGCCGGTCATCTCCTCGCCGTCGACCATGACCTGCCCGCTGTCGGGCCGGTCGAGCCCCGCCGCGCACTGGAGCAGTGTCGACTTGCCGGAGCCGGAGGGGCCCATGACGGCGGTGAAGGACCCGGCGGGAAGGCTCAGCGACACCCCGTCGAGAGCGGTCACGGCGTTGTCGGCCGACCCGTAGACCTTGGTGACGCCGGCCAGCCGCAGTGCTTCCGCGCTCCTGGCCTGTCCGGTCGAGCTCATACGACGAAACATGATCCGTTCCTTCCCCTCGGGCACTGTCTGCGCCACGAGTACGAAGTTACGGACGGCGTGGGGCGATCACATTGGGCGTACGACCCGAGTCACGGGTGTCGCTGAGTACACCCCCGCCCCCGGCCCACGGCCACCGGCGGCGTGGCGTTGTTGACACACGCCTCCGCTCGCACCTACGTTCAATTCACTAAAGCAAACTTACGGGGTGGGGTTTGTGGCGTTCTGGATGGCTGCCGCGTCGCTGTGGTGCGTACTGCAACTGCTGTTGTTCTCATGGCCCGCGCGGACGGTCGGCTGGCCGACCGTGCTGCTGGCCTTCGGGGTGGGCGCGTACGGCTGCGGCGTCTTCTCGGTCCTGATCGAGGCGGTCGTCACCCGCCAACTGGCCGCCGCCGACGAGACGTCGATGCGCACGGTGATGGACACCGCCATGTGGACGACGGCGCCGGCCGCCGAGGAACTGCTCAAGATCCTCCCGCTCGCGCTCGCCGCCTGGGCGCTGCGCGGCCGGGTCCAGTGGGGCCTGACGGACTTCGTGGTACTGGGCGCCGCGGTGGGCGTGGGATTCGGGCTGCTCGAATCGGTGCTGCAATTCGCATTCGCACCGGATGTCCATGTACGCCGGGTCGAGGCGGCGGGTGGCTGGTCGGTCGCGACACGGCTCTTCACGGCGCCCTTCGTCTCCGGCTTTCCCGAGCTGCTGGGGCACTGGTTCCCGGCGGCCGTGGGCACCCTGGAGCTGGGCTCCGCCACCGCGACCGTGCCGGTGGACAACCATGTCGCGTGGTCGGCGCTCGGCGGCCTCTCGGTGGGGCTGGTCGTGTGCGGACACCGCTGGTGGGTACGGGCGGCGGGGCTGCTTCCGCTGCTGGCGGCCGTCGGTCTGCACACCGCCGTCAACTACATCGCCGCGCTGCCGAACGCCCACGGGACACCGCGCGCGTGGTACGACCGGATCGTCGCGAGCGGGCTCTGGATC
>NZ_JAAPBF010000053.1 GCF_022695985.1 Streptomyces sp. NP-1717 | reverse complement strand
GAGCAGCTGGCGCGGTTCCGGCGGGAGGCGCGGGCCGTGGCCTCACTGGACAGCCCGCACATCGTCGCCGTACACGATCACGGTACGGACGGCGACAGCCCGTACCTGGTGATGGCGCTGGTGGACGGCCGTACGCTGCACGACGTCCTCGCCGGGAGCGGGCGCGCGACCGTCGCGGACGCGCTCGGCTGGAGCATCGACGTGTGCCGGGGGCTGGAGGTCGCGCACGCGGCGGGCATCGTGCACCGCGACATCAAGCCGGCCAACATCATGGTCACCGGCGAGGGCGTCGCCAAGGTAGTGGACTTCGGCATCGCCAAGTACACCGAGGCCCGGTCCGGCGATCCGCAGCTCACCCAGACCGGGCAGGCGCCGTTCGGCAGCGTGCTGTACATGGCGCCCGAGCGCTTTCAGCAGCGGAACGGCGACGGGCGCACGGACCTCTACGCGCTGGGGTGCGTCCTGTACGAACTCCTCGTCGGGCGACCGCCGTTCGTCGGTCACGCCGCCGGGATCATGTACAACCACCTGAACGACGAGCCGCTGCGGCCGAGTCGCGCGCGGGCCGAACTCGGGCCCGAAATGGACCGGTTGATCCTCTCGCTGATGGCCAAGGACCCGGACGACCGGCCGTCGGACGCGCGAGCGGCGCGCAAGGCGATGGAGTTGGTGCGCTCGTCGCTCGTGGAATCGGCGGGGGACGTGCCCGGCGATGAGCCGAAGGCCGAGGCGGAGAAGGCGGTGGCGGGGGCCGAGGCCGGGGTGACGGGCGCGCCGGAGCCCGAGGACGCACGACCGCCGGTGCCCGCCCGGATCACCCCCGCTCCCGCCCCTCGTCCGCGCGTCGTCGCGAAGGTCTCCACCCCTCCGCCGTCTCCGGGACCCGTACGGCGCCGTCCGCGCAACGCCCTCGTCGGGGCCGCCGTGGCGCTCGTCGTGCTCGGGATACCGACCGGGTTCGCGATCTCCTCGTCCTCGTCCTCGTCCTCGTCCGGCGGGTCCGCGCCGGCCGACGGGCCCAGTGCGGCGGTGGCGGACCAGTACGTCGTCGGCGTCCCGTACGACTGGTCCGTCGACGAGCGGCACGGCGAGGAGCGCGCGGCGATCGTCGAGGCCGCGTTCAAGGACGCCGCGCGCGCGTCGGGCGAGAAGCTGCCGGTGCGCGTCGTCCCGGTCAAGGACGACCGGGAGACCCCGGCGACCGAGATGCTGAAGAAGTATCCGGGGATGATCGCGCTGGTCGGTGATGTCAACAGCGTCGACGGCGTCGAGACGGAGTTCGACCGGGACATGGCCGCCGTCGACACCTGCAACGGAAGCTCGGGCCCGGACTTCGCCTTCGGCACGATGCCGTCGAAGTTCGACATGGGCAGGCAGGAAGGGCGCTATCTGACGGGCGCGTACGGCGTGAAGAAGGTGATCGTCGGCTCCGACTTCAACTGGGACGACGACATCATCGCGGAGGACGATCCGCACCGCCGCACGCTCGGGCACGGGCTGCGCGAGGCGGGAATCGACGCGGTCGAGTCCGTGGGCTACCCCGAGGAGATGGACGAGGAGGACGTCGCCCGGGATGTCGGCGAGCAGCGGCCGGACACCGTCACCCTGCCCAACGCCCGGCAACGCGAGGGCTGGGTCGACGCCCTGGAGAAGTCCGGGCAGTTGATGGTCGTGCAGGAGGACTACGAGGCGTCCTGCGACACCGTGGAGGATCACGAATACACCGACAAGGAGGACGAGTTGGTGCCGGACGGCACGCTGCGCTTCCGGTCCTTCCACGACGAGCGGCAGCCGAAGGCCGACTGCGAGCTGTTCCCGAAGGTCTGCGCGAGTCCGGCCCCGCTGCGGAAGATGTTCGCGGCGCGCGGTGGGGTCGAGCTGTACGACGGCGCGCTCGTGCTCGCCGCCGGGATCGGGAAGGTGATGGACGACGGGGCCCTGCCGGAACCGGACGGGACGACGGACACCGATCCAGCGGTGGCGCGGGCCTCGCTCCGGGAGGCCGTGGGCGGCGTCGACGTCGAGGGGCTGCTGGGCCGGTACCGCTTCAAGGACCACCAAGCGGTGAGCCGGCCGGTGTGGATCGACGTCCGTGAGAAGGGCGAGTGGAAGCAGCTGGGGACGGTCGGCAGCCTGACCGGCTGACCGGCTGGGTCGCTGATTCACCGACACCCGCGGGTCAGCCGCGCAGGCGGGCCGCCCGCATCATCAGATAGCGGCTCTCGGGCACGCTGAGGGTGCGGTCGGCCGCCGACCGGTAGGCGGCCAGCGCCCCTTCCTTGTCGCCCGCCTTCTCCAGCAGATGCGCCCGCACCGCGTCGAGCCGGTGGTTTCCCGACAGCTCCTTCTCAAGACCCTTGAGTTCCGCCAGCCCGGCCTCCGGACCGTGCGCCATCGCGACGGCCACCGCCCTGCTCAGCTCGGCCATCGGCTCGGGCCCGGGGGCGCGGCGTACCAACTCGTCGTACAGCGCCACGATCTGGAGCCAGTCGGTCTCCTCGGCGCTCGCCGCCTCGTCGTGCAGCGCGGCGATCGCCGCCTGCAACTGGTAGGGACCGGCCGGTCCTTGGGACAGCGACTCCTCGACCAGCGCCGTGCCTTCGGCGATCGCGGCGCGGTCCCAGCGGGTGCGGTCCTGTTCGTCCAGCGGAACGAGTTCGCCGTGCGGTCCCGTACGCGCCGCGCTCCGCGCCTCCGTGAGCAGCATCAGCGCGAGCAGGCCGGTCACCGCGCCCTCCGCAGGCAGCAGCCGCCGTACCGCCCGGGTCAGCCGGATCGCCTCCTGCGCGAGGTCGGCGCGGTGCAACTGGCTGCCGGAGGTCGCCGTATGGCCCTCGTTGAAGATCAGATAGAGCACCTGGAGCACGGTGGCGAGCCGGCGGTCGCGGTCCTCCGGACCCGGCTGCCGGAAGGGCACACCCTTGATCTTCTGCTTCGCCCTGCTGATGCGCTGCGCCATCGTCGCCTCGGGCATCAGGTGCGCGCGGGCGATCTCGGCGGTGGTCAGTCCTCCGACGGCGCGCAGGGTGAGCGCGGTACGGCCGGCGGCGGGCAGTTCGGGATGGCAGCAGAGGAAGAGGAGGGTGAGGGTGTCGTCCTCGGAGGGGGCGCGGCTCTCGCCGGGCGGCGGCGCGGTGAAGGCGTCCCTGGGGGTCAGCGCGGCGGCGCTCTCCTCGCGTCTGCGCCGCGCCTCCTCGCTGCGGAGCTGGTCCACGAGCCGGCGGGAGGCGGTCTTGATCAGCCAGCCGCGGGGGTTGTCGGGCGGCCCGGAGGCCGGCCACTGCCGGGCGGCGGCGATGAAGGCTTCCTGTACGGCGTCGTCGGCGAGGTCGAAGTGGCCGTAGCGGCGGACGAGCGCGCCGAGGACCTGCGGCGCGTGGAGGCGCAGCAGGTCCTCGGTCGTGGCGGGGCCGTCCGGTGGGCCCGGACCGTTCTTCGTACCGTCGTTCACACCGCGTATTACACCCCGTCGTGCCGGGGCGCGCACGGTGTCTCAGCCATCGACGCCCGGACCGTCCGGGATGGGCCGGATGACCACCGGATACACCGGGACGCCCTCGGGCTGGGGGCACGTCGCGACACGGGCGGCGATCTCGGTGACCCGCTCCAGGCTGGCGCAGTCGAGCACCCAGTAGCCGGCGAGGAGTTCCTTCGTCTCGCCGTACGGCCCGTCCGTGATCACCGGCTTCCCGTCCTTGTCCGCGCTGACGAAACGGGTCTGGGAGGGGGCGCTCAGACCGTTCGCGTCCACCAGTTCGCCGGACTCGGCGAGATCGTTGTTGATCTCCCCCATGAAGGCGAACATCGCCTGCATGTCCTTCTCGCTCCAGGCCGCGCTGTGCTCGGACGGCTTGCCGTTCATCGCGTCGTAGTCGGCCTGCGAGCCCTGGACCATCACCAGATACTTCATGACGTGCTCCTTCTGTCCTCAGCTGCCGGCTGTCCGCCGACCGCTTCGTGGCCACCCCTTGTGGGCGACTCTCACAGGGGACGTCGGAGCCGACGACAGGTTCTCTACAGCTCGCGGGATTTTTTTTCGAATCACTCCGTCGGCTCCCGAGCCGGGAGGCGTAGCGATGTTACGGATCAGGGTAGCGTTGCTAACTCGAACATGTTAGCGTTGTTGTTGTCGGGGGGCGGGAATCGCGCTCCCGGCCGAGATCCCGTCGATGGAGGGAGCAGCGTCATGAGCGAGCGGCCGAGCACAGCGCGTCGCGTGGTGATCGTCACCGGAGGGTCCCGAGGGATCGGCCGTCAGAGCGCGGAGCGCCTGGCGGCGGACGGACACGCCGTCGTCGTCAACTACGCGGGGAATCGGACCGAGGCGGAGGCGGCGGTGTCCGCCATCACCGACGCGGGCGGGACGGCCATGTCCTTCCGCGCCGACGTGGCCGACGAGGTCGCGGTCTCCGCGCTCTTCGACGCGGCGGAGGAGGCCTACGGCGGCGTCGACGTGCTCGTGCACGCGGCGGGCGTCATGTCGGTGACGCCCCTGGTCGATACGGAGCTGGACGCGCTGGACCGTATGCACCGCACCAACATCCGCGGGACGTTCGTGGTCGACCAGCAGGCCGCGCGCCGGCTGCGGAGCGGCGGGGCGATCATCAACTTCTCCAGCTCGGTGCTGGGGCTGGCCTTCCCGGGATACACGGCGTACGCGGCGTCCAAGGGCGCCGTCGAGGCGATGACCCTGATCCTGGCCAGGGAGCTGCGTGGCCGTGACATCACGGTCAACACGGTCGCGCCCGGACCGACCGCCACGGCCCTGTTCCTGGACGGCAAGGACGAGGAGACCGTCGCGAAGCTCGCCGCGCAGCCGCCGTTGGAGAGGCTGGGGCGCCCGGAGGACATAGCCGAGGTCGTGTCCTTCCTCGCCGGACCTGCCCGCTGGGTCAACGGCCAGGTGCTGCGCGCCAACGGCGGCATCATCTGACGTCGCGTGCCCGGCGCCGCGCACCGGCGTCCTGCGTGCCGTCCGCGATGCCCACGACGTCCACCACGTCCCGCGATCGAACGAGGAGTCCTGTCATGAGTGACACCGCGAAAACCGTCGTGATGACGACGGGGGCCGGTTCCGCCGCCGGTCGTTCGGCTCCGCCGCATGCGTAACAGCGCTACGGGGGCCTTGATACGGTCGTCCGCCATGAGCACACGAGCGCGGATCCTGGAAGTCGCGGCGCGGCTGGTCGCCGAGTCGCCCAACGGCGATGTCTCCACCCGGGCCGTCTGCGACGCCGCGCAGGTGGGTGCCCCGGCGCTCTACCGGTACTTCGGGGACAAGGAAGGGCTGCTGTCCGCCGTCGTGGACTACGGCTTCGACAAGTATCTGGAGACCAAACGGCGGCGCGCTCCGGAGGACGATCCGATAGAGGATCTGCGCAAGGGCTGGGACAGCCATGTGGAGTTCGCGCTGGACAACCCGAACCTGTACCGGCTGATGTACTCCCCCGCGATGCGCACACCCCCGGCGGCGGCGCTGGAGTCCCACGAGATCCTCACCAGGGATCTGCGGCGGGCGGCGGCGGACGGCAAGTTGCGGCTGGCGCCCGAGGCAGCGGCCCAGGTCGTCATGTCGGCCAACGTCGGGGTTGCGCTGATGCTCGTCGCGCGTCCCTCCACCTTCACCGACAGGGACACCTCCCGGCGGGTCCGTGACTCCGTGCACGCCACCGTCTTCACCCCGGAGGTGATGGCGGACAGCGCCGCGCGGGCCGTGGCCAGGACGCAACTGCCTGCGGCGGCTGCCCAGTTGAACGTACTGCTGGGAGGGTCGGCGGAGTCGGGGCTCAGTACCGCGGAAATGGCACTGATGACGGAATGGCTGCGCCGGCTCTCCACGACCTCCGGGGACGACGCGTAACCGCCGTCCTCTCAGGTGGGGAGATCCGCGCAGGTGTCCGACGCGGGGAGTTCGTCCGCGAGGAAAACCGTCTGCGCCATCATCTTGAATCCGGACATCTTTTCGCGGAATGTCTCCACGGACTCCTCGGGGTGCACGGAATCGATCACGGCGTGCTCGCCGACGGCGTTGAACTGGTGGCTCACCCCGCGCGGGATCTGCATGTCCACGAAGGAGCACGGCGGCACGACCAGGTTGTACCGCGTCCGGACCACACCGGGCGGGGTGTCGGGCAGCGTGTCCTCGAAGGAGCGCAACGCGAAGGGAGTCACTCCGGTGACACCGGTGACCCGGAACGGGGAGAGGCTGCTCACCCGGATCCGCGTCTCCGGGCCCGTCATCATCCGCACGAACCGCAGCCCGGTGTGCATATGCATACGCGAACAGACGCCGCGCTCCTCCACATTGTAGAAATCCATCAGATAGCGATCGGCGAAGAAGTCGTCGAAGGGCGCTTCGAGCATATAGACGTCGCCCTCCTCGAAAGTCTGGAAACGCGTTATCCCGTCACCGTCCGGCGTCGTTGCTGATTCGCTTCTCTTCGCGTCCCGCACGATCTTGGCGAAGGCGTTCACCACGGCCAGGGCGATGCCTTCGGGGAGTTGCAGGACAGGCGTGACGACATTTCTCGCCGCGTCCGTGAATTCGGCGACGTCGTGGACCTCGTTCTCCGCGTTCGCCTCGTGTTTCATTCTTGTATGGGAATTGGACATGTGAATCAAGCTCCGTCGACTAGGATCTGTCCGGTCGGCATAACGAAACCATGCGCTTGTCGGGGCAGTTGGAGGGGGCCGCCGTGATCTGCCCGCACTGTGCGAAAGACCTTCGCTACCGAGAGCGAGGCCGTGGGACCTGTCCGAACTGCAAGCGGGCGTTCGCTCTCGAACCGAAGGAGAACGCCCTCCGGCTGCACGACATCCGGATGCGCAAGCTCATCGCGAAGCTCAGCGACGGCGGACGGCTGCGCTACACGCCCACCCAGCTCTGGTACGCGGCCGCGCGCAACCGCACACCCAAGGGGGGCGTGGCGTACGGATGTGTCGCCGCCTTCCTCGTCGTCCTGACGTCCTTCATCCTGCTGGTTGTCAGCGGCGCCTCCGGGTTCGACCCGGAAGTGGTGCGCCCCGCCGTCGTGGTGGGCATGTCGCTCCTGGCGTTGGCTCTCCTGCTGACGGTGCGCGGTTCCCGGCGCGCGAAGCGGACCGGCACGGTCAATGTGCCGATGTCGCTCGACCGCTTCCGGACCTCGGTCATCGACCGCTGGACCGCCGTCCACAGCCGGCCGATCGGGCTCGGCGACGAGGGGAGCGTCCCGTTCCCCGTGCGGCCCGACGACGGCACGCCGAGGCTGGTCCTCCTCTGTCCGGACGCCGCGGTGCTGGCCTGCCTCGCCCTGAACGGCGTGCACACGACCCACTCGGTCGCGCTGGCGCAGTCGATGGATCAGCTCGGGAACATATCCACCGGCTCGACCGGCTCGACCGGCTCGACCGACTCGACCGGCTCCACCCGCTCGACCGGGGCGGACGGGGCGGGTGTGGTGGGGATAGTGCTGCACGACGCCAGTCCGGCGGGACTCGCCTTCGCCTCCGCGGCCAGGGCCGCGCTCGGTGAACGCGCGGTGGTGGCCGGGATGCTGCCGCGCACCGTGATGGACAAGGACAACGCCGTACGGCTGCGAAAGCCGCTGGCTCGTGGGGACCTGGACGCCATCCGCTCGTCGTCGTCGGCGCTGACCGCTGCGGAGGCCGACTGGCTGACCCGTGGCTGGTGGTCCCCGCTCGCGGCCGTACCGCCGGTGAAGCTGCTGGCCGTGGTCGCGCGGGCGGTGGACCGTGCGGAGGGGCTGGCCGACCCCGACCGGGGCCACGCGCAGCGGGTCGGATTCCTCACCTGGCCGACGGCGTCATGAGAGACCCGGGACAGGCGGAGCAGCCGGGGCGTGCGAGGCCCGTCACGGACGCGATCCTCGACCGTGTGCTGCGGACCGCCGCCGAGAAGGCCGCCGAACCGGGGCAACTGCGCTTCACCGAAAGGCAGTTGTACTACGAGGTGTGCCGGGTGCTGATGCCGTGGCACCGGGCTCCCCGGCGTGCGCAGTTCACCTCGGCCCCCGCGCTGACGTATGACGCGTACCTGGCCGCGCTGCGCCGCCGCGGTCCCGGCTCGGTGAACGGCCTGCTGCCGCCCGTCGTGCCCAAGCCCCGGCAGGCGGCCGGACGGCACACTCCGGAACCCGACCTGTTCGACTACGGCCTGCCGAGGCTGCTGGTGTGCGAGTCGGACGACATCGCCGCCATGCTGCGGGCCAACGGGGTGCCGATGGAGTCGGCGTGCCCGGTCTACGGAGCCGGTGAACTGCCCCTTGAGGAAGGGGTGCTGAGAATGCTCTCGCTTGCGGAGCGGGCGACCGTCTATCTCCTGCACGACGCGAGCGCGCGTGGACTCACCTTCCCCGCGCGGTTCGCCCGGTCCGTCGACGTACCGGACGGGGTACGGGTCGTCCCCCTGGGACTACGGCCCCGGCAGGCGGGGGCACTGCACCTCGTACACGGCCGCGGTCCGGCGTACGCCGCCGTTCCGGCCGCGTTCCACACAGCCGGTTCCGGTACGGGCCGGGGGCCCGGCGCCGGTCAGGGGCCTGGTCAGGGACTCGCGTTCGAGCTCGGTCGCCGGGAGCGCGACTGGCTGCGGCGCGGCAGATTCGTGGAGGTCGCCGCCGTGAACCCGGCGTCACTTCTCCGTACGGTGCACCGTCTCGTACGGGAAGTACGCACGCCGCGCTCGCAGTTGACCGAGCTTCGTCAGGTACGCCGGGCGGGTTTCCTGAGCTGGCCCACCGCATGAGAGGAACCGCAGTGCCGCAGCCGCAGAGGCGGGAGATCACCTACACCGACGAACTGCTCGCCGACCGGACGGTCCACCGGCGCTACTCGGACGGCGGTCAGGAGTGGCGCAGCGCGGACGGCGGCGGGGGCCGCAGGATCGTGCGGTGGCGGGACGAGCGCGGGGGTTCGGGTACGGACGAGCTGCTGGGACGGCGGATCGTCAAGCGCGTGTACGCCAACGGGCGCCCGCCCATCTACGGCAGGGAGGCCGGCTACGGCCGGACGCTGTGGAGCGACGGGGTACTGACGGTGAACCGGACGTCGTTCGGCGGTCGGCTGGGCACGGTCCTGGGCGCGGTGACCGCCGGTGCCGTCGTCGGCGGGCTGACCATGCCGCCCGCCTTCCTCTCCCCGGAAGAGGAGGAGGAACTGCGCCGGCAGGCCGAGGCGAGTGCGTCGGGCGGCGGCGACGGCGGGGCCACCGGCGACCCCGGCTACGGGGACTGGGACGACTCCTCGGACACGGACGACGACTTCGGCTGAGCGGGGGCGGCCGGTCCGGCCGCGCCGTTCGGCTGGGCCGGGAATCACGGAAGAGCGGAAGAGAGAGGGGGACGCGATGTCCCGCTGGTGTGCGTGTCTGACCGCCGACGACCCCGCCGGGCAGGTGGCGGCCATGGGCGGCCGTCCCGTACCGACGCGGGCGGGGCGTCACGCGCTCGGCCTGCTCGACGGGCCCGGCGCCGCGGCGGGGCCGTACCGGGTGGGCGACGTGTACGCGATCGGCGAGGTCACACTCCACAACGCGCCCGAACTCCGCGCCCGGCTCGGCGCGGACGGCCTCCCCGGCGACTGCTCCGACGGTGAGCTGCTCCTGCGCGCCTACGTCAGGTTCGGCACCGCCGGACTGGCCGGCGCCGACGGCATGTTCGCCCTCGCCATCGCCGAGGGCGACGAACTCGTCCTCGTACGCGACCACATGGGTGCCCGCACCCTCTTCCACGCCCGCACCGGCACGGGCGAACGTGCCGCGTGGGCCGCCTCCACCTCCCTGCGGGCGCTCCAGCGCCACCCCGCGCTGGAGACCGGACTGCATCTGCCGGCGGTCCGGTCGTTCCTCACGTTCGCGTATCTCCCGGGCAGGGAGACCCTGTTGCGCGGCATCCACGAGGTGCTGCCGGGGCGGTGCGTACGGCTGAGGCCCGACGGTTCCACGGTGGAGGAGACGTACTGGGAGCCGGCCGAGGTGACCGACGAGCGCCCGGCCGCCGAACACGCCCGCGAGCTGCGCGAGTTGCTGGAGTCGGCCACCGCCCGGCGGCTGCCCGCCGCCGAACCGGTCGGCGTCCTGCTCTCCGGCGGTGTGGACAGCAGCCTGGTCACCGCGCTCGCCGCCAAGCTGCACGACCAGGCCGTCCGGTCGTACTCGATCAGCTTCGGCCACGACGCCCCGAACGAACTCGCCTACTCCGGACTGGTCGCCGCCCACTGCCACACCGAGCACCAGGTCCTCACCGTGCCGGGCGAGGCGGTCGCCGCGCGCCTCCCGGAGACCGTCGCGCTGCTGGACAGCCCGGTCGGCGACCCGCTCACCGTCCCCAACCTGATGCTCGCCGAGGCCGTCGCGGCGGACGGCATGAGTGTGGTGCTCAACGGGGAGGGCGGGGACCCGGTCTTCGGCGGCCCCAAGAACCTGCCGATGCTGATCCACGAACTGCACCGCGAAGAGGCGGGCGTGGACTCCAGGGCGCGGGCCTACGTGGACTCGTACCGCAAGTGCCACGCCGACCTGCCGGTGCTGCTGACGCCCGGTGTGCTCGCCGAACTGGCGCAGGCGCCACCCGTCACGGAGCTGCTGGCGCCGTATCTGACGCAGGGCCGGATGACCGGTCTGCTCAACCAGTTGCTGCACACCAACCTGCGTACCAAGGGCGCCCACCACATCCTCACCAAGGTGGAGCGCATCACCGCCTCCCAGGGGCTGGAGGGCCGGGCGCCGCTGTTCGACCGCGCGGTCGTCGACCACGCCTTCCGGGTGCCGGCCCGGCTGAAGCTCGCCGGTACGGACGAGAAGTGGATCCTCAAGGAGGCGGTACGGGACCTGCTGCCGCCGACGATCGTGGACCGGCCCAAGAGCGGGATGCGGGTGCCGGTCCAGCAGTGGCTGGACGGCCCGCTGCGCGAGCTGGGCCACGACCTGCTGCTCGGCAGGTCGGCGCGCGCCCGGGGCCTGTTCCGCGAGGACACGATCCGGTCGTGGCTGCGGAGGGAGGGGACGCTGCTGCCGCGCCAGGGGGGCAAGTTGTGGCTGGTGCTCACGCTGGAGCTGTGGCTGCGCTCGTTCGACGTCGGCGCCTGAGCCGGTTCTCGGGGCCGATCTCGGGCACTGTCCGACCCGGCGCCTATCCTCCGATGCCATGACCACCTCCCGGACGGACGACCCCACCGACGGCGCGGACGAACTCGACGCCCTGCGCGCCCTGCTGGCCACCGCCAAGGCCCCGCGCGCCCGGAAGGCCGTACAGGAACTCCTCGTCCGGGCCGACGGCGCACCGCCCCTCGACCCCGCCCGGGCGCTCGCGCTCGCCGCGCGTTTCGCCGCCGTCGGGCAGCCGACCACCGGCACGCTCCTGAAGCTCTGGCCCAAGGCCGCCGACCCCGACGGCTTCGCCGAACTGCTCCTCGCCCCCGCCTACGCGCGCGAGAACCGCACCGACCTCAAGGTCAGCAAGACCGTCCCGGAGGGCCTGCGGCATCTCGCCCCCCTCCTGCGCACACTGCGTCTGGACCGCTGCGCCGAACTCACCGATCTCACGCCGCTCGCCGACTTCACCCGGCTCACCAGCCTTGATCTGGGCGGCTGTTCGGGCCTCGACGATCTGGGGCCGCTCGCCGGGCTCACCGCACTGGAGAGCCTGCGACTGCACCGCTGCCGCAAAGTGAAGGACATCGGCCCCTTGCTCGGGCTGCGCACGCTGCGCCGGCTCGACCTGAGCATGACGGGCGTCGCGTCGGTCTCCGGCCTCGGGGCCGCACTGCCCGGCCTGGAATCACTCAGTCTCCAGGGATGCCGGGGCCTGCGCGACCTCCGCCCGCTCAGCGGTCTGCGCCGGCTCGCCACGCTCGACCTGGGCTGGACGGGCATCAAGGACCTGTCCGCCCTGACGGACGTCGACGCCGTCACCGAGCTGGACCTCACCAGTTGCGCCCATCTCACCACCCTCAAGGGCATCGACGCGATGCCGGCTCTGAGCGTCCTGCGTATGGACAAGCTCCGCCGCCTGAAGTCGCTCGACGGCCTCGGCCACCATCCGGACGTCACCGAACTGGTCCTCACCGAGTGCTCCGAACTCCACGACCTGCGCGCGATCTCGGGCCTGCCCGGTCTGCGGACCTTGGAAATCGCCGACTGCGAACGGCTCACCTCGGTCGCCGGGGTCGAGGCACTGACCGGACTCGATCTGCTCAGGGTCACCGACTGCACCGCGCTGAGCGACTTCTCGTCGCTGGCGGGTGCCCCCGCCCCGCGCCGTCTGTTCCTCACCAACATCCACGGCGGACCGGACCTCGGCTTCCTGCCGGAACTGCCCAGTCTGCGGGTGCTGTTGATCGACCGGTTCCGTACGATCCGTACGCTCGGCAACGCGCCGGACCTGCCCGACCTGCGGATTCTCGACGTACGCCACTGCCCCTCGCTCGCCGGTCTCGGCCGCGTGGGAGACCTGCCCAGGCTCCGGCACGTCCAGATCTTCGGGTGCGACGTCCTGCACGACGTGGACGGACTGGCCGGCCGGGCGCCGCTGGACGAACTGCGGCTGGAAGGCGTGAGGCAACTGGAGTCCCTGGACGTCCTCGCGGACTCACCCACCCTGCGCAAGATCAAGATCGAGTCGTGCGACCGGCTGAAGGCCCCGCCGATGGGCGGGATGAAGGCGCTCCGCGAGCTGGAGTACGCGTATCAGCAGTGGCCGGACTTCGGCTTCCTGACCGGCAGCACGTCGATCGAGTCCGTGAAGGCGTACTCGCTCGGGCTGCTCGACATCTCGGCGCTCGCCGGGCTGCCCGCCCTGACCAAGGTGGACTTCCGGCTCTCCTCGACCACCAAGCTGTCCTCGTTCGCCCCGTTGCTGGAGATCGGCGGGCTCACGCACGCGATTCTGAACGAGTACGTCACGCGGCACGTCCCCGACGGGGCCGAGGTGCGGGCGGAGCTGAAGGCGCGGGGCGTGAGCCCGTACACGTTCTGAGCCCGCCCCTGCACGTTCTGGGTTTCGTGCACGTTCCGAGCCACGGAGGCATTCACCTCTCCTGCGCCCCCGCCCAGGCCAGGTAGCCGGCGATCACCTCGGGCGGGTTGGCCGCCTCGGCGAGCCGGTCCAGGTCCTCGGCCCGGTACATGTCGAACGGCAGGACCGGTACGGGGCGCCCGAGGACTTCCGTGAGCTTGCCGCTCGTGTGCAGATGGCGGGCGAGGGCGACGCAGGCGTCGTCGAAGTGGGCGATCAGGAGATCGTCCCGGGCCTCCCGCTCCTCGTCCTCCTCGTCGTCCTCGTCCGTGTCGTCACCGGGATCGGGGTACCAGAGGCCGAGTTCCTTGATCTCGGCGAGGTGCAGGGCGGCCCCCACGGGATCGTCGCCCGGTTCGGGACCGTGGCCGAGGATGCCCGTCGTCTCGTCCAGCGGCCAGTACGCGTAGCTCCACCGCACCTCGCCCGGGTCGGTGCCCGTGCCGCCCGCCGCCAGTACGCGCCGTACCTCGCTCTCGGTGTTGTAACCGATCGCGAGGTACGGGTGGCGCCAGTTCAGCGAGTCGTGGCGCCAGATCCGGAAGGAGATCACATAGATCTCCTCCCTGAGCGGCACCGGAAGCGCCTCCAGTGCCCGCTCACCGGCTCGCCGCAGGTGTTCCCGGAAGGCTGTCATGGCGCGCACGATCGCACATGACGGGCGTCCGGAACGCGGCGGGGGTCAGCCCTCCTTGGTGGAGTACGAGTGCGCGCCCGTGCCGGCGAGCGCCCCGCCCTCCACGATCAGGTACTCGTCACGGATGGGGGTCCCGGCGAAGTACGACTCCAGGATCTCCCGTGTCCCGGCCGCGTACCGCGCCTGCGCCGAGAGCGACGAGCCCGAGATGTGCGGTGTCATCGCGTGGTGCGGCATGGAGCGCCACGGGTGGTCGGCAGGGGCGGGCTGCGGGTACCAGACGTCGCCGCCGTATCCCGCGAGCTGTCCGCCGCGCAGCGCGCGGTCGACGGCGTCGCGGTCGACGATTTTCGCGCGGGCGGTGTTGATGAGATAGGCGCCGCGCTTCATGGTGCCGATGAGCTTGTCGTCGAACAGGCCCTCGGTCTCCGGGTGCAGCGGCGCGTTGATGGTGACGACGTCGCAGTGCGGCACCATGTCGGCGGTCGACTCGTGCCAGGTGAGGTTGAGCTCCTGCTCGACGGCCGCCGGAAGACGGTGCCGGTCGGTGTAGTGGAGAGTCACGTCGAAGGGGGCCAGCCGGCGCAGGACGGCGAGCCCGATGCGACCGGCCGCGACCGTACCGACGTGCATGCCTTCCAGGTCGTACGAGCGCGAGACGGCGTCCGCGATGTTCCAGCCGCCGTCGAGCACGATCCGGTGGGACGGGATGAAGTTGCGTACGAGGCCGAGCACCGTCATCACCACGTGTTCGGCGACGCTGATGCTGTTGCAGTACGTCACCTCGGCGACCGTGACGCCGTGCGAGATGGCGGCGTCGAGGTCGACGTGGTCGGACCCGATACCGGCGGTGACGGCGAGCTTCAGGTTCTTGGCGGTGGCGATGCGCTCGGCGGTCAGATAGGCCGGCCAGAACGGCTGGGAGATCACGATGTCCGCGTCGACCAGCTCACGGTCGAAGACCGAACCCGCGCCCTCCTTGTCGGACGTGACGACAAGGGTGTGGCCGCGGCTCTCCAGGAAGGAGCGGAGGCCGAGTTCACCCGAGACGCTGCCCAGCAGATGGCCGGGGGTGAAGTCGGTGCCCGCGGGGGTGGGGGTGGTCTGGCCGCCCGGATAGTGGTCGATGACCGGGAGGTCGTCGCGGGCGTAGGTGGTGGGCTGGCCGTCGGTCGGGTCGTCGTACAGCACACACAGGATCTTGGCCATGACGTTGCGGCTCCTTGTCCGTTGCTGCGGAATGCCTCGGAAGGTGCCATCCACGGTGTGTCCTGGCGTCGGGCCTGGTCAAAGCGTTGTTCTCTATGCCGGGATAGACGACAACTATCGTTGCCGCGGGGGTGGTCCGCGCCGTGGACCTCGCGTACGGTCAGGGCCGTCGGGGCGCCGGACTGAGATACGTGTCGAGCAGGCCGTCCAGCACCTCCCGCACGCTCACCCGGCGCGCGGTCTCCAACAGCGCCTTCGCCAGCACCGGTTCGGGGCTGCGGTCGGCGATCACCAGCCCCACCCGCGGACCGTGCGCGGGGTGCTCCAGCGGGACCACGCGCATCGAGGCGGGCACACCGAACATGTGCAGCCAGGCGTGCGAGATGACGCTGGACCACCGGCCCGCCGCCATGTGCGTGTAGAGGCCCGCGACGGTGTCGGTCTCGATGGCGGGGGTGACGGTCGCGCCCTCGGCGGCGAAGTACTCGTCCATGATGCGGCGGTTGCGCATCTGCGGCGACAGCAGGCACAGCGCCAGCCCGGCGACTTCGGCCCAGCGCACCGACCGCTGACCGGCGAGCGGGCCGTCGTGCGGGGTGAGGAGCAGATACCGCTCCTCGTACAGCGGTGTCCTGCGCACCTGGCGAAGGCTTTCGTCGTCCAGATACGTGAGCGCGATGTCCAGCTCGAAGGAGGTCAGCCGCCGTGTGATGTCGCGCGACGACAGCGACTCCAGCGAGACGCGGACCAGGGGATGCTGCTCGCAGAAGGGCGTCGTCAGCAGGGACGCGGCGGTCAGGGCGGTCGGGATGGCGCCGAGCCGCAGCGTACCGGTGAGACCGCCGCGCATCACCGACAACTCGTGGTGGAGCGCGTCGCGTTCGGCGAGGATCCGGTGCGCCCACAGCAGCACCCGCTCGCCCTCGGGCGTCAGCCCCTCGAAGCGCCGGCCGCGCCGCACGATGGGCACGCCGAGCTCGTGCTCCAGCTTGCGTATCGCGGCGGAGAGGGAGGGCTGCGACACGAAGCAGGCGTCGGCGGCCCGCGCGAAGTGCCGCTCGCGGGCGAGCGCGACCAGATACTCCAGCTGCCGCAACAGCACGACGACCCGCTCCCCTCCTCGCCCCCGCCCCTGCCGGTCCCGCCGCCGCGGCGGGCCCGCCTGCCGGGCCATCCTCACGTATCGGCGGCGGTTCCGGTACGGGTCCGCGCCCCCGGGCGCTCGCTCGCACCGGGCGTCGACCGCCCGTACCGAGCCGCCAGTGCCCTCACGTGGGCCACCAGCTCGGGCGGTTCGGTGACGTCGAAGTCGTGACCCAGCATGCCGAGGTGGACCGCCAGCGTCTCCAGCGAGTCCGCGCCCGTGTCCAGGACGCAGGTCGTCGCGTCGATCGCCTCCACCACGCCCACCGCCGGATTGATCCGCTCGGCGACCGCCTGTGCCGGGGCGTGGACCGTCACGCGGGCGCGGTGGCGCCAGGCCGCGGCCGATACGCGGCGGGAGACATACGCGGCCACGTCGCCGTCCGGCGCCGGGCGGGGCGTGAAGCGGGGGCCGGCCGGGAGGCGTGGATCGATCCGGTCGACGCGGAAGGTCCGCCAGTCGTCGCGTTCGACGTCCCAGGCCACCAGGTACCAGCGCTGGCCCCAGTTGACGACCCGGTGCGGCTCCACGACGCGGCGCGTGGACGCGCCGCCGTGGTCCCGGTAGTCGAAGCGCAGCCGCTCGCAGTCGCGGCAGACGGACGTCAGTGTCGTCAGCAGGTCCGCGTCCACCTTCGGGCCGGTCCGGTCCGCGGGCACCGGGACCGTGTACGTACGCAGCGCGTCGACGCGTCTGCGCAGCCGCGACGGCAGCACCTGCTGGAGCTTCGCCAGGGCCTGGAGCGAGGTCTCCTCCACGCCCGCGATGGCGCCCTCGGCGACCGTACGCAGCCCGATCGCGACGGCCACCGCCTCGTCGTCGGCCAGCAGGAGCGGCGGCATCGCGGTGCCGGCGGTCAGCCGGTAGCCGCCGGTGGCGCCGCGCGCCGCGAGGACGGGATAGCCGAGTTCGCGCAGCCGGTCGATGTCGTTGCGCACCGTGCGCCCGCTCACGCCGAGCCGTTCGGCCAGTTCCGAGCCCGGCCAGGCGCGCGGTGTCTGGAGCAGGGAGAGCAGGCGCAGGAGTCGTGCGGAGGTTTCCAGCATGAGTGACAGCCTGCCCTGTGTATAGGAACGAAGTCTTCCTATTGCGACTCTACTGTTCTGTCCATGGAGAACAACAGCGGCGCCGCCCGCCCCACCGACATCCGCCCCTTCCGCGTCGAGGTCCCGCAGGCCGAACTCGACGACCTGCGCGACCGGCTGCGCCGTACCCGCTGGAGCGACGAGGTCCCCGGCGCCGGCTGGACGCGCGGTGTCCCGGTCGGTCATCTCAGGAAGCTGGCCGCGTTCTGGGCGGAGGAGTTCGACTGGCGCGCGGCCGAGGCGCGGCTCAACGAGTTCCCGCAGTTCCGTACCGAGATCGACGGCCAGAACATCCACTTCCTGCACGTCCGGTCGCCGAACCCCGCCGCCACACCGCTGCTCCTGATGCACGACTGGCCCGGCTCCTTCACCCAGTTCACCGAGGTCGTCGGCCCGCTGACGAGCGATTTCCATGTCGTCGTCACCTCGACGCCCGGCGTCGGCTTCTCCGGTCCGCTCAGCGGTCCCGGCTGGAACAACGGCCGGATCGCGGCCGCGTTCGTCGAGCTGATGTCGCGCCTCGGCTACGAGCGGTACGGCGTCCAGGGCGGCGGCGGAGGAGCCTGGATCGCCACCGAGATGGGGCGGCAGGCGCCGGAGCGGGTCGTCGGAGTCCACGTCAACGGTTTCATCACCTTCCCCTCGGACGATCCGGCGGACTTCGACGGGCTCACCGAGGGCGAACAGGCGCGCCTCGCCCGCCTCCAGGAGTTCCGGGACGACAAGATGGGCTTCAACGCCATTCAGTCGACCCGCCCCCAGACCCTCGCGTACGGGCTGACCGACTCGCCCGTCGGCCAACTCGCCTGGATCGTCGAGAAGTTCAAGGAGTGGACGGACACCGAGGCGGAACTGCCCGAGGACGCGGTCGGCCTCGACCAGCTGCTCACCAACGTGAGCGTCTACTGGTTCACCGCCACGGCGGGGTCCTCCGCGAACCTCTACTACGAGTCCGCGCACGACCCGGGCGCGTGGGCGCCGAAGGAGCGCGGCACCGTTCCCACGGGCGTCGCCGTCGCGCTGCCCACCGATGTCGCCGTCCGCCGCTTCGCGGAGCGGGAGCACAACGTCACGCACTGGACCGAGCTGGAACGCGGCGGCAACTTTCTCTCGCTGGAGCAGCCCGAGCTGTTCGTCGCGGACGTGCGCGCGTTCTTCCGTTCGGTCGGCGCGCTGTAGGGGGGAGCGGCCGGCGTTCAGTGCGGTGGGCGACGCGAGCCGGCCCACCGTACGAGCGCCTTCGCCGCCTCCTCCGTACCGCCGTGGCCGAAGCGTTCCGTCAGGGCCCGCGCCCTGCCGGGAACGAGGCCGAGTCCCGCCGTGGACTTGGCCACTTCGTCCGCCAGCCGGTCGCGCAGCGCCGACAGGCCCCGGGCGCCGGACAGTCGCCGGATCACCGCCACGATCGCCCGCGTCAGCGCCTCCGGATCGGCCGTCGGCGACGAGGCCGGGACGCCGTAGTCGGCGGGTCCGCCGACGTCCGGCCAGTCCAGCCGCGCGTCACAGAAGCCGTGTTCGGCCAGGAGGCGGGCCTGGAGGTGGTGGGTCTCGTTGGCGGACGGCAGCCACAGGGTCGGTACGCCGGTCGCCGCCGCGTCGTAGATGTTGCCGAGGCCCGGCGTCATACAGGCGTACGCGGCGCCGCTCATCAGCTCCAGCACGGTGTCGCGGTCGTCGGTACGGACGGATGTGTGAAGACCCGGACGCGGCGCTCCGGGGGCACCGAGCGCCGCCGCGACCCCGCGGCTCGTCGTGACGACGACAGACCGGCCGGCCGGCTGCGCGGCCCGCACGGCGTCCAGCATCAGCCGCGCGTACGCGGCGGCGTCGGACGGCTCCCAGTACGGGTTCTGGAGCCCGCCCAGATTGAGCAGCACGTGCCGGGGCCGTCCGCCCCCCGGCCGCTCCGGCCGCCAGAGCCGCCGGGGCGGCAGGAGCGGGACGATCGGCGGCACGACCACCGAGTTCCGCCGCAGCGCCGGGTCCGCCGCGATCCGCTCGCGGACCCCGAAGAAGTCCTGCGCGACGTACGGCGCGGCGTCCCCGGCCACCGCCGGGATCTCGGGCCAGAACCAGGTGAGCGCGTCGTAGACCGCCACCTCCAGCCCGGCCCGCCGGGCCAGCACGGCCTCGTCGAAGTCCATCGCCGTGACGAACAGGTCGTACCAGGGCGCCAGGCGCCGCAGCCACGCCAGGCGTTCGCCGTCGGAGAGTCCGGTGGTCCCGTACACCGCGTGATACGGCGGCCGGTGCTGGAGATCCAGCGTGTGGCCGGCCCCGAAGTAGGCCAACTCGCCGCACAGCGGTGCCAGTTCGCGAGCGAGGGCCGCCGTCGCGGCGGGCGGGCCGAAGCCGAAGGGCTGGGCGTTCAGCAGGAGGCGCGGCCCGGCCGCGCCGGTGTCCGCCATGTCGTCTGCCGCGTCGTCTGCCATGTCGGCCACCCCCGGGAGGACGGATCGGTGCGCTCGGTCCCGGCGCACGATACGGGAGATGGCTACCCTGAGTGAAAACACGATGACTCAACGACGTTACGGCTTGACGACGCCACGACGCCACGACGCCACGACGCCACGACGCCACGACGCCACGGCGCGCGGGGCGTGCAGGCGCGCAGGGCGTGACGCGGACCCCGATCTGGAGCGCGATGGACCCCTCGACCCCCGAGACCGGCACGCTGGCGGTGCCCGGCGCCGTCCTGCACTACGAGGTACGCGGCAGCGGCCCGCTCCTGCTGCTCCTGGGCGGCGGCAACTCCGACGCCGCCGTCTTCGAGGGTCTCGCCGCCCACTTCGCCGCCGACCACCGCGTCCTCACCTTCGACCCGCGCGGCAACTCCCGCAGTCCGCTCACCGGCCCCCCGGTCGACCAGCGCATCGAGGTCCACGCCGACGACGCGGCCCGCCTGCTCGACCGGGTGGCCGCCCCCGACGAGCCGGTCCAGGTCTTCGGCAGCTGTTCGGGCGGCCTCATCGCGCTCCACCTCGCTCCGGCACTCGCCGTCCGGCGGCCCGGGCGGATCGCCGCCCTGGTCGTGCACGAGCCGCCCGCCTTCGCGCTCCTGCCGGACGCCGCCGAGCGGCTGGCCTTCCTGGACGCCGTCCACGCCACGTACCGCCGCGAGGGGATCCCGGCGGCGATGGAACTGTTCAGCGCCGTCTTCGGCGGCCGTCCCGCACCGGTGCTGCCCGAGGCGAACGACAACACCGACTTCTTCCTGGCGCACGTGATGCGCCCGTTCACGCGTTTCGTACCCGACTTCGCTGCGCTCGCCCCGCTGACCGGGCGCATCGTGGTGGCCGGCGGTGAGGACTCGCGCACCCACGACGTGCACCGCCCGGCGGTCGCGCTGGCCGAACGCCTCGGCAAGGAGACGGCGATGTTCCCCGGCGGCCACGTCGGCTATGTGAAGTGGCCGGACGAGTTCGGCCTGCTGCTCCGCACGGCGCTGGCCGGGTCCGCGCCCGCGAGGGTGGCGGAGGGCGCGGTGTGAGGTGAGGAAGATGGGATCGTCAGGGGCCCTCAGCGACTGCCGTGGGTGACGCGGATCTTGGACTGGCCGTGCGGCAGGTCCTCCCAGTCCGGCATGAAGCGCGCCGTCAGGCCGTGCTGTCCGGCCAGCGCGATCAGTGTCTCCGTGCGGTAGTAGAAGTCCTCCCGCAGCACCTGGTGCTCCTTGCCCTCGGTGCGGTCGAAGGTGAAGTCGAACCAGCCGCCCGGTGCCAGCACCCGGCCGACATGGGCCAGGCACTCGTCGATCACCGGCAGCGGTGAGTGCGAGAAGACGCTGTGCGCGTGGACCACGTCGAAGTGGGCGTCGGGGAGGAAGCCGAACGTCAGGTCGCGGACCGGGGTGAGGGTGGGGAGGCGGTCCTGGAGTCCCTGGCGGACGAGGGTGTCCTGGGCGGCGGCGAGTATGTCGGGGGAGATGTCGATGCCGTAGTAGTGCCCCGGCTCCAGATGGCCGATGAAGCGCCAGCCCGCGCGCAGGTTGCCGCAGCCGATCTCCAGCATCCGGTGCTCGGGGCGCAGGCCGTGGCCGATGAGGTAGTCGAACTGCATCGAGCCGAGCGCCAGCCACCGTTCGTGGCTGCGGCTGCCGACCGCCGCGTCCGGGTCGGCGCGGGTGTCGGAACGCATCACCGCGCGGTAGTAGGAGATGTGGTCCGGCCAGCGGAGGCGCAGCCAGGTGTCCCGGGCGGCGCGGACCAGATGGCGCGGCGCCCGGTCGGGGTGGCGCAGCGCGTAGGCGACGCGGTGACCGAGCGCGGCACGGTTGACGGTGACGTTCTTGGCGGGCATGTGTCGGTTCCCTTGTGTGCCGGTGGTGTCGGGGTGGTGGCGGGGGCGCTGTCACCAGCCTCGGCCCGGCCGGGGCATGGTGGTACGGCGTACCGGCCCCGTTTCGCGACCGGTCCGGGCGACAGCCGTGTCAACCGATCGGCTGATGCGGGGCCGGGGCCGGCACGTTAGGACGGAAGACGTGGCCCGTCCGGCCGCGAACCGACAGGTGGGGAGGCGGCAGCATCCATGCGGTCCGTGACGACGACGCCTGAGGTGGCGAAGGGTACGGAGGGGAGTGAGGCGCCCGAGGTGGCGAAGGGGACCGGGACGGACACGTACCCGCCCGTGGCGCCACGCGCCGATCCCGACCCCGACCGGCGGTGGCTCACGGCCGTCATGCACGCCGCGTTCTTCCTGCTCCTGGGCGCCTCCCTCGCCCGCTATCTGATCCGCCACGAGGGCGAGGGGCACGCCGGCCGGGTCGTCGTGCTGTTCGCGGTGTTCGGGCTGCTCTATGTCGCGGGGCGGTTCGTCGCGCCCCCACCGCCCTCCGGCACGCGGCCCCACGCCCGCTATCTGGCCTGGGTGGGCACGGTGCTGACGGTCTGGGTCGTGCTGCTGGCGCTCGCGCCGAGCGCCGCGTGGTGCGCGATGCCGCTCTTCTTCACCGGCCTGCACACCCTGTCGACGCGGACCGCCGTCTCCCTCGCCGCCGTACTGACACTGCTGGTCGTCGCGTCCAAACTGCGCTTCGCACAAGGCGAGTTCGACCCCAACGCGGTCATCGCCCCACCTGCCGTCGCCGCCGTCGGCACCGCCGTACTGGTCCACCTCAAACGCCAGG
This sequence comes from Streptomyces sp. NP-1717, assembly GCF_022695985.1. GTDB lineage: Bacteria > Actinomycetota > Actinomycetes > Streptomycetales > Streptomycetaceae > Streptomyces. The sequence goes on along the minus strand of NZ_JAAPBF010000053.1, from coordinate 14,595 downwards.
CGGCCCGGCAGCGCGCGCTGATCGACGACCTGGTCCGTACGCGCCGCGACCTCGCCGCCACCGAGCGCCGGGCCGGGATCCTGGCGGAGCGGCAGCGGCTGTCCACGGAGATCCACGACACCCTCGCCCAGGGCCTGTCAAGCCAGCAGATGCTGCTCCAGGCCGCCGAACGCGTCTGGCACGCCGACCCGGGCGCGGCGCGCGGACACATGCGGGACGCCGCCGAGATCGCGTCCCGCAGCCTCACCGAGGCACGCCGGTTCGTCCACGACCTCGCCCCCGCCGACCTCGCCGAACGGACGCTCGCCCCGGCACTGGCCGCGCTCGCCGACCGCGAGAGCGGAGCGGGGCCGACGGTGGTCTTCCACCTCGACGGCGCCCCGGGCCCGCTGCCGGAACGGGTCGAGGCGGCGCTCCTGCGCATCGCGCAGGGCGCGCTGGCCAACGTGCGCGAGCACGCGGGCGCGACGCGGGCCGCGTTGACCCTGACCTGCCTCGACGATCAGATCTCGCTGGACATCGCCGACGACGGCCGCGGTTTCGCCGTCACGGCGGCGGACGCGCCGGCCGCCACGACCGGGCGCCCCGGTCGCGGGCACGGACTGCCGGCGATGCGGGCCCGCGCCCGGCAGTTGGGCGGCACGCTCACCGTCGAGTCCGAGCCGGGCGAGGGCACGGTCGTCTCGGCGGCGATACCTCTCACTCCCGCGCTCGACACGTCAGGAAAGGGCGGCACCTCATGAGTACAGGCGCGGGGCCGCCGGAGCCCACAACTCCCGTACGGCTCCTGCTGTGCGACGACCACGCGGTTGTACGCGCCGGTCTGCGCGCGCTCTTGTCCAGCACCGACGGCATCGAGGTGGTCGGCGAGGCGGGCAGCGGCGAGGAGGCGCTGGCGGTGGCGGCGCGCGTACGGCCCGACGTCGTACTGATGGACCTCCAACTCGGCGACGGCATGGACGGGGTCACGGCCACCAGGCATCTGCTCACGGACGACGCGTACGGCTCCGGGGCGGCGGCACCGCGCGTACTGGTGCTCACGATGTTCGACACGGACGCCGACATCACCCGCGCCATCGAGGCGGGCGCCACGGGCTATCTGCTCAAGGCGGAGCAGCCGGAGGAACTGTTCGCCGCCATCCGCGACGCGGCGTCCGGCCGCACCACCCTCTCGGCGCCCGTCGCGGACCGTGTACTCGCCCAACTGCGCAGCCCACGGCCCGCGTTGTCGGAGCGGGAGCGGGAAATACTGCGGCAACTGGCGCGCGGGCTGGGAAACCGCGACATCGCCCGTGCGCTCTTCATCAGCGAGGCGACGGTGAAGACCCATCTGGGCCGTATCTACGGCAAGTTGGGGGTCGACACCCGCTCGGGCGCGGTGGCGCTGGCGAAGGAGCAACGGCTGCTGTCCTGAGGATCCCCGGCTGCCAGCCGTCGGCTGTCGGTCGCGGTCCTCCGGTGCTCAGCGGTCGACCGTCCACGCCGCACCGGCCGGCGGCCCTCCCGTCGCGAGAACGTGGCGGACGATCCGGAGCGCCTCGTCGAGAGGCACGGTGTCCGCGTCGGGATACGCGTCGTTCTGCCCGTTCGCCAGGACGAATCCGTCGCTCCAGCCCTCGGCACCGGGGTCCGTGGCGTGCTCGCCGGGATCACCCTCACCGGCGAGGAGCATGACCGTCGCACGCTCGGCATTGGTCACGACGGCGAGCAGCCGGCCCGACGACCCGGACAGCCACGACTCGAACGCCCCGCGCGCGATCCTGCCCCTGAGTACCGCGATTGCCTCGTCGGGACCCACGGACGACGCCGCCCCGTCCCCGTGATCGTCCAGGAACACCCACGACTCGACCACCGTCACGTTCCCGCTCCCAGCGCCCGCGCCCCGTCCAGGTCCAGCAGCGCGCCCCGGTCGAACTCCGCGTCGAACTCCGCCTTCCCGAGCGCGTCCCGCGCGGCGGCCGACACCCGGTCCACGTCACGGCGTTCGGCGGGCGGCAGCGGTGCGCCGACGGAGTCCCGGGCCGCCGCGGCCGCGCCCAGCAGCATCGCGGACGCTCCGTACCGGCCGGCCACGGCCCGTGCCCCCGCCAGTCCCTCCAGCGCCAGCGCCACGGCCCTGGGGTCACCGAGTTCGCGTGCGGTGTCGAAGCCCTCCAGGTGCAGGGCGCGGGCGGTCGCCGCGTCGCCGCGGAGTTCGGCGACGAAGCCCAACTCCGCCAGGGCCAGGGTGCTGCCGGGGCCGTAACCCACCTCGCGGAACCGGGCCAGCAGGCCCCGCATATGGTGCTCGGCCAGGTCGTGGGCGCCCTCCCGGCGGGCGCCGAGCCCCAGCCCGATCTCGGCGTCGACCTCCCCCGACCTGAAGTTCTGTTCCCGCGCCAGCTTCAGGGCCCGCTCGTGGTACGCGCGTGCCTGCGCGAGGTCGCCGGTGAGGAGGGAGATCCGGCCCAGGCCGGTGAGCCGCTTGGCGGCCTCGGTCCACAGCCCGAGCTGTTCGGCGATGGCCAGCCCCTCGCGGTGGAGATCGGCGGCGTGTCCGTAGTCGCCGGTGATCTGGCTCAGCGTCGCCAGCGGGAACACGGTCTGGAGACGTCCCCACCGGTCTCCGATGCCGTCGAAGAGCCGCGCGCTCCGTTCACCGTCGCGCTTGACCGAGTCCAGGTCACCACGGGCCAACGCGTGCCGGGCCCGTACGCTCAGCGCCGCCGCCGTCCCCCAGGTGTCGCCGGCGGCACCGAACGCGTCCAGGGAGCGGTTGGCCAGGCTCTCCCCGGTGGCCACGTCGCCGGATCCCATCTGGGTGTAGGCCAGGAACCACAGGGCTGTGGCACGGCCGGCGGGGCCGTGGCGGGCGTGGCCGGCCGCGTCGCCCTCGTACGCCTCCAGTACGTCGTGAATCCTGCGCTCCGCGTCCTCGGAGTCCCCCTCCAGCAGGCCGATGCCCGCCCGCCAGGCCATGGCGAGGGCGCTGTCGGGGGTGAGCGGGCCGGCTGCGGATCCGGTCGCGGATCCGGTCGCGAGCGCCGAGTCCAGGAACCGCTGGGCCTCGGCCGGCCGGCCGCGCAGTACCCAGTACCAGGCCAGCGCGTTCACCGTACGCAGGGCCCGTTCGCCGGCCCCCGCCCCGGCCCCCTGCCGTACGGCGAAGTCGAGTGCGCTCCGCAGATCGGCCGCCTCCCCGTCCAGCCGCTCCAGCCAGTGGTGTTGCTGCGGGCCCCGGAGCAACGGCGCGGCATGCAGGGCGAGTTCGGTGTAGTGGCGGCAGTGCCGTTCGCGTACGGCGTCCAACTCGTCCGCCACCCGCAGCTGTTCGAGGCAGTACGCCTTCACCGACTCCAGCAGCCGGTAACGGGGTCCTTCCGGCCGGTCGCACAGCACGACCAGGGACCTGTCCACCAGACGGGCCAGCAGCTCGATCACGTCCGCCGCCCGCACGTCGTCCCCGGAGCAGATCGCCTCGGCCGCCTCCAGCGCGCAACTCCCGCTGTGGACGGCCAGTCTGCGCAGTACGACGCGCTCGGGCCCGGTGAGCAGACCCCAGCTCCAGTCGATCACCGCGCGCAGCGTGCGCTGACGGTCGGGCGCGTTACGGGGGCCGACGCCCAGCAGCTCGAACCGGTCGTCGAGCCGGGCGACGAGACCGTGCACGCCGATGGTCCGAACTCGCGACGCGGCCAGCTCCAGGGCCAGCGGGATGCCGTCGAGACGGCGGCACAGCTCGGCGACGGCCTCGGCCTCGGCCGCGGCCGGAGAACCCAGGCCGGGGGCAGCGCCGGTGCCGGTGCCCGCTCGTGCCGTGAAGAGCGCGACCGCGCTCGGCAGGGGCAGCGGCGGTACGGCCCACACCTGCTCCCCACTGATCCCGAGCGGTTCCTGACTGGTCGTCAGTACGCTCAGCCCGGGGGCGTCCGGGACCAGCGCGGCGGTCAGCTCGGCGACCGGATCCACGACGTGCTCGCAGTTGTCCAGGACGAGCAGCAGCCGTCTGTCGCGCAGCGCGCCGCCCAGCCGGCGGGCGGGGGACGGCAGCGTTCCGCCCGCACCGCCCTCACCCCCCGCCTCCTGGATGCCCAGGACCCGCATGACGGCCTCGGCCACCGCGTTCACCACGTCCGGATCGGCGCGAGGGCCCGGTGAGGGGGCGAGCGCCGCCAGTTCGACGAGCCACACGCCGTCGGGGTACGCCTCGGCGCACCGCTGCGCGACCTCCACGGCCAGCCGGGTCTTGCCGACCCCGCCGGGCCCGGTGAGAGTGACCAGCCGGGAGACGGTCAGCAGATCGGTCACGGCCGAGGCGGCCTCGTCCCTGCCGACGATCTCCGTGAGGGGCGCCGGCAGATTCGTGACGACGGCGGGCCGGTGTTCGGTCAGCGCCACGTCCTGTCGCAGAACTGCCTGCTGGAGAGCGGCGAGTTCACGACCGGGCTCCAGCCCCAGCTCGTCCGAGAGCCGGCGGCGGAGGTCCTCGTAACTCTCCAGCGCCTCGGTCTGGCGCCCCGCGCCGTACAACGCCCGTATCCGCACGGCCCGTAGCCGTTCGCGCAGCGGATGCGCGGCGACCAGGCCGCCGAGTTCACCGGCCAGCTTCGCGTGCTCGCCGCCCAACGCGAGCCGTATCTCGGCCTGTTCCTCCAGGGTCGTGAGCCGCGCCTCCTCCAGACGGGCGATCTCCGCGAGGGCGAACGGCTCACCGGCGAAGTCCGCGAACGCCTCGCCCCGCCAGAGCCCCAGCGCCTCGGACAGCAGGTCTGCCTTCGTACGGGGTACGGCTTCGGCCCGCGCCCGGTCCAGCAGCGCGGTGAACCGCTCCGCGTCGACGGCGCCGGGACCGCTCCGCAGGAGATACCCGGAGGCCCCGGCCCCGGACACCACCAGGTCCCGGCCGCCCGGCTCGGCCCGCTCCAGCGCGCGGCGCAGCTGCGAGACCTTTCCCTGCACCGTGTTGGCGGGGTCGTCCGGCAGCGCCTCGCCCCACAGACCGTCCACCAGCCGTGCGACGGGGACGGCGCGCCCGGGGGACACCAGCAGATGCGCGAGCAGCGCGCGGACCTTCGTACCGGGGATCGGAACGGGATCACCGTCCGCCGTCCACACGGCCAGCGGACCGAGCACCCCGAATCGCATACGCCTCACCCTAACGGCGGCCGGACGGCAGCGGATTGGCAGCGGACCGACAGCCGATCGACAGCCCCGCTCGGCAGAGTTCTTCTCACCGACCCGCCCCACCGAGCAGAGGAACGACATGAACACCACCCCCGCGCGGACCACTCCGGAGCGGACCACGCCGAACCGGGCCGACCTGCCCTCGGTCGCGGTGATCGGCCTCGGCAACCTGGGCCGCGCCCTGGCCTCCGCCTACCTCGGTCACGGCCACCGCACGACCGTCTGGAACCGCTCACCGGAGAAGGCCGACGACCTGGTCACCAGAGGCGCGACGCGTGCGGCGACGGCGGCCGAGGCCATCGCGGCGGCGGACCTCGTCATCGTCTGCGTCCTGGACTACGACAAGGCACGAGAGATACTGACGCCCGCCGCCGGCGCGCTCCGGGGCCGTACGCTCCTCAACCTCACCTCCGGAACACCCGAACCCGCCCGCGAGTTGGCCGCCTGGGTGGCGGACCAGGGTGCCGAGTATCTGGACGGGGCGGTCTACGCGGTACCGCAGACGATCGGCACGCCGGACGCGTTCGTCCTCTACAGCGGCTCGCCGGCCGTCTTCGCCACCTATCGCGAGCAGTTGGACCTCCTGGGCGCCCCCACCTTCGTCGGCGCCGACCCCGGCCTGGCGTCGCTCTACGACATCTCGCTGCTGAGCGGCATGTACGGGATGTTCGCGGGCTTCTTCCAGTCGGTCGCGGTGGCCGACTCGGCCCGGATCAAAGCCGCGGACATCACCGGCCTCCTCGTCCCCTGGCTGAACGCGGCGGCCGCGGCGCTGCCCGGCTTCGCGGCGGAGATCGACTCCGGCGACTACGCCACGGAGACGTCCAACCTGGACATCAACGCGGTGGGCCTCGCCAACATGCTGACCGCCACCAGGGCCCAGGGCATCGGGGTGGACCTGCTGACCCCACTCCAGACCCTGTTCGAGACCCAGATCGCCGAGGGCCACGGCGCGCAGAGCCTCGCCCGCGCGATCGAATCACTCCGGCCCGGGCGCTGACGCGCTGTTGGCCGGCGCAGCCGGCGTACACCCGTAAAACGCGAGACGGCCGGGCAGGCCCGTGAGTACGGGCCTGCCCGGCCGGAACAGCCTGCTCGGGCGATCCGAGCCCCGGGCGGTCAGAGGCTCAGGGCCTGAGAGCCCGAGACCTCAGACGAGGTCGAACCGGTCGAGGTTCGAGACCTTCGTCCACGCCGCGACGAAGTCCTTGACGAACTTCTCCTTCGCGTCGTCGCCCGCGTAGACCTCCGCGAGCGCGCGCAGCTCCGAGTTCGACCCGAAGACCAGGTCGGCCCGGCTGCCGGTCCACTTGACCTCGCCGGTGGCGGTGTCGCGGCCCTCGAACGTGTTCTCGTCCTCGGACGTCGCCTTCCACGTCGTACCCAGGTCGAGCAGGTTGACGAAGAAGTCGTTCGTCAGGGACCCGGGGGTCGCCGTCAGTACACCCAGGGAGGACTGCTGGTAGGTCGCGCCCAGGACACGGAGACCACCGACGAGCACGGTCATCTCGGGGGCGCTCAGCGTCAGCAGGTTCGCCCGGTCGATCAGGAGGTACTCGGCCGGCAGCCGGTGGCCCTTCCCGAGGTAGTTGCGGAATCCGTCGGCGGCCGGCTCCAGCGCCGCGAACGACTCCACGTCGGTCTGCTCCTGCGTCGCGTCGGCGCGGCCCGGCGTGAAGGGCACCTCGACGTCGAAGCCGGCGGTCTTCGCGGCCTGCTCGACGGCCGCGGCTCCCGCGAGCACGATCAGGTCGGCGAACGAGATCCGCTTGTCGCCGCCCTTGGCGTCCTGCGCGGAGTTGAAGCTCTCCTGGACGCCTTCGAGCGTACGGAGCACCGTCACGAGCCGGTCGGGGTCGTTGGCCTCCCACCCGCTCTGCGGCTGGAGGCGGATACGGGCGCCGTTGGCGCCGCCGCGCTTGTCGCTGCCGCGGAACGACGAGGCCGACGCCCACGCGGTGGAGACGAGCTCGGAGACCGGCACGCCCGCGGCGAGGATCTGCTCCTTGAGGGAGGCGATGTCCTCGGCGTCCACGAGCTGGTGGGTGACGGCGGGCAGCGGGTCCTGCCACACCAGCGTCTCGGCCGGGACCTCCGGGCCGAGGTAGCGCACGACGGGGCCCATGTCACGGTGGGTCAGCTTGAACCACGCGCGGGCGAAGGCGTCCGCGAACTCCGCGGGGTTCTCCAGGAAGCGCCGCGAGATCTGCTCGTACGCCGGGTCGACGCGCAGCGCGAGGTCGGTCGTCAGCATCGTCGGGGCGTGGCTCTTCGACGCGTCGTGGGCGTCGGGGACGGAGCCCGCGCCGCCGTTGTCCTTCGGACGCCACTGGTTGGCGCCCGCGGGGCTCTGGAACAGCTCCCACTCGTAGCCGTAGAGGATCTCCAGGAAGCTGTTGTCCCAGGTGATCGGGGTGTTCGTCCAGATGCCTTCGAGACCGCTGGTGATCGTGTCGCCACCCTTGCCGGTGCCGTGGCTGTTCTTCCAGCCGAAGCCCTGGTCCTCGATGGCGGCGGCCTCCGGGTCGGCGCCGACGCTGTCCGCCGGGCCCGCGCCGTGGGTCTTGCCGAAGGTGTGGCCGCCCGCGATGAGCGCGACCGTCTCCTCGTCGTTCATCGCCATCCGGCGGAACGTCTCACGGATGTCGCGGGCCGAGGCGAGCGGGTCGGGGCTGCCGTTCGGGCCCTCCGGGTTGACGTAGATGAGGCCCATCTGGACCGCGCCGAGGGGGCTCTCCAGATTCCGGTCACCGCTGTAGCGCTTGTCGTCGAGCCAGGTGGTCTCGGGACCCCAGTACACGTCCTCCTCGGGCTCCCAGACGTCCGCGCGGCCGCCGGCGAAGCCGAAGGTCTCGAAGCCCATCGTCTCCAGGGCGACGTTGCCGGCGAGGATCATCAGGTCGGCCCACGACAGGCTCTGGCCGTACTTCTTCTTGACCGGCCAGAGCAGCCGGCGGGCCTTGTCGAGGTTTCCGTTGTCCGGCCAGCTGTTGAGGGGCGCGAAGCGCTGCTGTCCGGCGCCGGCGCCGCCGCGGCCGTCACTGATCCGGTAGGTGCCGGCGCTGTGCCAGGCCATCCGGACGATGAACGGGCCGTAGTGACCGAAGTCCGCCGGCCACCAGTCCTGCGAGGTGGTCAGGACCTCGGCGATGTCCTGCTTCACGGTCGGCAGGTCGAGGGACTTGAACGCCTCGGAGTAGTCGAACTCCTCGCCGAGCGGGTTCGCCACGGCGGGGTTCTTCGCGAGGATCTTCAGGTTCAGCCGCTCGGGCCACCACTCGCGGTTTCCACCGCCCTGCGTGGGATGCGGGGCCCGCCCGTGCGCGACCGGGCAGCCACCACTCGCCTCCTCCGACTTCGCGTCTACGACGATTGCATCATGGTTGTCAGACATTGAAATCCTTCCGGACCAGGCGGATCAAAGGTGCTCTGGAGAGGCAGTGGCTGTCGGACGCGGTCGGGCGGAGCCCCCGCCGACCAGACTTGACGCGGTCGTACGGGCTCTGCCGCGTAAGCGAGTGGGGAGCCCCACACGGCCCCACACGCGACGTTCCTTGGCTATTCGCCGGAACCGATCCTACGATGGACGGAGTCCAAGTCAAGAAGCGAGCTAAACGTACATCCAGTAATAATCCGGACGTCCGGCGGGCGTCCGCCGGTATTTTCGGAATCCACTTCCGGATTCTCGCGAACGCGAACAGGTGAACCGACATGAGCGACCTGCTGGAGCGACTACGAGGGCGCGGCTGGCGGATGACCTCCCAGCGCCGGGTCGTCGCGCAGGTGCTCGACGGCGACCACGTCCATCTCACGGCCGACGAGGTGCACGCCCTCGCGGCACGGCGGCTGCCCGAGATCTCCCGGGCGACCGTCTACAACACCCTGGGTGAACTGGTCTCCCTCGGCGAGGTGATCGAGGTCTCCACCGAGGGCCGCGCCAAACGCTACGACCCCAACGCGCACCGCCCGCACCAGCACCTGGTGTGCTCCGACTGCGGCACGATCCGCGACGTCCACCCGACGGGCGACCCTCTCTCCGCGCTCCCGCCGGAGGAACGGTTCGGCTTCACGGTCTCGACGGCGGAGGTCACGTACCGGGGGCTCTGCCCGTCCTGCGGGTAGGCCCTGTCCGGCGGATCCGGGAGCGCGCCGCTCACACGACCGCGGCAGGGCGCGGTTCGCCGTGAAAGACCTGACTGGAGTGCCAGGACCGGTGGGCCGGCGCGATCGGGCTCGTACCCGGCTGCGGGCCCAGCAGCGCTCGCCCCGCGAGGTCCGTCACCTGCGCCCGGGCGGCGGGGCTCCGCCCGACGAAGTGCCGCGAGGCCATGACCCGGTGGTCGTCGTCGACACCGAACACGCCCTTGTCGAACAGCTTGTGGTGCAGCGCGCACAGACACAGCCCGTTGTCGACCTCGTCCGGGCCGTCGAACGCCCACCAGCGCACATGCGCGGCCTCCAGTCCCACCGCGACCGCGCCGATGCTTCCGTCGTAGCCGCAGAAGGCGCAACGGTATTCGTACGCCGTCAGCACCAAGTCCCGCATACGCCGGTCCCGTTGCCGCCGCGCGGCGGACAGCGGTGTCTGTGCCGACTCCAGTTCGAGCCCGACGGCGTCACACAACTCGCCGTGGAGCGAGGGCGGGAAATGCAGATCGAGCAGCACCCGCGCCATACGCCCGACCAGCGACGGCTCACGCCGCAGCGCCGCCCTCAACTCCGGTACGAGCCGCCCCGCGGCCCTTGTCGCCCGCAGCTCCAGCACCCCGGTCCCGGGACTGCCGGCGCCACGCTCGCTCCGTACCTCCCACACCCCGTCGCTGACCAGATGATGGAACGGGTAGGCGGGCGTGGTCCTGTTGCCGGGGCCGTACTCGACCAGCAACCGCTTCAGATCCCCTTCCACCGCGCTGTACGAGAGCTCGCTCCCGGCGTCCTCCTGGAACCGGCCGAGGGCGTACAGAAGAAGCAGCGGCTTATGGGGTGCGCGCACCCCGTTGGCCGTCCACTGCCTCAACTTCGCGGCGCGCTCAAGCCAGTCCATGACGGGCGATCCTAGTTCCGCGGTCCGCGACCCCGGGCGCTCAGGCCGCGGGCGATGACGTCCATGACGAGAGCGACCTCCGGTCACGCCGTCCGAGCACGTAGCCTCCGACACCGGCCAGGACCAGCACGATTCCAAGGCTCGCGAGCGTCGCCAGCACCCCCGGAGCCGCGGAGTCCGCCGGCACTCGTGCCTGTACTCCGGAGGCGGCGATGCTGCCCGACCGGTCGCTGAGGTGGAAACGCGAGTCGTTGGAGTTCACCCGGTAGTCGCCCAGCAGGAACAACCGCCCGTCCGGCACCTTCACGTCGTACGGTCTGGCCATCACGCTCTCCTCGCGGTGCCTCACGTACGGCTCATCCACCGGCTTCCCGTTCACCGTGACCTGGCTGCCCTCACCCACCACGTGATCGCCACCCATCCCGATGACCCGCCGGAGCATCGGTTCGCCCCGGAAGTGCTCGGGCGCATCGATGAGCAGGACATCGCCACGGCGTATCTCGCCCGCGTCGATCCGCTCGGCGAAGAGCTGGTCGCCCGGTGGGTACGCGGGTCTCATCGAGTCGCCCATGACGGTGACCATCTTGTAGTTCGTGAGGGTGTACGCGACGGTCCCCACCAGGAGCGTCAGCCCAAGCGTCACCAACACCCACGCCCCATGCCTCAACCGGCCCATCACCCTTCGCTGCCCCATGCACGCCCCCCTCGAAGCCGCCCGACGGTTGCGGGCCTTTGGCCAACGGACAGTGCTGAACCGCCGCGAATGCAACCAGAACCGCAACCGTGGGCTCGGTTCCTGCTCATGCCCTGCGCCAAGCGCTGAGCAGTTCCTCGGGGCCGTACACCGCCTGAAGGCCGGAACAATCGACGCCGTTGCGGGAGACTGCCACAAGCGGTACCGGCTCGTCGGTGATCGCTGCCCGGTGCTTGTGCAGTGCTGCCAGGTCGTGGCTGTCGAACGCGGAGTTCTCCAGCCACTTGACCGAGCCGAGGAAGAGCAACTGCTTGGCCACCGGCTGCCGGTCGGCGCCCACCAGGTCGATCTCGACATCGTTGCTGCGGGTCCAGTACCCGCCGATCGCCGGGGCGGTGGGGAGGGAACCGTCCGGCAGGAGACGGGCGAGGGATTCCCGCACCAGGGGTTCGATCGCGCGGCCGCGCCAGCTCGTCCACTGTTCCTGGATGCGGCTCAGCGTGAGGTCTCCCCGCATCCGCTCGATTTCCGCCATGTGCGGATCCAGAAACGCGAGCCAAAAGCGGAGGTAGGGGTCGGCCACCCGGTAGCGGCGTTCCTTCGACGGCCTCAGTGAGAGGGGCAACTCGGCGGCGACGACCCGTTTCTCGGTCAGGACGTCAGTGGCCCGGGTCAGAGTGGTGTGGGCGATGCCGCCGGCCGCGCGCGCGATGTTGGTGAAGGTTCGCTCCCCGGAACCGATGGCGCGAAGAACCTCCCGGGTCATGGCCTGCGGTGGAAACTCCGCGGCCAGTGAGCGCTCGGCGGAGACCAGCAGCGCCGAGATCGGGTTGTCCAGCGAGTCGCGGAGGAACTCTCGGACATCCGCTCCGGCCCGCCACTCGGCGCAGATCAGGGGAAGCCCCCCAGTGATCAGCGCCGCGTCGAACGCTGCCGCCGGAGACAGATCGAGCATCTCGCCGATGTCGGCCGGGTTCAGGGGCCCAACGACCATTTCCCGGCCCCGCTGGTGAAAGGGACGGTCGTAGCTGTTCAGTGCCTCCATCATCGACAGATCGGACCCGACCAGGAGGAGAAGCACCGGCTTGCGGCTGAGCAGCCGGTCCCATGCCCGCTGGAGCAGGCCCTCGAAGGCGTCGATGCGGTCCATCAGATACGGAACCTCGTCGATGACGACGACGCTGGGAGTGTCGTCGGGCAGGATCTCCGCAAGCAGTCTGAGTGCCGCGTTCCACTGATCGGGGGTCTCCTCCGAGAACAGTCCCCGCTCCGGCAGGGTAGACCTGGCGACGGCGTCGAGCAGTTCCGTCAGTTCGTCCTGCGCCGCGCCGCCCGCCGCGGTGAAGAACAGATACGGTGTCTCGCTGCGCCGGAGGAACTCTTCGACGAGGCTGGACTTGCCGACCCGCCGCCTTCCCCGCATAAGGAGGCACTGCCCCGGCTTCGCCGACCCGACGGCATCGTGGACCGCCCGCAAGGCGTTGCCGAGCACGGTCAGCTCGCGATCCCGTCCGATGAAGCGACGCACGATAAGACTCCCTCTGTGGATACTATCGATTGGGATACTATCTGCATCGATACTATCTCTGTCAGGGCTGGGCATGGGCCTGACGGCGCCGTGCACGGAAGCGGCTAACGGTGCGCACGGTTCGGCGCCGAGAGCACGTAGCGCGTCGTGTCGTCGTAAGTGCCGGTCGGATCCATCACGTCCCGAAGCCGCCGGACAGCGAGACGTGGGCTGCTCGTCAGACGGCCCTCAGGATGGAGAACGCGGTCATCAGCGGTCGTGTGCGCCGTAGTCTCGCACCGGGAACTCCGGTCATCGCCCTGGCCGTTGCCGTGGATGCTGGCGGTCTCAACGGCGAGCGGGACTGCGCGAGCGGCGGGTTGCTCGAGAACGGCAGTCATCGCGCGTCTAGAGCAGAGATGGCTCCGGCCGAACACCTGCCGGAACTTGGGCGGGCGGCGGTAGACAAGGTGGTGGCTCACGAGCGTGTGACCGCGCACGATCGGGCGGTCCCTTCGGGCCGCCCTCGTCCGCCGAGGCGCCAGTCCGATCAGAGCAACTGCCAACCACACACGTCGAAGGCCCGCCATCGCTAGCGACGGCGGGCCTTCAACTATTGCCCGGTGAGAGCAATGGCGGAGGATACGAGATTCGAACTCGTGAGGGGTTGCCCCCAACACGCTTTCCAAGCGTGCGCCCTAGGCCACTAGGCGAATCCTCCGCGACGAACCATACAAGACGGGGAGCCGTGCTCGCGAACTCGTTCGTGGGGGTGGGGATCGGGTACTGTTGGGCGCAGCCCCTCACGTGGCGCTATCTGACTGAACTCCCCCAGGGCCGGAAGGCAGCAAGGGTAGGTTGGCTCTGGCGGGTACGTGGGGGGCGTCCGCGTTGGCGGGGGTGGGATGTCGGAGCGGGCCGATATCGTCGTAGGTGTGTCGTCCCTAGCGCTGTACCGCCGTTACCGCCCCGAGTCGTTCGCCGAGGTCATCGGGCAGGAGCATGTCACCGACCCGCTGCAGCAGGCCCTGCGCAACAACCGGGTCAATCACGCGTACCTGTTCAGCGGGCCGCGGGGCTGTGGGAAGACCACCAGTGCGCGCATCCTCGCGCGCTGTCTGAACTGCGAGCAGGGGCCCACGCCGACCCCCTGCGGGGTCTGCCAGTCCTGTCAGGACCTGGCCAGGACCGGTCCCGGGTCGATCGATGTCATCGAGATCGACGCGGCGTCGCACGGTGGTGTGGACGACGCGCGTGATCTGCGGGAGAAGGCCTTCTTCGGGCCGGCCGGCAGTCGTTACAAGATCTACATCATCGATGAGGCGCACATGGTCACCCCGGCGGGGTTCAACGCCCTGCTGAAGGTGGTCGAGGAGCCGCCGGAGCATCTCAAGTTCATCTTCGCGACCACCGAGCCGGAGAAGGTCATCGGCACGATCCGGTCGCGTACGCACCACTATCCGTTCCGGCTGGTGCCGCCCGGGACGCTGCGGGACTACCTCGGCGAGGTGTGTGCCAAGGAGGCGATCCCGGTCGCCGACGGGGTGCTGCCGCTCGTGGTGCGGGCCGGTGCCGGGTCCGTGCGGGACTCGATGTCCGTCATGGACCAGCTCCTCGCGGGCGCCGCCGAGGACGGTGTGACGTACGCCATGGCGACGGCCCTCCTCGGTTATACGGACAGTTCGCTGCTCGACTCGGCGATCGACGCCTTCGCCTCGGGCGACGGCGCGGCGGCCTTCGAGGTCGTGGACCGGGTCATCGAGGGAGGCAACGATCCGCGGCGGTTCGTCGCCGACCTGCTGGAGCGGCTGCGGGACCTGGTCATCCTGGCCGCCGTTCCGGACGCCGGTACGAAGGGGCTCATCGACGCCCCCGACGACGTGGTCCAGCGCATGCGGGACCAGGCGTCCGTATTCGGGGCCGCCGAGCTGAGCCGGGCCGCCGACCTCGTCAACACCGGGCTGACCGAGATGCGGGGCGCCACCTCGCCCAGGCTCCAGCTCGAACTGATCTGCGCGCGCGTGCTGTTGCCCGCGGCCTTCGACGACGAGCGTTCCGTGCAGACGCGGCTCGACCGGCTGGAGCGGGGGGTGTCGGCCGCGGCGTTCTCGACCGGGGGCCCGGCGCCCGCCATGGGGTACGTCCCCGGGCCCGAGGCGCACCAGGTGGCGCCCGGCGGCGGACCCG
>NZ_JAAPBF010000052.1 GCF_022695985.1 Streptomyces sp. NP-1717 | reverse complement strand
CTACGAGGAGGCGCGGACCCAGCCCACCACCGAGCCGGTTACCTTCGTCCCATGGAAGGCATCACCGCACCTCACGACGGCAGCCCCTACGACGAGGCGGACACCCGGCGCTTCTCGGCCGAGCCCGACAAGCGCCCCGGCCGCACCGCCTTTCAGCGCGACCGCGCACGCGTCCTGCACTCCTCAGCCCTGCGCCGTCTCGCCGGCAAGACCCAGGTGGTGACACCCGGCTCGCAGAGCCAGGAGTGGGACGCCAGCCCGCGCACCCGGCTGACCCACTCCCTGGAGTGCGCCCAGGTCGGCCGCGAACTCGGCGCCGCGCTCGGCTGCGACCCGGACCTCGTGGAGACGGCGTGCCTCTCGCACGACATGGGCCATCCGCCGTTCGGCCACAACGGCGAACAGGTGCTGAACGAGTTCGCCAAGGACTGCGGCGGCTTCGAGGGCAACGCCCAGTCGCTGCGGCTGCTCACCCGTATCGAACCCAAGCGCTTCGTCAGCGCCGACTCGGTGACCCCCGAGATCAGCACGCCCCGGGCCGAGGCGGCGGCCGAGGCCGAGGCGGCGGCCGGCGGGGGTGCCCGACTCGTCAGCGTCGGCCTCAACCTGACCCGCGCCGTCCTGGACGCCGCGACGAAGTACCCCTGGCCGCAGGGCGCCCACCCCACCGACCCGGACTCGGTGAAGTTCGGCGTGTACGAGGACGACCTGCCGGTCTTCGAATGGGCCAGGCGCGGCGCGCCGCCGAACCGCACCTGCTTCGAGGCCCAGGTCATGGACTGGGCCGACGACGTCGCGTACTCCGTCCACGACTTCGAGGACGGCCTGCACGCCGGCCACGTCGACCCCGGGGCGCTGCTCTCCGCGCCCGAACGCGACGAGATCTGGGCGGTCGCGATCGGCCGCTACGTCCCGCACGGCACCGACCCGGACCAGCTCGCCGCCGCGCTCGACCGCCTCATGGCCCAGGAGTGGTGGCCGCACGGCTACGACGGGACGGCCGTCGCCCAGGCCCGGCTCAAGGACGCCACCAGCCAGCTCATCGGCCGTTTCTGTCTCGCCGCCGAAGGCGCGACCCGGGCGGAGTACGGCACCGGCCGGCTCACCCGGTACGGCGCCTCGCTGGTCGTCCCGCGCGAGGCGCGCGACGAGTGCGCCGTACTCAAGGCCGTCGCCCACCGCTATGTGATGCAGCGCGCCGACCAGGAATCCCTCCGCGCGGACCAGCGCATCGTCCTGGCCGAACTCGCCCGGACTCTGACGGCCCGCGCGCCCGAGGGGCTGGACCCGCAGTTCCGCGCTCTCTTCGAGACGGCGTCCGACGACCGCGCCCGCAAGCGCGTCGTCGTCGACCAGATCGCCTCCCTCACGGACGCCGCGGCGCGCACCCTCCACACGGCGCTCACGGGCCGCACCTGACCGCGACGGCCCGCCACCAGGGCTCCCCGCATCCCGCACCCGTCATATTCAGCCAACGGCCGAAGCGGCCGAGCCGCCCCGTCATGGGGATGACGCGTGTAGCAAGGTAGCCACATCAAGCCGGAACCATGCCCGTGGAGCCTCCCCTCTTTCGCCATCACGCTCCGTGCGGGACGCTCACAGATGGCGGCAGCACAACGAGGAGGCATCAAGTGGTCGACGCACATCGGACATTCGTCATCGTCGGTGGTGGGCTGGCCGGGGCGAAGGCCGCGGAAACCCTGCGTTCCGACGGATTCACCGGCCGAGTGATCGTCATCGGGGACGAGGGAGACCACCCCTACGAACGCCCCCCGCTGTCCAAGGGCTTCCTCCTGGGTACGAAGGAACGCGACAGCGTCTTCGTCCACGAACCCGCCTGGTACGCCCGGCACCACGTGGAGCTCCACCTCGGGCAGACGGTCACCGGGATCGACCGCGACACCCGGTGCGTCCACCTCGGCGACGGCACCTCCGTGCGCTACGACAAACTGCTCCTGACCACCGGCTCCGAACCGCGCCGCCTCGACATCCCCGGCACCGACCTCGCCGGCGTCCACCATCTGCGCAGGCTCGCCCACTCCGACCGGCTGCGCCACGTCCTCACCTCCCTCGGCCGCGACAACGGCCATCTCGTCATCGCAGGCGGTGGCTGGATCGGCCTGGAGGTCGCCGCCGCCGCCCGCGGGTACGGCGCCGAGGTCACCGTCGTAGAGCCGCACCCGACGCCCCTGCACCAGGTCATCGGCCCGGAGCTGGGACAGTTCTTCACCGAACTGCACGGCGAGCACGGCGTACGGTTCCACTTCGGCGCCCGGCTCACCGAGATCGTCGGCCAGGACGGCATGGTCCTCTCCGTCCGTACGGACGACGGCGAGGAGCACATGGCGCACGACGTGCTCGCCGCGATCGGCGCCGCGCCCCGCACGGGTCTCGCCGAGGCGGCCGGACTCGACCTGGTGGGGCGCGAGCACGGCGGCGGCATCGCCGTCGACCTCGCGCTGCGCACCTCGGACCCGGACATCTACGCGGCCGGCGACGTGGCCTCCGTCCCCTTCTCGCTGCCCGGCACCGAACTGCCGGTGGACCGGCTGCGCGTCGAGCACTGGGCCAACGCGCTCAACGGCGGCCCCGCCGCCGCCCGCTCGATGCTCGGCCAGGACGTGACGTACGACCGGCTCCCGTACTTCTTCTCCGACCAGTACGACCTGGGCCTGGAGTACTCGGGCTGGGCGCCGCCCGGCAGCTACGACCAGGTGGTGGTGCGCGGCGACGCCGGGAAGCGGGAGTTCATCGCCTACTGGCTCAAGGACCGCCGGGTGCTCGCCGGGATGAACGTCAACGTGTGGGACGTCACCGGCGACATCCAGCGGCTCATCCGCTCCGGCGCCCGCCAGGACCTCGACGCGCTGGCCGACCCGACGGTGCCGCTGGACACGCTCGGCACCTGACCGGCCCTGGCACCCGCGACCCGGCCGCCGCGCCGCCGGTCCGCGGACCGGGCGTGAGGGAGTGTCGGTGCGTCCCCGTAGAATTCTCGCGTGGCAGGCAGGATCAACGATGACGACGTGAAGGTGGTTCGGGACGCGGTCCCGATCGACACCGTCGTGTCCGAGTACCTGCAACTGCGCCCGGCCGGCGGCGGAAACCTGAAGGGGCTCTGCCCCTTCCACGACGAGAAGTCCCCCTCCTTCCAGGTCAGTCCGAGCAAGGGTCTCTTCCACTGCTTCGGCTGCCAGGAGGGCGGGGACACCATCGCCTTCGTGATGAAGATCGACCATCTCTCGTTCTCGGAGACGGTCGAACGCCTCGCCGCCAAGGCGGGCATCACGCTGCGCTACGAGGAAGGCGGCTACAACCCCTCCCACCAGCGGGGCGAGCGCATCCGGCTGGTGGAGGCGCACAAGGCGGCGGCCGAGTTCTATGTGGAGCGGCTCGGCAGTGAAGAGGCCGAGATCGGCCGGAAGTTCCTGGCCGAGAGAGGCTTCGACCAGGCGGCGGCCGAGCACTTCGGGGTGGGTTACAGCCCGGCGGGCTGGGACCATCTGACCCGCTTCCTGCGCGGGAAGGGCTTCACCGACAAGGAACTGCTGCTCGCCGGGCTCTCCCAGGACGGCCGCCGGGGCCCGATCGACCGGTTCCGGGGCCGGCTGATGTGGCCCATCCGGGACATCTCGGGCGAGGTCGTCGGCTTCGGCGCCCGCAAGCTGCGCGACGACGACAACGGGCCGAAGTATCTGAACACCCCCGAGACGGCGATCTACAAGAAGTCGCAGGTGCTGTACGGGGTGGACCTGGCGAAGAAGG
Source organism: Streptomyces sp. NP-1717 (assembly GCF_022695985.1). GTDB lineage: Bacteria > Actinomycetota > Actinomycetes > Streptomycetales > Streptomycetaceae > Streptomyces. The sequence goes on along the minus strand of NZ_JAAPBF010000052.1, from coordinate 33,145 downwards.
ACATCGCCAAGGCCAGCCGCGCGGTGGTGGTCGAGGGCTACACGGACGTGATGGCCTGCCACCTGGCGGGGATCACCACCGCCATCGCCACCTGCGGCACGGCGTTCGGCACCGACCACATCAAGATCCTGCGCAGGCTGCTGATGGACAACGGCAGCGCGCGGGTGATCTTCACCTTCGACGGTGACGCGGCGGGCCAGAAGGCGGCGCTGCGCGCCTTCGAGGACGACCAGAAGTTCGCCGCCGAGACGTACATCGCGATCGCGCCCGACGGCATGGACCCGTGCGAGCTGCGGCTCAGCAAGGGCGACGCGGCGGTCCAGGACCTGGTGGAACCGCGCACGCCGCTCTTCGAGTTCGCGATCCGCCAGATCGTGTCCCGGTACGACCTGGAGACCCCGGCGGGCCGCGCGTCCGCGCTGGACGAGGCGGGCCCCATCGTCGCCCGGATCAAGAACGGCGCGTCGCAGCACGAGGTCGCCGTACAGCTCGCCGGCATCCTCGGCATCCTCGACACCCAGTTCGTGGTCAAACGTGTGGCACAGATGGCCCGTTGGGCCCGTGACCGGGGCGGGCGCGGGCCCGCGGGCCCGGCGGACGGCCGCGGGGGCCGCGCGAACGGCCCGCAGGGCTCGTACGACTCCGGCCCTTCCCCGGCCCTCTCCGGCCCCGCGCTCAACCTGCGCAGCCCGGCCCACCGCACCGAGCGCGAACTGCTGAAGCTCGCCCTCCAGCGCCCCGAACTGGTCTCCCCGGCCTTCGACGCCTACGGCGTGGACGAGTTCACCGCCCCGCCGTACGCCGCCGTCCGCCGCGCCGTCGAGGACGCGGGCGGCGCCGAACAGGGCATCGTCTCGGCACCCGAGTATCTCTCCGGGGTCCGCGAGGCCGCGCCGAACGACGCGGTGCGCGCGCTGGTCACGGAGCTGGCGGTGGAGGTGTTCCACGGCAAGACGATCGACGAGGCGTACGCGGGGGAGCAACTGGTACGGGTCCGGCTGCGGGCCGTCGACCTCCGCATCCACGACGTGACGAGCACCCTGGCCCGCCTCGGCACGGGCGCGGACGCCGAACGTCACCAGGCGGTGCAGAACGAGCTGTGGGTGCTCCAGCAGTACCGCCAGTCCCTGCGCAACAACGGCGCGGCGGCGCTCTGACGCCCGCGAGACCGGCCCGGCCGGCGACTGGGGGCGAACCGCCCGCCCGGCGGGCCCCGGGCCGTCGTCTCGTTGCCACTTCCGTCCCACCGGTCCCAACTCCCGCCGTTTTAAACATACTTCGGTAACCGACCGGTTACGCACGGGACTCAGAAAGTCCTCGCACGCCCCTCGTGGCGGCAGTGTGCTGTACCCCACACTGGACAGCGGTGCCTGTGTTCTCGGAGCGCGGCCGGTCCACCCACGGTGGGCCACTCACCCCCGCGGATCCGCTCATCGTGTACGGGACTGACGGCGGCCCGGCCGCCCACGTCCCGCTGCCGCACGCCCCCGATCCGGCAGCGATCACCCTGGAGGCCGCCCCCGTGCAGACCCAGACCCAGACCCTGAACGAGACCGACCTGGTGTCGGCGGTTCCACCACAGAGCCGCGCCGCGCACCACCCCGAGGCGGTCCCCGAATCCGCCCCGGAGACCCTCACCGAGGACCCGGTGGACGTTCCCGAGGCCCCGGAGCGCGGCCCGCGGTCCAGGGCCGACAGCGGCGGGCCGACGTCCGACCTCTTCCGGCAGTATCTGCGGGAGATCGGGCGGATCCAACTGCTCACCGCCGTCGAGGAGGTGGACCTCGCGCGCCGCGTCGAGGCCGGTCTCTTCGCCGAGGAGAAGCTGGGCTCCACGCCCGACCTGGACTCCCAGCTTGCCCTCGATCTCGACCGGCTCGTCGTGCGCGGCCGGATGGCCAAGAGACGGCTCATCGAGGCGAACCTGAGACTCGTCGTCTCCGTCGCCAAACGCTATGTCGGCCGCGGACTGACGATGCTCGACCTCGTCCAGGAGGGGAACCTCGGCCTGATCAGGGCCGTGGAGAAGTTCGACTACGCACGCGGCTACAAGTTCTCGACGTACGCGACCTGGTGGATCCGCCAGGCGATGTCCCGCGCGCTGGCCGACCAGGCCCGTACCATCCGCGTCCCGGTCCACGTGGTCGAGCTGATCAACCGCGTCGTCCGCGTCCAGCGCCGCATGCTCCAGGAGCGCGGCTACGAACCGACCCACGAAGAGGTCGCCGGCCAGCTGGAGTTGACCGCCGAACGCGTCGGCGAGGTCCTGAGGCTCGCCCAGGAACCCGTCTCGCTGCACGCGCCGGTGGGGGAGGAGGACGACGTCGCCTTCGGTGACCTCATCGAGGACGGCGACGCCGCCTCACCCGTCGAATCGGCGGCGTTCCTGCTGCTCCGCGAGCACCTGGAGGCGGTCCTCTCCACGCTCGGCGAGCGCGAACGCAAGGTCGTCCAGCTCCGTTACGGCCTGGCGGACGGCCGCCCGCGCACACTGGAGGAGATCGGCCGGATCTTCGGTGTGACGCGCGAGCGGATCCGGCAGATCGAGTCCAAGACCCTGAACAAACTCCGCGACCACGCCTTCGCGGACCAACTGCGCGGCTACCTCGACTGAAGGCGATGCCGGACGGGCTTCGAGCCCGTCCGGCGACCGAGGCCCGACCGGCCGACCGGCCGACCGACCGGGCCCGGGCCCGGTGGGACACGGACTAGTCCACCTCGGCGACCGCCTGCGCGAACTGCGCCGCGTACAGCCGCGCGTACGCGCCCCGTGCCGCCAACAGCCCCTCGTGCGTGCCCTGTTCGACGATCGAGCCGTTCTCCATCACCAGGATCACGTCCGCGTCCCGGATCGTGGACAGCCGGTGCGCGATCACGAAGCTCGTCCGCCCGTGCGCCAGCCGGGCCATCGCCTTCTGGATCAGCACCTCGGTACGGGTGTCCACCGAGCTGGTCGCCTCGTCCAGCACCAGGATCACCGGATCGGACAGGAACGCCCGCGCGATCGTGATGAGCTGCTTCTCGCCCGCGCTGACGCCCGACCCCTCGTCGTCGATCACGGTCTCGTAGCCGTCGGGCAGCGTGCGGATGAAACGGTCCGCGTGGGCCGCCCGCGCCGCCTCCTCGATCTCCTCGCGCGTGACCTCGCGCGCCGCGCCGTACGCGATGTTCTCCGCGATCGTGCCGCCGAACAGCCACGTGTCCTGGAGGACCATTCCTATTCGCGAGCGCAGATCCTCCCGCGACATGGTGGCGATGTCGATGTCGTCCAGACTGATCCGGCCGGCCGTCACCTCGTAGAACCGCATCAGCAGATTGACCAGCGTGGTCTTCCCCGCGCCCGTCGGGCCGACGATCGCGACCGTCTGGCCCGGCTCCACCGACAGCGACAGGTCCTCGATGAGGGGCTTGTCCGGCTCGTAGCGGAACGCCACGCCGTCCAGCGCCACCCGTCCCCGCAGCTCGTGCGGGCGCGCGGCCGAGGGGGCGTCCTTCTCCTGCTCGTCCGCGTCCAGCAGCTCGAAGATCCGCTCGGCGGACGCGACCCCGGACTGGACGAGGTTGGCCATCGACGCCACCTGCGTCAGCGGCATCGAGAACTGGCGCGAGTACTGGATGAACGCCTGCACGTCGCCGATCGACAGTGTGCCCGACGCGACCCGCAGCCCGCCGACGACCGCCACCAGCACATAGTTGAGGTTGGAGATGAAGAACATCAGCGGCTGCATGACACCGCTGTTGAACTGCGCCTTGAACCCGGCCTCGTACAGCGCCTCGTTCTGTTCCTCGAACGCCCGGGCCGACTCGTCCTGCCGCCCGAAGACCTTCACCAGGGCGTGCCCCGTGTACATCTCCTCGACATGGGCGTTCAGGGTGCCCGTCGACTTCCACTGCTGTACGAAGTGCGGCTGCGAGCGCTTGCCGATCTTCGTCGCCACCAGCACCGACAGCGGCACGGTCACCAGCGCGACCAGCGCCAGCAGCGGCGAGATCCACAGCATCATGCCGAGGACGCCGACGATCGTCAGCAGGGAGTTGATGAGCTGGCCCATCGTCTGCTGGAGCGTCTGCGAGACGTTGTCGACGTCGTTCGTCGCCCGGCTCAGCACCTCACCGCGCTGCTGGCGGTCGAAGTACGACAGCGGCAGCCGCGCCAGCTTGTCCTGCACGTCCTCGCGCATCCGGTAGACGGTGAGGTTGATGACCCGGATCGACAGCCGCGTCGAGACCAGCATCAGCAGCCCGGCCGCGACGTACACGGCAAGCGCCACCAGCAGGACCCGGCCGACCGCGTCGAAGTCGATGCCCTGCCCCGGTGTGAAGTCCACCCCGGAGAGCAGGTCGGCGAGCCCGCCCTCGCCCTCCTCCCGGAGCCGCGAGACCGTCTCCTCCTTGTCCGAACCCCCCGCTGTCTGACGGCCGACGACCCCCGCGAAGATCAGGTCGGTCGCCGAGCCGAGGATCTTCGGGCCGACCACCGAGGCGGCCACGCTCAGCACACCCGCGGCGACCGTCCACCACAGGGTGACCTTCTCGCGCGCGAGCTGCCGCAGCAGCCGCTTGCTCGATCCCTTGAAGTCCATCGACCGCTGCGAGGGGGAACCCGCGCCGGCCGCCATCATGCGTCCGCCAGGACCGCTCATCAGGCCGCCTCCGCCTCGGTCAGCTGGGAGAGCACGATCTCCCGGTACGTCTCGTTCCCGGCCATCAGCTCGTGATGGCGCCCCTCACCGACCACCCGGCCCTCGTCCATGACGATGATCCGGTCGGCCTCGCGGATGGTCGACACCCGCTGGGCGACGATCACCACCGTCGCCTCGGCGGTCTCGCGCGCGAGAGCCGCGCGCAGTGCCGCGTCCGTCGCGTAGTCCAGCGCGGAGAACGAGTCGTCGAAGAGATAGATCTCGGGCCGCTGCACCAGCGTGCGCGCGATCGCGAGGCGCTGGCGCTGCCCGCCGGAGACGTTCGTGCCGCCCTGGGCCACGGGCGCGTCCAGCCCGCCCTCCAGAGCGGTGACGAACTCCTTGGCCTGCGCCACGTCCAGCGCGTGCCACAGCTCCTCGTCGGTCGCGTCCGGATTCCCGTACCGCAGGTTCGTCGCCACCGTTCCCGAGAACAGATACGGCTTCTGCGGCACCAGACCGACCGTCTTGGCCAGCAGCGCCGGATCGAGACCGCGTACGTTCTCCCCGTCCACCAGCACCTCGCCGGCCGTCGCGTCGACCAGCCGGGGAACCAGCCCCAGCAGTGTCGACTTGCCGCTGCCGGTCGAGCCGATGACGGCGGTCGTCTCGCCCGGTCTGGCGGTCAGTGACACATCCCGCAGCACCGGCTCCTCGGCCCCCGGGTAACGGAACTCCGCGCCCCGCACCTCCAGATGACCGTGCCGGCGCAGCACCAGCACCGGATCCTCGGGCGGTACGACACTCGACCTGGTGTCCAGCACCTCCTCGATGCGCTCGGCACACACCTCGGCACGCGGCACCATCATGAACATGAAGGTGGCCATCATCACGGCCATCACGATCTGCATCAGATACGCGAGGAACGCCGTCAGCGCGCCGATCTGCATCCCGCCGCTGTCGATCCGGTGCGCGCCGAACCAGACGACGGCGACGGACGACACGTTGATGACCGTCATCACGACCGGGAACATCAGTGACATCAGCCGGCCGGTCGCCAGCTGCATCTCGGTGAGGTCGGTGTTGGCGCCCCCGAACCGCTTCTTCTCGTACTCGTCGCGGACGAAGGCCCGGATGACCCTGTTGCCGGTGATCTGCTCACGCAGCACCCGGTTCACCGTGTCCAGCCGCTCCTGCATGGCGCGGAACAGCGGGCGCATCCGCTTCACGATCAGGCTCACGGAGATGCCGAGGACCGGCACGACGGCGAGCAGCACCGCGGACAGCGGCACGTCCTGGCCGAGCGCCATGACGATGCCGCCGACACACATGATCGGGGCCGACACCATGAGCGTGAACGACATCAGCACCAGCATCTGTACCTGCTGGACGTCGTTGGTGGTACGCGTGATCAGCGACGGCGCCCCGAACTGGCCGACCTCACGGGCGGAGAAGCTCTGCACCCGGTCGAAGATCGCGGCCCGCACGTCACGGCCGAGGGCCGACGCGGTGCGCGCGCCGTAGTAGACCGCGCCTATCTGGCCGAGGACCTGGACGACGCTGACGGCGATCATGAGAGCGCCGAACTCCATGATGTAGCCCGTGTCCCCCGTCACGACACCGTTGTCGATGATGTCGGCGTTGAGGGTGGGCAGATAGAGCGAGGCGCACGTCTGCAGCAGCTGGAGCACCACCAGCAGACCGATGGCTCTCTTGTAGGGGACCAGATGGGTTCTGAGTAGTCGTAGCAGCACGTGCTGTCTCTCGGGCTCGGCAAGATCGGGGGTCGGACCCCATCCTGCGACACTCCAGCCGCTGGAACCCAAGGGTTTTCCACAAAGGACGAGTCAAGAACGACTGTCGTACCGCAGACCCCCTGAACCCCGCCCCCGCTGCCCGCCTCTCCCTCTGCCTCGCCCTCCGCGCCTAAGCCCCCGGCGCGGCGGAGAAGGCGCCCGGGTGGATGTGATCGCGGGCCGACGTGTACTGCTGGCGCACCGCCGCACCCACCGCCGCCTCCTCGCCCGGCTCGAAGACCTGTACCTCCGCGCCCCGCCAGTCGGGCGGGCTGTGCGGGGACAGCGTGTTCTTCGACACCCCCAGCGCCCACGCGGCCTGCCGCGCCGCGCCCAGCGCCGCGTACTCGGCGGGCTCCGGCACGACGACCTGCGCCCCGAAGATCCCCGGCGCGGCCGCCTGTACGGCGGGCAGCCCGGCCGCCGCCCCCAGCAGGAACACCCGCCGCACCTCGACCCCGCGCCCCCGCACCACGTCCATCGCGTCGGCCAGCGAGCAGAGCATGCCCTCGAACGCGGCCCGCGCCAGATGCTCCGGCTTCATCGACTCGCGCCGCAGACCGGTCAACGTGCCCGCCGTGTGCGGCAGATGCGGCGTCTTCTCGCCCTCCAGATACGGCAGGAACACCAGACCGGACGCGCCCGGCGTGGACTTGAGCGCCAGCGCCGACAGTTCGTCCAGGTCCTCGGTCCCGAGCAGCTCCGCCGTGCCGCGCAGGGCCCGTACCGCGTTGAGCGTGTGGACGACCGGCAGATGCATCCCCGTGGCGTCGGCGAACGACGTGATCATCCCGGAGGGGTCCGCCAGCGCCTCGTGGTGCACGGTCATCACCGACCCGGAGGCGCCCAGCGACACGACCGCGTCCCCGATCCCGACGCCGAGCCCGAAAGCGGCGGCCATGGTCTCGCCCGTACCGGCGGAGATCAGCAGACCCTCGGGGGTGGTCCCGGCGGCCTCGGCCGGGCCGAGCACCTCCGGCAGCGCAGCCTGGTGGCCCAGCGCGAGCTCCATCAGATCCGGCCGGTACGCACCCGTGCGGGCCGACCAGAAGCCGGAACCGGACGCCGCGCCCCGGTCCGTCGTCCGCCGGGCGGGCCGGCCGAGCAACTGCCACACCAGCCAGTCGTGCGGCTGGAGGATCATCGCCGTACGCCGCGCCGCGTCCGGCTCGTTCCGCGCCAGCCAGCGCAGCTTCGCCAGGGGCTGACCGGACTGCGGCACCGACCCGACGGCCTCCGCCCAGGCCTGCCGCCCGCCCAGCGCGTCGATCAGATCGGCCGCGGCGACCTGCGCGCGCTTGTCGTTGCCGAGCAGCGCGGGGCGTACGAGATTGCCCGACTGATCCAGCGGCACGAGCCCGTGCTGCTGTGCGGAGACGCCGATGGCCTCCACGCCCTCCAGCACCCCGCCGCCCGCGGCCTCACCGAGCGACAGCAGCCAGGCCTGCGGATCGACCTCGGTGGCCTTGGCCTCGACGGGATGTACCGCGTATCCCTGCCGCAGTACGGCACCCGTGTCCGCGTCACACACGACGATGCGTGTGGAGCCCGAAGAACTGTCCAACCCGGCGACTATTCCCATGGCACGATTCTGCCGCACGCGCGAGGCGGCGGCGGTTCCCGGCACCGTCCGGTGCCGGGAACCGCCGCCGCCCGGCGGGTCACGTGTTGGTGGTTCCCCAGTCGTCCTCGCCGTTGCCGTTCCGCGAGCGCAGCGACCGGACCCGGTCGGCGACGGACCCGGGAACCTTGTCCCCGACCTTGTCGCTCACCGAGTGGTACGCCTTGCCCGCGTACTCACGGCCGGACAGTGCCGCCGTCTCGGCGGCGTTGCGCACGGCCGGGTTCTGCGAGATCCGGTTCGCGGACTTCTTGAGCTGCTCGTAGCGCTCGCGCCCGGCCCTGGTTCCCAGTACGTAACCGACAGCCAGTCCCGCGATGAACGTGAGGCGCCGCATGGCCTGCCACCCTTCGTTAGTTCGTTGGCATCGGACCTTGAGCCGTGACGTCCGCCTACCCACGAGGTCCGAGATCACCCAGTGTGACCCGGCGGGATACCGATTGGCGGAGCACCCCCCTGCTTGCGCTAATGTATGTGTCGCAGCGGACGTCCGCCGCCCGGGAGACCCGGGGTGGGTGCGTTCGGTGCATACGCAGCAATCCCCTGTAGCTCAATTGGCAGAGCAGCCGGCTGTTAACCGGCAGGTTACTGGTTCGAGTCCAGTCGGGGGAGCGCGATCTCCTGTAGCTCAATTGGCAGAGCGTTCGGCTGTTAACCGGAGGGTTGCTGGTTCGAGTCCAGCCGGGAGAGCAAGCACGGAAGAGGACCCCTCGGGGTCCTCTTTCTTTTGTTCGCCACCGGACACCTGTACGCCGCTGACGGTCCGTCGGGGCGTCGCCGCCCATCTTCCGGGTGATCTTCGGGCTTCTCCTGGAACCGGCCGACGCCCGAGGAAGTCCTCAAGGTCAGGCGTTGCCGACCATCCGAGGCAGGAGATCGTATGAGCGGCTATGCTGCGGCAGACGGCGCGCACAAATGTGCGCGACGCGCCGTTAGGGGCGGTAGCTCAGCCGGTTAGAGCAGCGGACTCATAATCCGTCGGCCGTGGGTTCGAGTCCCACCCGCCCCACGTGGGCAGGCGTTCGAGGAATCGTTCCGACCTGCGTCCGGGCGCCCCAAGTGGTCGAGACCACGATGGGGCGCTCCTCGGGCGGCAGACCGGTGTACCTGTCGGACGCTAACCGAATCGTTCCGTGCCGCGGCGTCACTTCGGCCGTGTGTGGGCCACCATCACCCGCATGGATCAGCGCGGCGGCGACGTGGCGCCGGTCCCGAGGGCTGAGTGAGCACGCTCCGCGCGTCGACGGGCCCGGGTTCCCGTCGGCGCCCGAGGGGTCGCGGACGGCGGACTTGTGTCCGTCCGGCCGCAGTTGGCCGTCAGGCGAAAGAGCCCCGAAGCGCCGGTTCTCGTACGAAGCCGTGACCCCACAGACCACCGGGCGGTGGTCTGTGGGGTCTTCACGCCGCCGAGACCGCTCCCGGGCGCGCCGCGACCAAGGAAGAACGTCTCGGGCTCAACTCGCCGTGCCCGATGAGCTCTCCGGTGGGTTGCGCTTGACCCGGGTGGGCCGGTTCGGGGTCTCCGCCCCGCTGTCCAGGAGTGCGTACCGCAGCGCACCCGAGGGGCAGCGGCGCACCACTTCGGCCACGCGCTCGGGCTCGGCGCCGTCGGGCCGGATCCACGGGCGCTCGCCCGTGTCGAAGACCTCCGGCAGGCCGTGGACGCATTCGGCGGCGTGCAAGCACCGCCCGGCCTCGAAGGTCACGGTGACCGCCCGGCCCTCGTACGTCTTCTTCCCGGTTCCGGTTCCGCTGCTCATGCCGGCCTCCCGTGCCCGGTCCGGCTGTTCAGTCGCTGACTCTGCTGCGGGACTGGTACAGCAGGTCCTGGTAGTCGGGGTGCCGGGCGATCCATCCCGCGTAGAACGGGCAGGTCGCCAGCACCCGCAGGTTCGCGGCGCGCGCCTCGTCGAGGGAGGCGCGGACCAGGGCCGCCCCGACTCCTCGGCCCTCGTACTCCGGCGAGACCTCGGTGTGTACGAACGCGACCAGTTCAGTCGTACGGATGTACTCCGCGACGCCCGCCACCTCTCCGTCGAGCCGGGCCTCGTACCGCTTGGCTCCGGGAACGTCACTCACTTCCACGGTCATGTGTCCTCCTTCGAATCCTGTGCGTGAGTCCCGCTCCACCGTAGCCCGACCAGGTTGACGCATCAACTTGTTCCTGTCGCGCCCTCGACCTGCCCTTTTGCGGTACGGCAACGGACCGGCTGGTGTCGTCAGGCCTCGTTCGCGGTGGGCGTGGCCAGGAGCTGAGTCTCCCAGGCGTAGGCCACACCGCTGGCGCCGCCGTGCTGCGCCAGGACCTCGACGATGCCCGGTACGGTCTTCTCGCGGGCCCAGTCGCGCTGCCACTCGGACATCACGGCAAGCCAGGTGATCGGGGTCACGCCCGCCTGGACCATGCGCCGCACGGCCATGTCGTGGGCCTCCTTCGAGGCCCCGCCCGACGCGTCGGTGACGACGAAGACGTCGAAGCCCTCGCCCGCCGCCTGTATCGCCGGCATGGCCACGCAGACCTCCGTCCAGAGGCCGGCGATGATCAGCTTCTTGCGTCCGGTCGCCTTGACGGCGTCGACGACGCGCTCGTCCTGCCAGGTGTTGACGAAGGTCCTGTTGATCGGCTTCTGCTCCGGGAACACGTCCTGCAGGCCCTGGAGAAGAAGGCCGCCGCGTTCCTCCAGGACGGTTGTCAGGATCGTCGGGACGTCGAACACCTTGGCGGCCTTGGCGAGTCCGACGACGTTGTTGACGATCATCGTCGGTTCGTGGCTGTTCAGGTTGGCGACCTGGAACGGCTGATGGTCGATCAGTACGAGAACGCTCTCCTCGGGCGTCAGCAGCGCGTCGAGTCCGGCCTTGTTCCGAGTGCTCATGGGATCCCCTCGCTGGAGCTTCGCGTCCACGGGCGTCAGGCGGCGCACCGAAATCTCGATGCCGACAGCGGCGAGCCGGCCAAGGGCCGACCGCCCGCCTACCCCGAACCATTTGGTTGACGCGTCATCTACGCTAAGTGCCGACCGTTGATGCGTCAACTATCGCCGGAGGGAGGGGGAGTGGATCCGGCGGGGCGAGGGGAGGTGTCGTGCTGCCGGAGATTGACGGACCGTCGGTGCTGCCCTACGGTGCCTGTTGATGAATCAACTAAGTCTGCGCTCTCGCGGGCCGGTGTGGGGCGGGCTTCAACTGCCCGTGAACTCGCCGGAACTCCGGTCGGTCAGTCGGACTGCTTCTTCATGTGCGCCAGGACGCGGTCCGAGATCCGGGCGAGCGTGTCGAGTTCTTCCTGGGTGAGGGCGTCGATGAACAGTCGGCGGACGTGCTCGACATGCAGCGGCGCGGCGTCCTCGATCGCCTTGTAGCCGGCCGGGGTGGCGACGATGAACGCCCCGCGTCCGTCGTCGGGGCATTCCTCCCTGGCCACCAGTCCGCGCGTCGTCATCCGCCGGACCTGATGGGACATGCGGCTCTTCTCCCACTCCACCAGCTTTGCCAGGTCCAGGAAGCGCATTCGCCCGCCGCCTCTCTCGGTGAGGCTCGCCAGCACGATGTAGTCGGAGGCGGACATGTGGGAGTCGGCCTGGATCAGGCGGGAGAGTCGTCCGATGAGCGTCTCCTGCATGCGGATGAAACTGTCCCAGGCGACCTTCTGCTCCGAGGTCAGCCAGCGCGGCGTCGCGTTCATCGATGGAGTGTAGCGAAGGCGTTGACAGCTCATCCGTCTCGCTGACGTGGCCGATTCCAGCCGGTGCCGGGAACCTTCGGGACATCTGGTTGACTGGTCAACCATATTGCTGCTTGTCTTGCCGCCGGGGTCCCTTCCCGTGCGGAGGGACGACGGCCCGGCGACCATCCCGAGGGGGAACGATGGAATCCCATGTGGCGGACAACCCCGCCCGATCGCGTTTCGAAGTCTTCGACGGCGGCGAACTCGCCGGCTTCACCGAGTACCACCGGTACGGGGACGAGATCGCCTTCATCCATACGGAAATCGATCCGCGGTTCGCGGGCCGGGGACTCGGCGGCGTACTCGCCCGCGCGGCCCTCGGCGCGGCCGGGGAGCAAGGGCTCGGGGTGCTTCCCTTCTGCCCTTTCATCCGTGGCTGGATCGGCAAGCACCCCGAATACGTCGACCTGGTGCCGCAGGGGCAGCGGGACCGGTTCGCGCTGTGAGGCGTGCCGTGTCGCGCCGGCCGGGCCCCGTCGCCGGAGCGGTACGGGGTGAACTGCCCATCGTGTCCGCGCCCGCGCGGCCGGGACGGGGCGACTGCGTACCGCGGCCCGCTCCGACAGAAGGGACACCGTCGTCATGAGTGACCTCGACCTCCAGCCCGGCCTCCGTGAGTGCGGAGGCCGGGCTGAAGTGCCAGGACGGCCCGTCAGGGAGTTGCTGAACCCCCGTGAGGCAAGCCTGGGCGCCACGGCCGTGCGCAGACTGCTGCCGAATCTGGGGCGGCGCATGGTCGGCGCCTGGTGCTTCGTCGACCACTACGGGCCCGACGACATCGCCGACGAGCCCGGCATGCAGGTACCGCCTCACCCGCACATGGGCCTGCAGACGGTGAGCTGGCTGCACGAGGGCGAGATCCTGCACCGCGACAGCGTCGGCAGCGTGCAGGTCCTGCGGCCTCGCCAGCTCGGTCTGATGACGTCGGGGCGGGCCATCGCGCACGCCGAGCAGAGCCCGGTGCCGCACCCCCGGCTGCTGCACGGCGCCCAGTTGTGGGTCGCGCTGCCCGACGCGCACCGGCACACCGCGCCCGCCTTCGAGCACCACGCCGACCTGCCGGTCGTCACGGGTCCGGGGCTGACGGCCACCGTCCTCCTCGGCGGACTGGACGGTGCCGTTTCGCCGGGCACGACGTACACGCCGCTGGTCGGCGCGGACCTCGCGCTCGCCGAAGGCGCGGACGTACGGCTGCCGGTGGAGCCGGACTTCGAATACGCCGTGCTGACGATGTCCGGAGCCACCGAGGTCGACGGTGTGCGCCTCGCCCCCGGCTCCATGCTCTATCTGGGATCCGGGCGCACCGGGCTGCCGCTGCGCGCCCTCACCGACTCGGGGCTGCTGCTGATCGGGGGAGAGCCGTTCGAGGAGAAGATCATCATGTGGTGGAACCTCATCGGGCGAACCCAGGAGGAGATCGCCGAGGGGCGTGCGGACTGGATGTCGGGTGACCGCTTCGGCACGGTCCACGGCTACGACGGCCCGCCGTTGCCCGCCCCCGCACTGCCGGCGACCCCGCTCAAGCCGCGCGGCCGTACCCGCTGACCGCGCCACGGCGGGGCGTCCGTTCCCGGCGGGTCCCGACGCGGGCGGCGGTGAATTCCCGTTCCGGCCCGCCCGGTCGGAGCCCTGCCCGGCGTCGGCGTTTTCTCCGTGGCACGCGCGGTGGCGACCTGCGAGCATCTGCGCATGCCCGTACTCACCGACGAACGCGGCCACCTCTCGTACACCGTCACCGGGGACGGCCCGCCCGTCGTCCTCGTGCACGCCGGCGTCGCCGACCACCGTATGTGGGACGCGGTCGTGCCCGGCCTCGCGGAGCGCCACACCGTCGTCCGATACGACCTGCGAGGCTTCGGCGACTCCCCGCCCCCGGCGGGCCCGTTCAGCGAGACCGACGATCTGCGGCTGCTGCTGGACCACCTCGGCCACGAGCGCGTCCGGCTCGTCGGCGCATCCTGGGGCGGCCGGGTGGCGGTGGAGTTCGCCCTCGCCCACCCGGAGCGGGTGTGTTCCCTGGCGCTGCTCGCCCCGCCGTCGCCGGAGTACGACTGGTCGGCGGAGATGGTCGCGTACGACGAGGCCGAGACGGCGGCCCTGGCGGCGGGCGACCTCGACGCCGCCGTCCGGGTGAACCTGGACATGTGGCTCCGCGGCCCGGCCCGCGAATGGGAGGACGTCGACCCGGCCCTGGCCGGGCGACTCCGCGCCTCCGTACGGACCGCGCTGATGAACCAGGACGTCGTCGACGAGCATTCCCGAGACGGTGCGGCAGGCGACATCGCCACGATCGCCGTCCCCACGCTGGTCGGCATCGGGGGGCTCGACAACGCCGACTTCCAGGACATCGCCCGCCGCTACGCCGCCGGGATTCCGGGGGCCACCCTGGTCGAGTTCCCCACGGCGGCCCACCTCGTCGCACTGGACGCGCCCGGTGAACTCACAGCGGCGCTCGTCCCGTTCCTCGCACGCTAGGGGGTGTCGGCGAAGTCCCGCCCGGCCCGCGGCGCCCGGTACGGCACCTCGCCGCGTTGTCGGACCCGGCCCGGCCGAGCGGCTTCGCCATCACCTGCTCCGTCGTCACGCCGTCGGACAGCAGGGCTCCTCGCTCGTCGGTGAGGACGAAGCCGTTACGGCGGTACAGCGCGACCGCCGGCTCGTTGCCGGGGATCACCGCGAGCTTCAGCGTCGTGGCGTCCGACTCCCGCGCCCAACTCTCGACCGTGGCGATCAGCCGGTCCGCGACGCCGAGACCCCGCGCGTCGGGACCGACCCACACCGACCTCAGCTCGCACACCCCGCCGTCCCCGGGCACGCCGCTCGCCATGCCGACGGTCCGCTCGTCCAGCGACGCGACGACGTTGTACGTGCCGGGAGTCTCCAGCCGCGCCCGCCAGAGCTCCTCCCCGCCCCGGTCCCAGTCCCCGAGGCGGGACTTGAACGCGTGCGGCGCCTCGGTCAGCGCCGCGAACCGTGCCTCGCGCCACAGAGGCCAGTCGCTTGTCGTCAGTACCCGCAGACACACCATGCCCACCAGTCTGCCGCGACGCCCCGGCCGGACCGTCCGCCGTCAACGCATTCACGGCCGATTCCCGTCGATGCGCACGCAGAAGCCAGGAAAATCCGGCCTTCAAGCCCGCAGATATGATTTCACGGACCGCCCGGCGGGAATCACCCCGCGGCAGTCGTCTGTGCGCGCCGTTCGAAGGGGGAGTTTCGATGGGCCGACTCAAGACGCCACCCGGGGGCCCTCCTTCCGTACGCACCGGATCCTTCGACCTGCGCGGTGAGCTGGGCCGGCCCGGCACGCTGACCGTCGACGACCTCCGGCGGGGATGGGAGCAGCACAGCGCCGACGTGGTCTTCCAGTGCGCGAGCAGCGGGCCACGGCACCACAGGTTCGAAGGGCCCCTGCTGCGTGAGGTCGTGGCCGACGCGCGGCCGGACTTCGACGTACGGCGCCGCAGGGACCGCTCCCGCTTCCTGCTGGCCGTCACCGGCGGGGACGGGCACCACACGGTGCTGTCCTGGGGCGAGATAGACCCCGACTTCGGTGCCGTGCCCGCGCTCCTCGCCACCACGCTCGACGGGACGCCGCTGGACCTGGCGGGCAGTCAGCTCGTCGTGCCGACCGACCGGTGCGGGGCGCGCTACATCAGCGCGATCACGAGCGTGTGGGTCGGCGCGAGCCTCGTCCCCGGCCCGGAACCGGCTCCCCTGTGAGCCGTCCGCCCCCACCGGGGCGCCGTCCTCGTGGATTCCTCCGAGACACCACGCATCTGCCATGGATGAAGATCTCAAACCTTGCAGATGCGAGGGTCGGCGGCCTATCTTTCCGCGCATGCAGTCCTACACAATCGGCCAGGCGGCACGCCTGCTGGGCGTCAGCACCGACACAGCCCGTCGCTGGGCCGACGCCGGCCGCGTCGCCACCCATCGCGACGAAGGCGGCCGACGCCTCATCGACGGCCGCGACCTCGCCGCGTTCTCGATCGAGGTCGGCCAGGGCAGCAGCGGTGAGGAGGACGCCTCGTACACCTCCGCCCGCAACGCCTTCCCGGGCATCGTCACCGCCGTCAAGCTCGGCGACGTGGCCGCCCAGGTCGAGATCCAGGCCGGCCCGCACCGGCTGGTCTCGCTCCTGACCAGGGAGGCCGTCGAGGAACTGGGCCTGGAGGTCGGCATGCGGGCCACCGCCCGCGTGAAGTCGACCAACGTGCACATCGACCGAGTCTGACCCGTAGCGCCTTCCTTCCAGTCTTCCGAGGAGTCCCGACCCTCATGCCCTTCACCCTCAGCAGCGCCGCACGCCGCGCCGCCGTCACCGCCTTCACCGCGGCCCTGCTCGTGCCACTGACCGCGTGCGGCGGCGGTGACAGCGGAGACGACAGCGACGCCGGAGCCAAGTCCACCGAGTCGGCCACCGGCGCCCCCAAGGCCGAACTGACCGTTCTCGCCGCCTCGTCGCTCACCGACGTCTTCGAGGCGGCGGGCGCCGCGTACGAGAAGGAGAACCCGGGCACGAAGGTGACGTTCTCCTTCGCCGGTTCCCAGGAACTCGCCGCGCAGGTCGAACAGGGCGCCCCCGCCGACGCGTTGGTCACCGCCGACACCAAGACCATGGACGGTCTGAAGGACGACACCGGGACGCCGACCGTCATCGCCAGGAACCGCCTCGTCATCGCCACCGGCGAGGGCAACCCGGAGAAGATCGAGAACCTCGAGGACCTCGCCGACACCAAGCTCAAGGTCGTCCTCGCGGCGCCCGAGGTCCCCGTCGGCCGCTACAGCGAACAGGTCCTCGACGCACAGAAGATCGACGTCAAGCCGGTCTCGCAGGAGCCGAACGTCCGCGCCGTCCTCAGCAAGGTCGAACTCGGCGAGGCCGACGCCGGGATCGTCTACAAGACGGACGCGGCCACCGCCACGGACAAGGTGGACGCGATCGAGATCCCCGACGCGCAGAACGCCGTCGCCCAGTACCCGGCCGCCACGCTCAAGACGTCCGAACACGCCGAAGCGGCAGCCGCGTTCGTCGCATGGCTCAGCAGCCCCGAGGCGCAGAAGCTGCTCCAGGACGCCGGCTTCCAGCAGCCGTAACCCCGCCGGACCGCACGCGAGTTGACGGACCGCCACCCTCCGCCGACCGTCAACTCGTGTGTGTCACGCGCCGTCTTCCCCCGGGCGGCGGACGCCAGGAATCGCAGGAGCCCGATGAGCCGCCTCAGCTTCCCCCGCCGGGCCCCGGGCCGTACCCGTACCCCCGTCGCGCTCGCCGTCCCCGCGCTCCTCGCCGTGGCGTTCCTGCTCCTGCCGCTCGCCGGGATCCTCGCCCGGACCTCCTGGGGCGAGGTCGGCACCCATCTGACCAGCCCCGGAGTCGTCGAGGCGCTGGAGCTGTCGCTCCTCGTCTCCTTCTGGGCCCTCGCGCTCTCCCTCGTCCTCGGGGTGCCGCTGGCCTGGCTGCTGGCGCGGGTGGACTTCCCCGGCAAGGCGTTCGTACGGTCCCTGGTCCTGCTGCCGATGGTGCTGCCGCCCACCGTCGGCGGCGTCGCGCTGCTCCTCGCCTTCGGGCGGCGCGGGCTGCTCGGCCCCTGGCTGGAGGACACGTTCGGCATCACACTGCCCTTCCACACCTCGGGCGCGGTCGTGGCGGCGACGTTCGTCGCGATGCCGTTCCTCGTCATCAGCCTCGAAGGCGCGCTCGGCGGACTGCGCCCCCGTTACGAGGAGACCGCCGCGTCCCTCGGCGCCTCGCCGGTACGGGTGTTCGCCACCGTCACCCTGCCGATGGTCGCCCCCGGGCTGCTCGCCGGGGCCGCGCTGACCTGGGCGCGGGCGCTCGGCGAGTTCGGCGCGACCATCACCTTCGCGGGCAATCTGCCCGGCACCACCCAGACGCTGCCGCTCCAGGTGTATCTGCTGCTCCAGAACTCGCCCGAGGCCGCCACATCCGTCTCGCTGCTGCTGCTCGTCATCGCCATGGCCGTGCTGATCGCGCTGCGCGGGCGCTGGACCGGTACGCCGCGGGACACCACGCGGGACCCGGACAGCCGCCGGAACCGGCCCACTTCACCGGACGACGACACCGAACCGGGACCGGGGCCGGGATCAGAGGCCGCACCGGTCCCGGTGAAGGAGACGGCGACCGTCGACGAGCGCTGGGCGCTGCACGCCGACGTCACCGGGTTCACCCGCCTCGTGCTCGACGCCGAACCCGGCACCACCATCGCCGTCGTCGGCCCCAACGGCGCCGGCAAGACCACTCTCCTGCGGGCTCTCCTCGGCCTGACCACCCGGGCCCACGCCGGGCTGCGCCTCGGCGCCCTCGACGTCACCGCGCTCCCGCCGCACCGCAGGGGCGTCGCCTGGGTGCCGCAGGACGGCGCGCTCTTCCCGCATCTGAGCGCCCTGAGCAACACCGCGTACGGGCTCCGCGCCCAGGGTGTCACCCGCGCCGAGGCCCGCAGGACCGCCCAACTGTGGCTCGACCGCCTCGACGTGGGCCACCTCGCACACCGCAGGCCCGCCCAGGTCTCCGGCGGGCAGGCCCAACGGGTCGCGCTGGCAAGGGCGCTGGCGACCAGCCCCCGGCTGCTGCTGCTCGACGAGCCGCTGGCCGCGCTCGACCAGACGACCCGCGCGCGGGTACGGCACACCCTGCGCACCCATCTCGAAGGATTCAGCGGTGTCTGTCTGATGGTCACTCACGACCCGGTGGAGGCCGTGTCGTTGGCGGACCGGGTCCTCGTCCTGGACGAGGGCCGGGTCGTCCAGGACGCACCGCCCGCCGATGTCACCCGCCACCCCCGCTCGCCGTGGGTGGCCCGGATGCTCGGCAGGAACGCGTGGCCCGGCACCGCGACCGCCGACGGCCTCGCGCTCACCGGCGGCGGTCTGCTGGTCGCCGCCGAACCGCTGTCTCCCGGCACCCCGGCGCTGGCGATCATCGCGCCGGAAGCCGTGTCCGTACACCGCGACCGGCCGAGCGGCAGTCCCCGTAACGTCTGGCCCGGCACCGTACGCGAGATCACCGCGAGCGGCAGCCGGCTGCGGGTACTGATCACCTCGGAGCGGGCCCCGGACCTGGTGGCCGAGATCACTCCGCGGGCGGCCGTCGAACTCGGACTGGCCGACGGGGTGCCGGTCTGGGCGAGCGTGAAGGCGACCGAGGCGACGGTGGTGGCCCTGTGAGGGGCGGAGCGCCGTACCGGCCTCCCGGCCCCGGATCAGCGCCACGTAATCTGCGGGCACGCCCGTCACTCCCAGGAGCACCATGCCCGCCGCCGCCCCGCCCCCGCGCATCCTCTACGTCACCGATTTCGCCTACGAGGCGAAGGGCCGCCGCTACTGCGACGAGGACATCCTGCTCTCCTCCCGGCTGCGGCGTGACTTCACCGTCGCCACCTGTCATCCCGCCGACGCGGCCCGGCTCATGGGTGACTTCGACGCCGTCGTCGTACGCAACAGCGGGCCCGTGCTGCACTACCGGGAGGTCTACGACGCCTTCCGCGAGCAGGCCGCGGCGGACGGCGTACGCGTCTACAACCCGCTCGGCGGGCGCGGCGACATGGCGGGCAAGCAGTATCTCGTGGAGCTGAGCGCCGAGGGGCTGCCCGTCATACCGACCGTCGACAGGACGGAGGACCTGGGCCGGCTGCCGGACGCGGACGAGTACGTCGTCAAGCCGAAGGACGGGGCGGACTCCATCGGCATGCGGTTCGTGCCGCGCGAGCGGCTGTCCGGCCTCGGAGACCTCCGGGACACTCTCGTACAGCCGCGCATCCCCTTCCGCTACGAGGTCTCGTTCTACTTCGTCGACCACGACTTCCAGTACGCGCTCCACGCGCCCGACCCGGACCGGCGGTGGGAGCTCGTACCGTACGAGGCCAAGGCCGTGGACCTGGACTTCGCGCGGAAGTTCATCGACTGGAACACCCTCGACCACGGCATCCAGCGCGTCGACGCGTGCCGCGCGCCGGACGGGGAACTGCTGCTCGTGGAGCTGGAGGACCTCAATCCGTTCCTGTCGCTGGGGCTGCTGGACGAGCCGACCCGCGACGCGTTCATCGCGCGGACGGTTCTCTCGCTGCGGGCGCTGCTGAGCTGAACCGACCCGGTGAACCGACCCGGTGACCGGGCCGGTGACCGGGCCGGTTCACCGGATCGTGAGCCACGGGACTACGCGCGCTCCAGGCGCCAGAGCGACGTGGTCTCCGCGGCGCGCGCCGCGTGCAGCGGGTCGGTGGCGTCGGCCGCCCGCGGATGTCGCGGCTTCGTACCGGTCCTGTCCACCACGCGCAGGCCCGCCGCCGCGATGTCCGACAGCAACTCGTGCCGGGTCCGCAGACCGAGGTGTTCGGCCAGGTCCGACAGGACGAGCCAGCCCTCACCGTCCGGTTCGAGATGGCTTGCGAGCCCCGCCAGGAAACCGCGGAGCATACCGCTGCCCGGGTCGTACACACCCTGCTCGACGGTGGAGGTCGGCCGCGCCGGAATCCACGGTGGGTTGCAGACGACCAGATCGGCGCGGCCCTCCGGGTACAGGCATGGGCCCACGACGTCGATCCGCCCGGCGAGGCCCAGCGCGCGGGCGTTGTCCTCGGCGCAGTCGAGGGCGCGGGGGCTGATGTCGGTGGCCACGACACGGTCGAATCCGCGCCGGGCCAGAACGGCCGCGAGTACGCCGGTGCCCGTTCCGAGATCGAAGGCCGTACGCCTGCCGCTCGCCGCCGGCGACGGGCCGTCCAGCGGCGCCCGCGCGACGAGGTCGACATACTCCCCTCTGACCGGCGAGAACACACCGTAGTGCGGATGCACGCGGGCTCCGAGCGCCGGCACCTCCACGCCTTTGGCGCGCCACTGCCGCGCGCCGATCACCCCCAGGAGTTCGGTGAGCGCGACCACGCGGACGCCGGACGCCGGACCGTACGCCTCCGCGCACGCCCGGCGGACATCGGGAGCCCTGCGCAGCGTGAGGGAGTGGTCGCCGTCGAGCGTCACGAGCAGCTTGCCCAGCACCCGGGCGCGACGGGCGCGTGCGCCGCGGTGCAGACGGAACGCCTCGGCCGGGTCCGCGACCGGCCGGGCCGGTTCGCGTTCGACGCGGCGGCTCATCGCCGACAGCAGGTGGCGCGCGTTGTGGAAGTCGCCCCTCCAGAGCAGGGCGGTGCCCTTGCGGGCCAGTCGGTAGGCGGTGTCGGCCTTCATCCGGTCGTCGGCGACGACGACGTGGGCCGGGGGAGGCGACCCGTTCTCGGAGTGCCAGTCGGCGGCGCCGTAGGTCCGTGCGGTGCGGTCGCCGTCGGTCCAGCGGATCGTGGGCATCACATACTCCTCGTGAGCGAACGTGCGGGGGCACGAAGAGCACTTCGACGAGGAGCACGGGAAACGGCCCGTACCGCGAACTACGCAGGTACGGGCGCGAATCGAGAGGCAGGTGTGGCCGTCTACCGCTCCCGCGTCGAAGCGCGGGGGGAGATGTCGCCGAGAACCATGCCGAGTGTCACGATCAGCCCTTTCGGAGAGATGGCACCGGAGAGTCGCACAGTCCCGTCCTGTCGGGCAAACCCTCCGCCCGGCGAACTCGGCTCGGCGCCGCGGCGCGTGACGGCGGAGTTCCGGTAACCCCGGCGAATTTGTTCAGTCACACAACACTGCCCGAAACGTGGGCAGTTGCCGGTCCCTCGCACGCCAAGATCGAGCAGGGGAACCGGCAGGCCAAGGCCGGTCTACGCGGGGCGAGTTGGCCCTCGCGCGCGCTCGCGGACCTGCGCCGGAACGGCCGACGGCAATTTTGACACGACCTTGACAAATTAATTCGGCGTTGCCAGCATGCAACTCGCCCGGACTGCGGACTTGGCTCCCGGTCGAACGCACGGCATCCCCCCGCGTACCGAATCGCGTCATCTCCGCACCACCCCGGCATCACCCCCCGCACCAGTCCCGCACCTCCCGCACAGCAGCAAAGCGCGACGGCGCGCGCCTTGCCTGACGCACCCCACCTCTGGTCAGGAAGGGAACTCCATGTCACGACGCCCACCAGCGTGGTCCAGAATCCTCGCGGCGCTCGCCCTCGTACTCTCCGCCGGGCTCACCGCCGCTCCCGCGGCCGTCGCGCACCCCGGTCACCCCGGGCACGAAGCCGCCGAGATCCCCGCATCGGACTACCAGCAGGTACAACTCGCCCTCGGTGGTTCCGAACTGGGCGAGGCCATGTCGCTGGCCGTCCTGCCCGACCGCTCGGTCGTGCACACCGCGAGGGACGGAACGGTCCGCCTCACGGACGCCGCCGGCAACACGAAGACGTCGGGCAAGCTCGACGTCTACACGCATGACGAGGAAGGTCTCCAAGGCGTCGCGGCGGACCCGGACTTCGAGACCAACCGGTATCTGTACCTGTACTACTCGCCCAAGCTGAACACGCCGGGCGGCGACGCCCCCGTGACGGGCGGCGCCGCCGACTTCGAGCCGTGGAAGGGGCATCTGAACCTCTCCCGGTTCACGCTCAGGACGGACGGCACCCTCGACACCGCGAGCGAGAAGGTCGTGCTCGAAGTCCCCAACGACCGCGGCCAGTGCTGCCACGTCGGCGGTGACATCGACTTCGACGCGCAGGGCAACCTCTACCTGACCACGGGCGACGACACGAACCCCTTCGAGTCGGCCGGTTACTCGCCGATCGACGAACGCACCGACCGCAACCCGCAGTTCGACGCCCAGCGCTCCTCGGGCAACACCAACGACCTGCGCGGCAAGGTCCTGCGGATCAAGCCGACCGCCGACGGCGGTTACACCGTCCCGTCCGGCAACCTCTTCGCCCCGGGTACGGAGCGGACGCGTCCCGAGATCTACGCGATGGGCTTCCGCAACCCGTTCCGGATGTCCGTCGACAAGGCCACCGGCATCGTCTACCTCGGCGACTACGGACCCGACTCCGGCTCCACCAGCGCGGACCGCGGCCCCAGCGGCCAGGTCGAGTTCAACCGCATCACCGAGGCCGGCAACTTCGGCTGGCCGTACTGCACCGGCTCCAACTCCGCCACGGAGACGTACGGCGAGTGGGCGTTCCCGAACGGCCCTTCCGCGGGCAAGTACGACTGCGCGGGCGGCGCCACCAACAACTCCCTCCACAACACTGGACAGAGCAAGCTCCCGCCGGCCGAGGCCGCCTGGATCCGCTACTCCGGTGACGCGGGCTCCCCGCCCGAGTTCGGCAGCGGCTCCGAATCGCCCATGGGCGGACCGGTCTACAACTACGACGCGGGTCTCGACTCCGCGGTGAAGTTCCCCGAATCCCTCGACGGCCGCTTCTTCGCCGGCGAGTACGGCCGCAAGTGGATCAAGGCCATCGAGGTCAAGGCCGACGGTTCCCCCGGCGTCATCGAGAACTTCCCGTGGACCGGCACCCAGGTGATGGACCAGGCGTTCGGCCCGGACGGCGCGCTGTACGTCCTCGACTACGGCACCGGCTCCAACAACCAGGCCCTGTACCGGGTCGAGTACCTGGCCGGCAGCAACCGCAGCCCGGTCGCCAGGGCCGCCGCCGACAAGACCTCCGGACCGACACCGCTCGCGGTCTCCTTCTCCTCCGAGGGAAGCGCCGACCCCGAGGGCGGAGCGCTCAGTTACGCCTGGGACTTCGGTGACGGTACGAAGTCCACCGACGCCGACCCGAGCCACACCTACACCGAGGCGGGCACCTACCGGCCGACCCTCACGGTCACCGACCCGGAGGGCCTGACCGGCTCCGCCAGCCTCGTGGTGACGGCCGGCAACACCGCGCCCACCGTCACGCTGACGACACCCACCGACGGAGAACTGTTCTCCTGGGGTGAGAGCGTCCCGTTCAGCGTGACCGTCAGCGACCCCGAGGACGGCACCGTCGACTGCGCCAAGGTCAAGGTGACATATCTGCTCGGCCACGACGAGCACCGGCACCAGATCACCTCGGAGAACGGCTGCACCGGCACCATCGACGTCCCCGTCGACGGTGAGCACGACACCGCCGCCAACATCTACGGGGTCTTCGACGCCGAGTACACCGACGAGGGCGGCCTGACCACGCACAGCGACAGCATCCTCCAGCCACGGCACCGGCAGGGCGAGCACTTCGGCGCCCAGTCCGGCATCGAGGTCGCTGCCCACGGCAACGCCGAGGGCGGTGCCACGGTCGGTTTCACCGACAACGGCGACTGGGTCTCCTTCAAGCCGTACGCGGTGGACAACGCGACCAGCCTCTCGGCGCGCGTCGCGTCCGGCGGCGCAGGCGGCACGCTCGAAGTACGGGCGGGTTCGGCGACCGGCACGCTGCTCGGCTCGGTGGCGGTCGCCCCGACCGGCGGCTGGGAGAACTTCGAGGACGTCACGACCGACATCACCAACGCCCCCGGCGGGACGACGGAGTTGTTCCTCGTCTTCAAGGGTCCGACGGGCCAGGGCAACCTGTTCGACCTGGACGCCTTCACCTTCTCCACGGGTGCGGCGGCCAAGTCCGGGAAGGGAGAGGGCCGATGAGACACTCCATCGCCCGGCGAATGCGGCACGTGTCCTGCGTACTGGCCGTCGCGCTCGGCGCCGCCTTCCTGGCGCCCACCGGCGCTTCCGCCGACGCCGCGGCCGACCCGTACGAGGTCCTCGTCTTCTCCAAGACGGCGGGCTTCCGGCACGACTCGATCCCGGTCGGCATCGAGACGATCCGGGACCTCGGCGCGGCCGGCGAGTTCACCGTCACGGCCACCGAGGACAGCGGTGCCTTCACCACGGCCAACCTCGCGGACTACGAGGCGGTCGTCTTCCTCAGCACCACCGGTGACGTGCTCGACGGCGCGCAGCAGACCGCGCTGAAGTCGTACGTCGACGGGGGCGGCGGCTACGTCGGCGTGCACGCGGCGGCCGACACCGAGTACGGATGGCCCGAGTACGAGGGTCTGGTCGGTGCCTGGTTCAAGAGCCACCCCGCGATCCAGCAGGCGACGATCGAGAACGAGGACCGGACCCACCCCGCCACCTCGCACCTGGACCCGACCTGGACCAGGACCGACGAGTGGTACAACTACCGCACCAATCCGCGCGAGAACGTGCGCGTCCTGCAGAGCCTGGACGAATCCACCTACAACGGTGGGGAGATGGGCGACGACCACCCGATCACCTGGTGCGACGAGCAGGCCGCGGGCCGGTCCTTCTACACCGGACTCGGCCACACCCGGGAGTCGTACGCCGATCCCGCCTTCCGACAGGTCCTGCTCGGCGGCATCCGGTACGCGGCCGGCGCGGTCGACGCCGACTGCTCACCCGGCGGCGGCGAGGACCCGGGTACGGAGCCCACGACCGTCGAGGGCGAGGCGTACACCTCGGGCTCGGGCGTCGAGCGCGCGAACCACGGCTCGGCGAGCGGGGGCCAGACCCTCGGCCACATCGAGAACGGTGACTGGGCCGGGTACTCCCAGGCCGGGACGGCCGGCGCCACGAAGTTCACCGCCGACGTCTCGTCGGCGGGCGCGGGCGGCACCGTCGAGATCCGCTCGGGATCGGCCAGCGGCACGCTCCTCGGGTCCGTCGACATCGAGCCGACCGGCGGCTGGGAGACCTTCACCGAGGTCTCCACGACGCTGACCGCCACCGGGACGGGCGCGCTGTTCCTGCGCTTCACCGGGGGAGCGGGCGCGCTGTTCGACATCGACCGCTTCACCCTGTCCCGCGCCGCCGAGGAGCCCAGGGCCGAGGGCTCGTCGAACGTGCACCTCTTCTACTACCCCTGGTACGGCAACCCCGAGATCAACGGCGGCTGGCGGCACTGGCAGCAGGGCGGCCAGAACCCGCCCGAGGACGTCGGCGCCGACCTCTACCCGAAGCTCGGCGCCTACGACTCCGGTGACTTCACCGGCGCGGTCGAACAGCACATGGAGTGGATCAAGCAGTCGGGCGCCAACGTCCTGGTCTACAGCTGGTGGGGCCGGGGCAGTTACGAGGACGGTCTGGTCGAGGGCGTGATGGACGCGGCCCAGCGCCACGGCATCAAGGTCGCCTGGCACCTGGAGCCGTACAGCGGCCGCAGCGGCGCGTCGACCGTGGACGACATCAACTACATCAACGACAACTACGGCGACCACCCGGCGTACTTCAGGGACGCGGAGCGAAACAACAGCAACGCGTTCTACGTCTTCCAGAGCCTCGACGTGGCCGACTGGTCGGCGCTGGACCAGGTGACCGGGAACAACATCGTCCTGGCCCAGACCACCGACACCTCGAAGATCGCGCACTTCAACGGCATCTACACCTACGACGGCATCGCCGGCGCCACCGCTCCCGGCTGGAAGAACGCCGGGGACTACGCGCGGGCCAACGATCTGGTCTGGGCGCCGTCGGTGGCGCCCGGCTACATCGACGACCGCGCCGTACCCGGCAACACCACGCCCACCCTGGGCAGGGACAACGGCGCCGCGTACGACAAGCAGTGGAACAACGCGCTCGACCCGTCCATCGGCGGATCGCCCACCTGGGTGTCCGTCACCTCCTTCAACGAATGGCACGAGGGAAGCTCGATCGAACCCGCGTCGAGCACCCCGCCGGCCGGTCACGGCTACCAGACCTTCTCGGGCGCGTACGGGAGGACCGGGGCCGACGCCGAGACGGCGTATCTCGACCGGACACGGCACTGGGTGAACCAGTTCGAGGCGGCGCGAGCGGCCAGGCTGCGGTGAGAGCGGCCCGTGCCGGGTGGCGGTCACCCCGGCCCGGGCGATGAGGCAGCGGGCCCGGTACGGCGATACCGCCGTACCGGGCCCTCTGTTGTGCCCCAGCCCCCAGCCCCCCTCGTGCCGCCTACCGCGCGGTCTCCCAGGTCACCGGCGTCTCCTCCTCGCCCTCCGCGCGCTCCCCGTCGTCCGAGACCACCAGCCGCACCCCGTCCCGGCCGTCCGGCAGCCGGGCCGTCGCGTCGACCTCCACATCGATCGACGTCACCCCCGCACGCCGGTGCGCGGCGGCCAGCGCGCCGCGCAGCGCGGCCAGCAGCCCGGTGTGCAGTGTCTCCTCCACGAGGGTGTCCACCGCCCCCGTGAAGTGCACGGACGGCTGGAATCCCAGCAGGGCCGCCGCGCCCGCCGTCTCGCGCAGCACCTTGCCGCGCAGACTCGTCGGCGCGTCGGCGGGCGGCTGCTGGAGGGCGAAGATCGTCGTCCGTACCTCCTGGATCGTGGAGTCCAGCTCGTCCACGGCATGGCCGAGCAGATCGGACAGCTCCCCCTCGCCCGCGCGCCGCCGGGTCGACTCCAGCATCATCTCGGTGGCGAACAGCCGCTGTACGACCAGGTCGTGCAGGTCACGGGCGATCCGGTCGCGGTCCTCGAAGACCGCCAGCCGCTCCCGGTTGTGCTGGGCGTCCGCCAGGACCAGCGCGAGCGCGGCCTGGGAGGCGAACTGCGTGGCCAGCAGCCGGTCCACGGCGGTGTACGGGCGTCCGCCGCGCTTGCGCGGGAGGGCGAGCGTGCCGATCAGCCGGCCGCCGCTCTGGAGCGGCAGCATCATGCTGGGCCCGAAGCGGCTGCGGACATGGGTGGTCATCCGGGGGTCGGTCGCCGAGTCGTCGATGTACACCGGTTCGCCGCTGAGGAGTTGGTCGAGTACGGGGGAGCCGGGCGCGATGTTCGTACCGACGATGTCGCCGGGGTCGTCCAGTGCCGAGGCGGCGACGATCTCCATACCGCCCTCGTCGGTGGGCAGGAGCACCACCCCGGCGGCGGCTCCGGCCAGGATCCGCGCCGACTTCGCCAGCGTGTTCAGCGCGTCCTCCGCGGTCTCCCCGCTGAGCAGCGCGGTCGTGACGGCGGCGGCGCCCTCGATCCACCGCTCGCGCTGGCGGGCGGTCCCGTACAGGCGCGCGTTGCCGATGGCGATCCCGGCCTGTGAGGCGAGTACCCGCAGCAGGGCCAGGTCCTCCTCGGTGAAGGGGCCGTGCCGCTTGCGGGCGAGACAGAGGTGGCCGAGTACGTCGTTGTGGACCCGGACGGGGACGCCGAGGCTCAGGGAGCTGCCCGGGTGGCCGAGCAGACCGGTGTGTCCGGTGGGAAGCCGGGTGATGCGGCGGCGCTCGTCGTCGCTGAGGCCGACGGAGAAGAGTTCGGCGATACGGCTCCGGCCGCGGTCGGGACCCCGGCCGTGGGCGGGGCCGGCGAGCGCGAGTGCGCCGTAGCGGGCTTCGGTGAGGTCGGCGGCGCTGTCGACGACGTGCTGGAGGGTGGCGGCCAGCTCACCCTCGGTCCCGACGTTGAGGACGGCATCGAGCAGCATGGGCAGCCGGGGGGTCTTCTTTGCCGGGCGCCCGTGGCCGGGCGCGTCCGGGCCGCCGTCCCGGTCGTCGGCGTCCTCGCCGTCCCGGCCGTCCTCGCCGTCGTTCTCGTCCTCTTCCTCGTCCTCTTCCGCGTCCTCGCCGTCGTGTCCGTGCTCGCTCTCGCCCGGCCCTCCGCCGCCGCCCGCCGTCATGTCACGTCACTCGGCGTGCGCCAGCGGATTGAGCACCAGGGGCTGGATCTTCCCGTCCAGCATCGCCCCGAGCCCGAGGATCGCGCAGACGTCGGGCCGCTCGGCGATGTGCACCGGCATGCCCGTCGCGTCACGCAGCATCTGGTCGAGACCGGGCAGCAGCGCGCTGCCGCCGACCATCATGATCCCGGTGTCGGCGAGATCGGCGACCAGGTCCGGCGGGCAGTCGCGCAGCACCTTGCCGATGCCGTCGAGCACGGCGGTCAGCGGGGTGTGGATGGCCTGCCGTACGGCGGCGGTGTCCACGACGACCGACCGGGCGAGCCCCGTCGCCACGTCACGGCCGTGGATCTCCGTCGAGGTGGGGCCGTCGGGGGTGATGCCGTTGCCGCGCAGCGCGAGCTGGAGCGGCCGGACGGACTGGCTCGGCAGCATCAACTCGTGCTGGTGGCGCAGGTGCTGGATGACCGCGTGGTCGATCGCGTTGCCGCCGACCGGGACCCGCTGGGCCGTCACGATCGACCCCAGCGACAACACGGCGACCTGGGTGGTCGCCGCCCCGCACACCATGATCATGGTGGCGGTCGGCTCCTCCACGGGCAGCCCGCAGCCGACGGCCGCGGCGATGAGCGTGTCGACCAGCTCGACCCGGCGGGCCCCGAGACCCACCAGCGTCTCGATCGCCGCGCGCTGGGCCAGCGGGTCGCTGTCGTGGGGGGTGCACGCCGCCGCCCGCAGCCGGGGCTTCCTGCGGAGCTGGCGGCGCAGCTTCTCGCCGAGGAGATGGCGCAGCATCCGCTGGGCCATGTCGATGTCCACGACGGTGCCGCCGGTCACGGGGCGGGTGACGCGGATGTAGTCCGGCGTACGGCCCGTCATCTGTTCGGCCAGGGCGCCGACGGCGATGAGCGCGCCGCTGCGGGTGTTGACCGCGGCGACGCTCGGCTCGTCCACGACGAGCCCGGCTCCCTTCACAAAGACCCGGGTCCTGGCGGCCCCGAGATCGACGGCGACATGGCAACGGCGCAACTGCTCAAGGCTGACGGTCACGGCGGGTTCTTCTCCCGGGAGCGCTGAGGTGTATCACCGGCGGGCGGCCGGTCCTCTTCGCATCGTGGGCGCGGCAGGGGCTCCGCGCGCGCTGGGATGCGCCGGTCGGGGTACGGCGCCGACACCGCGCCGGGCTCCGCCCTGACGCCGCGCCAGGTGCGTGCCGCCCGCCCACCGCCCGGTCTCAGGGCCTCGGCGACCAGCGCTGGAGCAGGCCCCAGGTGAACTCCGCGACGCACGGTCCCGTCCCCGGCACGTCGAACGCGAGACCCCAGCGGGTCGGCGCCGTCCCCTCCATCGGGCTGGCCGGCGCGAACGCGCGGGCGACCTCGTCGACCGTGCAGGACCAGGGGCGCAGATCGCCGGCCGAACGCAGCTCGGGGCCCCGCTCGCCGGGCGCGCGCACCAGCCACTCGTTCCACACACCGCCGCCCGGCGCGGCCGTCACCTCGAAGCGCAGCGAGGGCCAGAGCGGTACGGGCCACAGCAGCACCTCGCACGCCAGATCGCCGACCTGCCGGGGGAACGTCGCCTCCGGCGCGCCCAGCACCGAGCGGTAGCGCGACAGCGCGCCCCGGGCGCGGGGGGAGCGGACCATGGCCTGCCAGCGCCGGTTGGCCTCCCTCATCTCGCCCAGCGAGGCGCCCAGTTCACGCCGGGCGTCCTCGACCAGACCGGGCTGGTGGTCGGCCATCCGGCGCAGCAGTACGAGCTGGAAGTCGCGTGGTCCGAAAGGCCGGGAGGTTCCACCGGCTCCGGCCGATGTCGTGGCATTCATAGCGACATCGTGCCCCTTCGGGGCAGGCCGGGCGGCGGATTGGTGGAAGGGCCGATTCCACACAGGATCTTCACTTCGCGGGTGCCCGCACCGGCGCCGGTCGGATTATCTTCAGGGCGCCATGGACTACTGCCATCACTGTCGGCGGCACCTCAACGGCGCCCTGGCGTGCGCGGGGTGCGGTACGCCCGCCGAGGAGCTACGGCTCCACGACCCCGTTCCGTACGAGGCGGAGGTGGTCCTCGCCACGCGTGAACACGGTCAGGAGTCCGCCCCGGGCCCGCGCCGTCAGCGCGGCTCCCGCAAGCGGAAGGTGACCCGGCGCGAGCGCCGCGAGATGCGCGCCGAGCGCGGTGCCCACCGGCGCAAGGGCCGAGTCGTCCTGCTCACTGTGATGGGTCTCGTCCTGGCGGTCGGCGCGCTGAGCCTGGCCGAGCTGGCGCTGGAGTCCGGCGGCGACGGTGACGCCACCTCCGTACAGGAGGACAGGGCCATCGAGCTCGACGGGGGGCCACCCCCGTCGGACCCGAAGGAACCCAAGGATCCCGGTCCGGTGGTAGGCACTCCCTCCGGCTCCACGGGCTCGGCCCGACCCGGCGGAAACGGTTCGCCGGACCCCTCGGCGACAGGCACGGGCAAGGGATCCGGGCCGGCGGACGAGGGGTCCCCGGCGCCGTCGGACTCGGCCGGGGCGAGCGACGGGCCGAATCCCAGTGATTCGCCCGGTCCCACGGACTCCACCAGCCCGACGGGTGGTCCGAGCACCCCGGGGCAGCCGAATCAGCCGCCGCCTCCGGCGCCCGACCCCACCCCGACCCCGACGCCGACGGAAGACGACGACTGCGTCCTGATTGTCTTCTGCTTCTGAGGCCGGGCGCGGCGCTCAGTCGCCGGCGTCGTCCCCCAGCATCCGCCGCAGCAGATCCCGCAGCACCGTCCGTTCGTCCACGGACAGGTCCGCGAGCGGTTCACGCGCGAAGTTCAGCCCGTCCCGGAGCTGCCGCGCGGTCTCGCGCCCCTTCTCGGTGGGCGCCGCGAGCTTCACCCGCCGGTCCGAGGGGTCCGGGCGGCGCTCCACCAGACCGCGTGACTCCAGCCGGTCCACGATCCCCGTGACATTCGACGGCTCGCACTTCAGCTTCCGCGCGATCCGGCGCATGGGCATGGGCTGGATGGACAGCAGCCCCAGCACGCGTGCCTGCGCACCGGTGAGCGAGTGCTCAGCGGCGGCGTGGTCGTACTCCTCGTAGTAGCGGGCCACGACCGTGCCGATGAGTCCGACGACTTCGAGGGTCAAGGGGTCCGAGTGCTCAGTGGCCATGGGTGCCAGGATACCCCTTTACTTGACAACATGAAATATCTAGGGGCATGGTTGTTTCAGGTAGTGAAGCTTTCTTCCGTGGAACCTGAGCACCTCAGCCCCTGACCACCCCCGTACCCGAGCACCCGCAACCCGAGGAGACATCGCACCCATGACCGCTCTTCCCGCGTCCGGCCGCGAATGGCATCTCGTGGCCCGCCCGCACGGCTGGCCGAAGGCCGAGGACGTCGCCCTGCGCGAGGTCCCGGTGACCGAGCCGGGCGAAGGCAGGATCCTCGTCCGCAACAAGCACTTCTCGGTCGACCCGTACATGCGCGGCCGGATGAACGACGTGAAGTCGTACACGCCGCCGTTCAAGCTCGACCACCCCATGGACGGCGGGGCCGTCGGCGAGGTCGTCGCCTCGAACGCGGACGGGTTCGCGGTCGGTGACCATGTGCTGCACGGGCTCGGCTGGCGGGAGTACGCGCACGTGCCCGCCCGGTACGCGGTCAAGGTCGACGCCTCGCTCGCACCGCTCAGCGCCTACCTCGGCGTCCTCGGCATGCCGGGCCTCACCGCCTACGCCGGACTCTTCGAGGTCGCCTCCTTCAAGGAGGGCGACGCCGTGTTCGTCTCCGGCGCCGCGGGCGCCGTCGGCAGCCAGGTCGGCCAACTCGCCCGGATCAAGGGCGCGTCCAGGGTCATCGGCTCGGCCGGATCCGACGACAAGGTCAAACTCCTCGTGGAGGAGTACGGCTTCGACGCCGCCTTCAACTACAAGACCGGCGGATCGGTCAAGGAACAGCTCAAGAAGGCCGCGCCGGACGGCATCGACGTCTACTTCGACAACGTCGGCGGCGAGCACCTGGAAGCCGCGATCTCCTCGTTCAACCTGCACGGCCGCGCCACCATCTGCGGAATGATCTCGCAGTACAACAGCACCGAGGCCGCCCCCGCCCCGCGCAACCTCGCCCAGGTCATCGGCAAGCGGCTGCGCCTGCACGGCATGCTCGTCGGCGATCACCAGGCCCTCCAGCCGCGGTTCGTCAAGGACGTGGCCGGCTGGCTGGCCTCCGGCGAGCTGAAGTACCGGGAGACCTCGGTGGAAGGCATCGGCAGCGGCTTCGACGCCTTCCTCGGTCTGCTGCGCGGCGAGAACACCGGAAAGATGATCGTCACCCTCAACTGACGCCCACCCGTTAGGCTCGTGCGAGGCCGTCGTGGTCCGTGGGCGCGAGCCGCGGCGTACAAGAAGAAGGACACCCCCGAATGACCATCCAGAAGATCGACACCCTCTACACCGCTGTCGCCACCGCGGAGAACGGCCGTGACGGCCGCGTCTCCACGGACGACGGCCAGCTCGACGTCGTCGTCAACCCGCCCAAGTCGATGGGTGGCAGCGGCGCCGGTACGAACCCCGAGCAGCTCTTCGCCGCCGGTTACAGCGCCTGCTTCCAGGGCGCGCTCGGCGTCGTCGCCCGCAAGGAGAAGGCGGACATATCCGGTTCGACCGTGACCGCCAGGGTCAGCATCGGCAAGTCCGAGGCCGGCGGCTTCGGACTCGAGGTCGAGCTGGAGGCGTCCATCCCGAACGTGGACGCCGCCACCGCGAAGGACCTGCTGGAGAAGGCGCACCAGGTGTGCCCGTACTCCAACGCCACGCGCGGCAACATCAAGGTCGAGCTGTCCGTCGTCTGAGCGACTGACTCACTGACCGTCTGACCGGTAACGCCGGGCAGCACGGACGCCCCGTACGTACGGAAGGC